>JALYWF010000077.1 GCA_030852845.1 Pseudomonadota bacterium
GCGGTGGCAGCAGTGGCGGCGCCGGTGAGCGCGCCTGCACCCGCTGCAACGAAAGCACCCGCGGCAACCAGTGTGCCTGCGCCGGTTGCCGCCCCCGCACCGGTCGCGGCGCCGACGATTGAATCCATGTCCAACGTGCGCGACGTGCTGGCACAGCTGTCTGAGACCGCGGCGGACGCGGCCACTGCTCCCACCATCATTGCGCCATCCCCGCTGCGTGCAGCGCCGCCGGTGGCGCCAGCGGTGCCCGTGGCCAAGGTGGTCGCCGCACCCACACCCGCACCCGCACCGCGCGTGCCCACGCCACCGCAGCCCGCGCCGGCCCGCGAGCTCAGCAACCTGGATGCCCTGAGCCTGCTCGAAGAGCCGGCCACCAGGACCGCGCCGGTGATCCCGGCGATGCCGCCGCTGAAGAATCCCTTCGAGGGCCTCGAGAAGGAATCCGATGTGCGCCTGGTGACCCCCGAGGACACGCAGACGCTCACGGATATCAAGGTGGATCGCGAGAACAACGCGCCGCCGTGTTTTGCCGTGCAGCTGGTGTGGTCCACCACGCCGGTGGACGTGGCCACGTTGCCGCACCTGGCCATCTTCGAGGCCTATACGCTGTACAACGTCGAAGGCAACCGCCAGGGACGCAAGTGGTATGGCCTGCGGCTGGGTTTCTTCAGCGATCCGAACTCCGCCACGCAGGTGGCGAACTACGTGCGCTCCGATTACAAGACCGTGGCCGTGGTGCCGGTGGCAGTGAAGGAACGCGATCGTGCGCGCGGCACCACTTCGCCGCCCCTGGATGGACCGGAAAAGACCACCGACGCGGACCTGCGGCGCGAAGGCATGGAAGGTTTCGAGCTGCTGGCCGATGATCGCCCCCCGCCGCCGCGGCGTGACATCGACGACACCGTGCGTGCCAGGGTACCCGGCAAGCCGGTGGCGGCCGCCGTGCCGCCGCGCCTGGCGCCCAAGGCCCCGCCCGTTGCGCCCGCTGCGGCCCTGACCCCGACCCCGGGCAAGGCCACCGGCAAGCCGTTGGGCAAGCGTGTGGTGGCCCGTCGCCGCGCGCCGGATGTGCCGCTGGACCGCAAGGTCAGCAGCGGCGTCGGCGGCGCGGAAGTGCTCGAGTCGACGCTGGAGATCCTCGGCGCCTCGACGCTGTCCCTGGACGATGGCGGTCGCACCATCATCAACGATGCCGCCGCGCGCAAGCCGGAGAAGAAGTCCGGCAGCAGCCGGTTCTCGCGCCTGCTGGGCCGCCTCGGCGGCCATTGATCCGACGTGGCGCGGGAGTCCTCCCGCGCCTATTTTCCGAACAGCTTCTCGAGCTGGGCGCGGGCCGCATCGGCCGCGCTATTGCCACCCTTGAACGCGCCGGCCACCGGCTTGTAGTGATCGCAGAAGTTGGCGCGTTCCTTGTCACGCACTTCTTCCACGGTGGGTTCACGGCATTGCTGCCAGGCGCGCGAGTCGTACAGCGAGCACAGCCGGCAGGCATGCAGGTCGGCACCGCACTGGCGGCAGCGTTCGGTGCGGCCGAAGGGCAGCGTCAGCGTTGAGAGCGACGCCCCGCATTTCCAGCAGCCGATGTCATGCGGCACGGCGCTGCCCCAGGAAATGGCGCAGTTCCGCGCCGGTGTGCGAGGTGCGGTGACTGGCAACGAGCGAGGGAGGCCCGGCCACGACACAGCGGCCGCCAGCCGCCCCGGCTTCCGGTCCCAGGTCGATCACCCAGTCTGCCTGCGCCACCACGTCGAGATTATGCTCCACCACCAGCACGGTGTTGCCGGCGTCGGCCAGGCGATGGAGCACGGCGATCAGGCGCTCCACATCGGCCATGTGCAGTCCCACCGTCGGTTCGTCGAGGATGTAGAACGCGCCGCGAGTGGAGGGCACCGCGTCGGGCCTGAGGCGGGCCAGTTCGGTGACCAGCTTGATGCGCTGGGCCTCGCCGCCGGACAACGTCGGGCTCTGCTGGCCCAGCGTGAGATAACCCAGCCCCACTTCCTGCAGCAGCGCCAGCGCATGGCGGATGCTCTTGTGGCTGGCGAAGAACTCCACTGCCTCATCCACACTCATGGCCAGCACGTCGCCGATGCTCCTGCCACGCCAGAGTACGCCGAGGGTGTCAGGGTCGAAGCGCTGGCCCTTGCACACATCGCAGGGCACCTTCACGTCGGGGAGGAAGTTCATCTCCACCGTGCGCATGCCCTGGCCCTCGCAGGCGGGGCAGCGGCCACCGGCGGTGTTGAACGAGAAGCGGCTGGGTCCGTAGCCGCGGATGGAAGCCTCGGTGGTGCCGGCATACACACGACGGATCGCATCCCAGAATCCCACGTAGGTGGCGGGGCAGGAGCGCGGCGTCTTGCCGATGGGCGCCTGGTCCACCTCGAGCACGCGTTCGATCAGCTGCACCCCCTGGATGGACTTGCAGGACTGCGGCTGGGCCGACCTGGCCTTCGTGCCGCGCGCCAGTGCCCGGGTCAGTTCGGGACGCAGCACGTCGAGGGCCAGCGTGGACTTGCCTGAGCCGGAGACCCCGGTGAGCGCGATGAGCCGGCCCAGTGGCAAGTCGACGTCGAGGCCGCGCAGGTTGTGCAGCGAGACGCCTTCCAGCCGCAGCATGGGCGTGGCGCTGGCGCCGCGCTTCACCACGGGACGGCGCGGCTCAACCGGATGACGCATGGGTTCGCGCAGGCAGCGGCCGGTGATGGAGTCTGGATGCGCGAGGATTTCGGCCATGGTGCCGGCCACGACCACGTGACCGCCGCGCGAGCCCGCGCCAGGTCCCAGGTCGAGCACATGGTCGGCACGACGGATGGTTTCCTCGTCGTGCTCCACCACCACCAGCGTGTTGCGGCCCTGGCCAAGCTCGCCCAGCGCGTCGAGCAGCAGGCGGTTGTCTCGCGGATGCAGGCCGATGGTGGGTTCGTCGAGCACGTAACACACGCCGCGCAGGTTCGAGCCCAGCTGTGCGGCCAGGCGCAGGCGCTGCGTCTCGCCGCCCGACAGCGTCGGTGCCGCGCGATCGAGCGTCAGATAGCCCAGTCCCACACGCGCGAGGAAGCCCAGGCGGCCACTGATCTCCGGTGCCAGGTCTTTCGCGATCGCGCCTTCACGCGCATTGAGTTTCAGCTGCTGCAGGAAGATGGCGAGCGAATCGATGGAAAGGGCAGCGAGGTCCGCAATCGACCGGTCGCGGAATTTCACGGCCAGCGCGACCGGGTTCAGGCGCGCGCCATCGCAGGATTCGCAGACATGCGCATCGGCGCCGGCCTCCAGCCAGTAGTCTTCCTCGCCCGTCTGCTCCGCGTCGAACTCCGGCAGCTCCAGGCCCGTGCCGAGGCAGTCCGTGCACCAGCCGCGCGCGCTGCTCCAGGCGAAGAGGCGCGGATCCGGCTCGGGAAAACCGCGTCCGCAGTCCGGGCAGGCGCGACGCGACGAGAAGGACTGCAGCGTGCTGCTGCCCGCCGCCTGCACCATCACCACGCCCTTGCCTGCTTCAAGGCCCGCATCGATCAACCCGCGCAGTTGCGACTCGTTGCGCGGCGTGGCCTGCAGCGTGCCCAGCGGCAGCTCGATGTCGTGCACCTTGTTGCGCGCCAGCTTCGGCCAGCGCGCGGTGGGCACCAGCTTGCCGTCCACCCGCAGTTGCCCGTGGCCCTTCTTTGCCGCCCAGCGCGCCAGCTCGTTGTAGATGCCCTTGCGCCCGCTCACCAGCGGCGCCAGCAGCGTGATCTCCTTGTGTCGGTGGCCTTTGAGGATGCGTGCGGTGATGGCGTCGGCGCTGAGCGGCTCGATGGGGATCTGGCAGTCCGGGCAATGCTGCACACCCAGCTTCACGAACAGCAGGCGCAGGAAGGGGTGGATCTCGGTGAGCGTGGCCACCGTGCTCTTGCGGCCGCCGCGGCTGGTGCGCTGCTCGATGGCCACTGCGGGCGGAATGCCGGTCACCGAGTCCGCATCAGCGCGCGAGGCAGGCTGCACGAACTGGCGCGCGTAGGCGTTCAGGGATTCCAGGTAACGGCGCTGGCCCTCGCCGAAGATGATGTCGAAGGCCAGCGTGGACTTGCCCGACCCCGAGACGCCGGTGACCACGGTCATCGCCCCGTGCGGCAGCTGCGCATCGATGTTCTTCAGGTTGTGCTCGCGTGCACCCCGCACCTCGATGGCCCGTGGCGGTTCCGGTGGCGCCAGGTGCTGGCGGGCCGCGTCGCGTACGGTCTCGGCCGAGAGGTTGTAGCCGGACAGCGCCACGCCGGTGTGGCCGATGCGCCCGGCGCGGAACTCCGCCGGCGTGCCCGAGCCGACGATGCGGCCGCCGCCATCGCCGCCCTCCGGACCCAGCTCGATCAGCCAGTCCGCCGCGCCGATCACGTCGAGGTTGTGCTCGATCACCAGCAGCGAGGCACCGCGCCTGGTGAGCGCGCGGAAGGCGCGCATCAGCTTCGCGATGTCCTCGAAGTGCAGGCCGGTGGTGGGTTCGTCGAAGATCAGCAGCTGTCTGGTGGTGCCCGCCACATCGGCCAGGTGGCCCGCCAGCTTCAGCCTCTGCGCCTCACCGCCAGAGAGCGTGGGCACCGGCTGGCCGAGCTTCAGGTACGACAGGCCCACGTCGGCCAGTGGCTGCAGCCGCTCCAGCACATCTGCCTCATGCGCGAAGAAGGCCAGTGCCTCGGTGACCGTCATGTCGAGCACGGTCGCAATATCAGCGCGGCTGCCCTGCGCGCCCTCGATGGTGAGTTCCAGCACCTCGTCTCGGTAGCGGCGGCCATTGCAGGTGGGGCAGCGCAGGTACACATCGGCGAGCAGTTGCATCTCCACATGCTCGAAACCATTGCCCCCGCAATCCGGGCAGCGTCCGTTGCCGGAGTTGAAGCTGAAGGTGCCGGGTGTGTACCCCCGGGCCACCGCCTCGGGCACCTTCGCGAACAGCTTGCGGATGGGATCGAAGGCGCCGATGAAGCTGGCCGGATTCGAGCGCGCGGTGCGGCCGATGGGCGACTGGTCCACCAGCGTCACGCCTTGCAGGTGGCCGTGGCCGCTGAGCTTCACGAAGCTGCCCTGCATCTCCGCCGGCTTGCCGAAGGTGCGCTGCAGGGCCGGATACAGCAGCTCTGTCACCAGCGTGCTCTTGCCGGAGCCGGAAACGCCCGTGACACACACCAGCTGGCCCAGCGGCACGCGCAGCGTGGCATCACGCACGTTGTGCAGCGTTGCGCCCTCGAGCACCAGCATGCGCGCGGCATGCGCCAGGGGTTCGAGCGAAGCGGCCGGCCCCTCGTCGCCTGGCACGATGCGCCGGCGGCCTGCGAGGTAATCGCCGGTGAGTGATTCCTTCTCGCGCAACACTCCGGCCGGCGGACCATTGAAGAGGATGCGCCCGCCATGCTCGCCGGCGCCCGGCCCCATGTCGATCAGCCGGTCGGCCTCGAACATGATCTGCGGATCGTGCTCCACCACCACCAGCGTGTTGCCTGCATCGCGCAGCTTCTGCATCACGCCGATCACGCGCCCCATGTCGCGCGGATGCAGGCCGATCGATGGCTCGTCGAGCACGAACAGCGTATGCACCAGCGAGGTGCCCAGCGCGGTGGTGAGGTTGATGCGCTGGACCTCGCCGCCGGAGAGCGTGCGTGACTGCCGGTCGAGCGTGAGGTAACCAAGACCCACCTCGCACAGGTAGCCCAGCCGCGCGCGGATCTCATCCAGCACCAGCGTGTCGGCATCCTGCAGCGGCGGCGGCAGCCGGAGGTCGGCGAAAAATTCACGGCAGCGGGCCACGGGCAGCTCCGACAGGCCCTGCATGTTGTACGGCCCCAGCCGCCACAGCAGCGACTCGGGTTTCAGCCGCGCGCCCTTGCAGGCGGGGCACTCGGTGTAGCTGCGGTAGCGCGAGAGCAGCACGCGCACGTGCATCTTGTAGGCCTTGCTCTCGAGCCAGTCGAAGTAGCCCTTGATGCCGTACCAGTGCTTGCGGCCCTTGCGGCCGTCGCCATTGATCACCCAGTTGCGCTGGTCGTCGGTGAGGTCGTGGTATGGCACGTCGAGCGGAATGCCGGCGGCGGGCGCATGCCGTTGCATGTCGTCCTGGCATTCCTTGCCCGTGGCCGTCTGCCAGGGTTTCACCGCGCCGCCGGAGAGCGTCTTGTTCTGGTCCGGCACCACCAGGTCGTAGTCCACGCCGATCACGCGGCCGAAACCGCGGCAGGTGTCGCAGGCGCCCAGCGGCGAGTTGAAGGAGAAATGGCTGGGCAGCGGATCCTGGTAGCTGATGTCGCATTCCGCGCAGTGCAGGCCGGCGGAAAAACGCCAGCTGGCACTGATGGCACCGTCGGCATCGAGCGCGTGCACGACGATGTGTCCGCGGCCGCCCTTCAGCGCCGCCTCGAGCGCCTCGCCAACACGCGCGGGCTCGGCATTGCCCAGCCGCAGGCGGTCCTGGATCACGGTGAGCCTGTGCTGTGGAGTCTTGCCTTCTTCCTCGAGGAAACGCACGTAGCCCTGCGATTCGAGGAGGGTGCGCAGGTCCTTTTCCGGCAGGTTCTCCGGCCGCGTCACCTCGAAGCACACCAGCAGGCGCGGGTCGTCGAGCTCGGCGGCACGCTCGCGCAGCGAGGCGAGGATGGAAGCCGGCGTATCACGCCGTACCGGCTGACCGCAGCTGCGGCAATGCAGTTTCGCCGCGCGGGCAAACAGCAGCTTCAGGTGGTCATTGATCTCGGTCATCGTGCCGACCGTGGAGCGCGAGGTGCGCACCGGGTTGGTCTGGTCGATGGCGATGGCGGGGGGGATGCCGTCGATGCGGTCCACCTGCGGGCGGTCCATGCGGTCGAGGAACTGCCGCGCGTAGGGGCTGAAGGTTTCCACGTAGCGGCGCTGGCCTTCGGCGTACAGCGTGTCGAAGGCCAGGGAAGACTTGCCGGAGCCGGAGACGCCGGTGATGACGGTCAGTTCGCCGAGGGGGAGGTCGAGCGAGAGGTTGCGCAGGTTGTTCTGGCGCGCGCCCTGGATGCGGATGGCGTGGTGTGCAGGCGGGGACTTGGACATGCCGGGATTCTACCGCGGGGCTGTATATACATACAGCCGCGGCAGGCCTGTCATGGGACGGGAGTCGCGACTGCTAACATCAGGGGCATGACCATACGCGGCTTTTCACGTGGCTTGATCATCTACCTGCGTGCCGTTCGGCCTCCTCAGCACATCGTCCTGGCGCTGATATTTGGCGCCTTCGGCGCTCCCTACGGTCGCTTCTGGCCGGGTGTCATCCTGGGCCTGCTGACAAGCGCATTCCTGGACGTCGCCCATCGCAGGGACTGGATACGCCCGACCAGGGGCTGACTGGCCCCGGGAAGAAATGAATAGCCGCCACAGGGCGCCTCAGGAGATCTCATGGAAGGGTCGATCAGGTTCCGGCTGGAAGAGCTGAAGCAGAAGTTCGACAGCTGCGACCCCAATGGCGACGGTCGCATCGATGTCGCCGAGTTCCACCAGCTGCTGATCGACATCGATGGTGACGTCTCGCGCGAGGAATGTGAGCTGGACTTCCTGGCCGTCGACGTGAACGAGGACGGCTACATCAGCTTCGAGGAATTCAGCACCTGGTGGCTGGGCTGAGGCGCGACCTCAGCCTTCCCACCCGCACTGCCTGCCCGCATTCCTCTCCTTCAGCCAGCCCATCAGCGGCTGGAAGTAGTCGATGATGGCGCTGGCATCCATCTCGCGCGTGCCGGTGAGTTTTTCCAGCGTCTCTGGCCACGGCCGGCTGGCGCCCGCCTGCAGCATCGCCTGGAAACGATCTCCCGCTTCCTTGCTCCCGGCCACCGAGCACTCATGCAGCGGCCCCTTGAAGCCCGCCGCATCGCACAGCGCCTTGTGGAACTGGAACTGCAGGATGAACGCCAGGAAGTAGCGCGTGTAGGGCGTGTTGCCGGGGATGTGGTACTTGGCGCCCGGGTCGAAGTCCTGCTCGCTGCGTTCATTTGGCGGGGCCACGCCCTGGTATTTGCGGCGCAGCTCCCACCAGGCCTTGTTGTAGTCGGCGGGGGCCACTTCGCCGGAAAACACCTTCCACCGCCACTGGTCCACCAGCAGGCCAAAGGGCAGGAAGGCGATCTTGTCGGCCGCCATCTTCATCTGCTCGTTGATCGTGGCCTCGCGCGAGGGCTTCACCGGGCTGCCGAGGCCGATGCCGGCGAGATAACCCGGCGTCACTGACAGCAGCACCGTGTCGCCGATGGCCTCGTGGAAGCCGTCATGCGCGCCGCCCTGGAAGAAATACGGCTGGTCCTTGTAGGCCAGGTCATAAAAGAGGTGACCGAGCTCGTGGTACACGGTGCCAAGCTCTTCCTCGGTGGGGATCATGCACTGCTTGATGCGCACATCCTCCGCGCCATCCATCTGCCAGGCGCTGGCATGGCAGACCACCTCGCGATCGCGCGGGCGCGTGAGCATGGAGCGCTCCCAGAAGGTGTCCGGCAGCTTCGGCATGCCCAGCGAGGTGTAGAAGGATTCGGCCTGCCGGGTCATCTTCACCGCGTCGTATTTCTGCCGTACGAGTTCCTTGTCGAGCGGCTCGCGCGAGATGGCCGGGTAGGGCTTCAGGATGTCCTCGTAGATGTTGTTCCACTGCTGCGCCCAGATGTTGCCGAACAGGTGCGCGGGCACGGGCTTGCCGGCTGGCACCTTCGAAGCGCCGTATTTCTCCGCCAGCTGGTCGCGCGCATAGCACTGCAGCTCGTTGTACAGCGGCTTCACCTGGCCCCACAGATGCTCCACGGTCTGGACGAACTGGTCAGGCGGCATGTCATAGCCCGAGCGCCACATGGTGCCCAGGTCCGCGTAGCCCATTTCCTTCGCGCCCTCGTTGGCCAGTTCCACGAAACGCACGTAGTCCGGGCGCATGGGGCGGCTAATGGTGTGCCAGCCATTCCAGGCCGCCAGCAGCTCGTCGAAGTCGCGGCTCTCGGCCATGACCTTCGTGACATCGTCGATGTTGTGGCACTGTTCCTTGCCACCCACCGTCTCGCAGTACTTGCCCTCGCCGTAGGTGGCCTCGAGCTTCGCGGCCAGCGCCGCCAGCTCCGCGCGCCGTTCCGGGTCATCCGGCGCCGGGGCGGATACGCCCTGGCGCAGCAGCTGCAGGGTGCGGGCGGTGGCCTCGTCCACCTTCACTCCATCGAAGCGGCGTGATTCCTTCACCGCGCGGCTCACCAGCTCCAGGTAGCGCTCGGTGGCGCGGGCATTGAGCAGCTGGGTGTCTTCGGTGATGTAGGTGGCCTGCACCCAGCCGGCTGCCGCCGCCTCGTCTCCCATGCGCCGGAAATCCTTGTTGAGCTGCTCCACGAAGGCGGCGGCTTCTTCCGGCGTGGCCTGCTTCGGGCCTCCGCAGGCGGCGGCCAGGGCCGCGAGCAGCAGTGCTGTGAGGTGGGGAAGGCGGACGATGGTCATGCTGGGCTCCCGGCCGGGAAATGCCGGCCTGGCAGGGGGAAGAAGGTAGAATTTATGAAAAACCCGTAAAGGGCCGCAAGGCTGTGCAGCCGCCCTTAGGATACGCCCGCATGCGCCTGCTGCTGATCGAAGATGACGCCGAAGCCGCCAAGTACCTCGCCCGGGGTCTGGGCGAGAGTGGCCACGAGGTGGAGGTTGCCGCCGATGGCCGCGTGGGCCTGGCCCGCGCGCTGGCCGGCGACCACGAGCTGATCATCGCCGACCGCAACCTGCCCCACATGGATGGACTGAGCATCGTGCAGGCGCTACGCGCGGAAGGTCGCAGCGTGCCGGTACTGGTGTTGTCGGCACTGGGTTCGGTGGATGACCGCATCGAGGGGTTGCGCGCAGGCGGCGACGACTACCTCACCAAGCCATTTGCCTTCGAGGAGCTGCTGGCGCGCATCGAGGCGCTGCTGCGGCGGGGCCAGGGAGCCGCGGTGGTCACGCGTCTGAAGGTGGCCGACCTGGAGCTCGACCTGCTCTCCCGCACGGTGACGCGCGCCGGCAAGCGCATCGACCTTACGGCCAAGGAATTCCAGCTGCTGGAATACCTGATGCGGCGGCAGGGCCAGGTGGTCACGCGCAGCATGCTGCTGGAGGGCGTGTGGGACCTGCACTTCGACCCGCAGACCAACATCATCGACGTCCACATGAGCCGGCTGCGCGCGGCGGTGGATCGCGACTTCCCGCGCCCGCTCATCCACACGGTGCGCGGCGCGGGATACGTGCTGCGCGATGGCAACTGACGCGGGCACGCCGCCCGCGACGCGCAAGCCCTCCGGGCTGAACGCACGCTCGTGGCTGCGTTCCGCCGCGGCCCGGCTCACCCTGACCTATGGCGTGATCGTGCTGCTGCTGGTGGTCGGGCTGCAGGGCACGGTGTGGTGGCTGACGCGCAATGCGCTGGAGCGCGAAGTGCAACGCGTGATGACCGCCGAGCTGGACAAGCTGGCGCAGGTCTACGTGAAGAATGGCAGCATCAGTGACGTGGCCTGGGCCCTGCGGGAGCGCGCGGACAGCTGGGGCCGCACCGGCGCGGTGTACCTGCTGGTCAATCCGGCGATGTCGCGCGTGGAGGGCAACCTGATCGCCTGGCCGCGGGATGTCGAGCCGCGACATGACACCGATGTGCATTTCCGCATCGCTGCCGAAGGGGAGCTGGGCAGCCATCCCGTGCGCGCCCACCTGGTGATGCTGGCTGGCGGCTACTGGCTGCTGGTGGGCACGGACACCAGCGAGATGGAACGCGCGCTGCGCCGGTTCGGCTGGGCCAGCATCTGGGGAGTGCTGGCCATCACATTGCTCATCGTGGCGCTGGCGCGCTGGTATGCCGCACTGGCTGCGCGCCGCGTGCGGGAGTTTTCCAACACCTGCGATGCCATCGTGCACAGCGACCTGTCGCGGCGGCTCGAACTGCGCGGCAAGGGCGATGAATTCGACCAGCTCGGCCGCACCGTCAACGACATGCTCGAGCGCCTGGAGCAGCAGGCCACGCTGTTGCGCACGACCTACGGCAGCATCGCGCACGACCTGCGCACGCCACTGTATCGCCTGCGCGTGCGCATGGAAGAGGCGCTGCGCCGGAGCGATGTGCCGGCCGCAAGCCTCGAGATGGCGCAGCCGGCGCTGGAAGAGCTGGATCGCGTGCAGCGCACGCTGGGCACGCTGCTGGAGATCGCGCGTGCGGAAAGCAGCGGGCCCATGGCCGACGTGGAGCGCATCGACCTGGCGCAGCTGGCGCGCGAGATGCACGAGCTCTACCAGCCCGGCATGCAGGACAGCGGCCTTGACCTGCAGACCGACGCGCAGGGCGAGGCCGTGATCCATGGCAAGCGCCAGCTGCTGGCGCAGCTGATCGCCAACCTGCTCGAGAACGCCATCAAGTACGTGCCTGCCGGAGGCACGGTGCACCTGAAGGTGAGCAGCGACCCGGCCTGGCTGACCCTGGTCGTCAGCGATAACGGGCCTGGAATGAGTGGCGACAAGCCCGCCGGCGGTGGCCTGGGGCTGAACCTGGTGAAAGCCATTGCGCGCCTGCACCGGGGCGAGGTATTCCTGAGAAACAATCAACCGGGCCTGGCCGTGGAGTGCCGCTTCGAGCGGCGCGCACACGGAACCTGACGCCCCGGGCTCCAATAAAGGGGGATCAGATGTCGAAAGCTGTCTTCACGCGTCTTGCCTGGCTGCTGCTGGCTGTTCCTGCTGCGGCATGCCTGGCGCTGGACTACTCCGGCCGCCAGAAAAACGAGGCCACCTTCGAATCACTGGCACAGGCGCGCATCAACGGACCGCTGGCGGTGGCGAAGCTCGAAGGCAACACGGGCCGCTTCGTATCCCATCCCGTGCTCGACGGGTATCCCGATGGCACCACTTGGATCTACCGCTCGCCCAACCTGTATGGCGGCCGTGCAGCCGCGCGACTCAACACCAACATCCTGGTGTTCGTGGAGCGCGCGTTCGCTGACCAGCGCGCGGCGCGGCAATACCTCGAGGAACTCGGCCTGATCCGCATCATCGATGAGGCCATCGGCAGCGTGGTGCTCGTGACGCCGGCCGACGGCAAGGCTTTCGGCGCAGGCGACCAGAAATACTATTACGCGCTGCAGACCGCGCTGCTGGCGCAGAAGGCCGGCGCCGGTGGCCGTGATGGCGCCCGCTACGCCGACGCCGAATATTTCGGCGGCTTTGGCTACACCTATGTGATCGGCATCGATGGCGGCGCCACGTACCTGAACGACTATGTGGCCGGCACGCTCGACTATGTCAGCCGCATCGCCGGCATGCTGCTGGTCAACGGCACCATGCAGGACGTGCGCCAGGTCGCGGGGCTGGTTCCCGTATACCTGGTCAATGCGCCAGAGCAGGTGGTTGCCCGGTACCGCGCGGCCAACGGCACGAATGCCTACGCCTCGACCCCGGACACGCAGACCTGGTTCAACCAGCACCTGCCACTGCGGCGCGTGGTCGTGGCGCGCCAGTCCGGCCGCGCCCTGCCCGCCATCATCTCCGACGCCTACTACAACCTGTTCACCCATGCGATGCGGGTGCCGGTGGGACGTCCCGGCCTGCACAGCGCCTCCACGCCCTGGCAGGGCTACAGCATGGACCAGGCACCGCTGTCGCTGAGTGAGCGCAATGCCGTGTTCAACTCGGCCACGCGCGATGGCATCCAGGTGTTCGAGCGCAAGGATGAACGCTTCCGCAAGCTTGCTGCGCCCAACGGGGAATACCTGCAGACCTGGTTCGACTACCTGCCCAGGGAGGTGGTGGATGGCAGTGCACCCAGGGGTTCGGTGCCGCTGGTGCTGGCACTGCATGGTGGCGGTGATGATCCCCGGCAGTTCGTCGAGGAGATCGGGCTGCTGCCGCTGGCGGGAACGCAGCGTTTTGCGATCGTGGCGCCTGAGCACCAGAGTTCACTGCCGACTGCCAGCGCCTCATTGCCCGCCCTGGTGGAATACACGCTGCGCCGCTGGCCGGCGCTGGATCCCTCCCGCGTCTATGTCACCGGCTACTCGCTGGGCGGGGCGGCGACGCTGCGTGCCATCAATGGCAAGCCCTCGCTGTTCGCCGCGGCAGTGCCGATGGCTGCCGCCCCGTACACCGGCACGCCCGAAGAGGTGAAGCAGTTCGACAAGGTGGACCTGCCGGTGATGTTCACCACCTCCCAGTTCGACCTGGCGGGCGCGTTCGACCAGGCCAATGGCCGGATCGCCGCCAACTACCAGCAGCAGCTCAACCTGTTCCTCGGCTACAACGGCATGCAGCCAGCCAGGTTCGACTTCGATCGCTTCCCGCTGGTGGGATTCCGCGCCGACTACATGGACAGGATGCGGCGCAACGGGGAGTACGACAGTTCCCGCTGGTACATCAACAACGGCACCGGCGTGCCCATGGTGGCGGTGTCATACACCAGCGGGCTGATGCACGCCCTGTATCCGGAATACGGAAAGATCGCCTGGGAGTTCTTCAGCCACTACTCCCGCAACCCGCGCACCGGGGCAATCGAGTACCGGCGCTGACGGGGCTCGCTGCTAGAGGGACTTCGTGGCGAAGGTGTCGCAGGCGTCCACCTCGCCGCTGCCGAAGCCGCGCGCGAACCAGCGTCGGCGCTGGTCGGCTGAGCCATGCGTGAAGCTCTCCGGCACCACGTAGCCCTGCGTCTTCTTCTGGATCATGTCATCGCCCACCGCGGCGGCCGCGGTGAGCGCGTCGTCGATGTCCTGCTCGGTGAGGCGGTCACGCGCAAAGCGCGCCCAGATGCCGGCATAACAGTCGGCCTGCAGTTCCATGCGCACCTGCAGCGCGTTCTGCTCTTCCTGCGGGCCGCGGGACTGCGCGGCGCGCACCTTGTCGGAGATGCCGGTGATGGTCTGCACGTGGTGGCCCACCTCGTGGGCGAGCACATAGGCCTTGGCGAAGCTGTCATCGCGCGCTGCATCGGCGGGGCCGCCGAGGCGGCTGGCCAGTTCCTGGAAAAAATCCAGGTCCACGTACACGGCCTGGTTGGCCGGACAATAGAACGGACCCACTGCCGCACTGCCTGTGCCGCAGGCCGTGGGCACCTGGCCGGTGAACAGCACCAGCTGCGGGGGAGGATAGGTGGATCCCGATTCGCGGAACAGCGCGCCCCAGACATCTTCGGTGGAGCCGAGGATGGCAGCGGCGAAATCGCCGGCGTCATCGCTCGGCGGGGCGGTCTGCATCTGCGTGGGGTCGGGTCCGGTCGCACCGCCCGTATCGAGCAGGCCCATCACCAGGCGGGGATCGACACCAGCGAAGTAGGCGATGGCGGCGACCACCAGTCCGCCGATGCCCAGCTTCATGCCGCCGCCGCCGAAGCTGCGGCCGCGTACATCCTTCACGTTCTGGCTTCGGCGCAGATCTTGCCAGCGCATGGGCCTCTCCCGGTTGGCGTCGCTGGTCAGATTATCATGGCTGGTCCATGCCTGACGCGACCTCACTGCCTGTAGGCGAAATCCTGCCGCAACTGCGCCATTGCCTGGCCAGTGGCAACAATGCCGTGCTGGTTGCGCCACCGGGTGCGGGCAAGAGCACGGTGGTGCCGCTGGCATTGCTGCGCGAGCCCTGGGTCGCGGGCCGGCGGATCCTGTTGCTGGAGCCGCGTCGCCTGGCGGCCCGTGCAGTGGCGGCGCGCATGGCGGCCACGCTGGGCGAGCCGGTGGGCGAGACCGTTGGTTACCGGATGCGGCTCGACACCAAGGTGGGTCCGCGCACGCGGCTGGAGGTGGTCACCGAGGGCATCCTCACCCGCATGCTGCAATCCGACCCGGCGCTGGAGGGCGTCGCGGTGGTGATCTTCGACGAGTTCCACGAACGCAGCCTGCATGCCGACCTGGGGCTGGTGCTGTGCCGCGAGGCGCAGCAGTCACTCGACCTGCCGCTGAAGCTGCTGGTGATGTCGGCCACGATCGACGGCGCCGCGGTGGCAGCGCGACTGGGAGACGCGCCGGTCATCGAGGCGCGCGGCCGCACCTGGCCCGTGGAGGTGCACTACCTGGGCAAGGGGCTGCCCCCGTTGCCGGAACAGCGCACGCTGGCACCCTGGGACATCGACCGGCTGGCCCTGCAGGTGCGGCAGGTGCTCGACGCCACCGATGGCGATGCGCTGGTGTTCCTGCCCGGAGCCTCCGAGATCCATCGCCTGCGTGCGCAGGTGGAAGCGGCGCGCATTCCCGCACTGGTAGTGCATGCACTGCATGGCGAGATGCGCATCGAAGCGCAGCAGGCGGTGCTTGAGCCGCCGCCGCGCGGGCAGCGCAAGCTCATCCTCGCCACCAACCTTGCCGAGACCAGCCTCACCATCGAGGGCGTGCGGGTGGTCATTGATGCCGGCCTGGCACGGCGCTCCCTGTTCGATCCGGGAACGGGGATGGAGCGGCTGGTCACCGTACGCGTCTCGCAGGCGTCGGCCGTGCAGCGCGCGGGACGTGCGGGACGCACCGCACCCGGCAGCGCCTGGCGGCTGTGGGGCGAGGGTGCGCAGGGCACGCTGGCGCCACAGACGCCACCGGAAATACTCACCTCGGACCTGGCGCCACTGGCGCTGGAACTGGCGCGCTGGGGTGCGCGCGACGTGCAGGACATGCCGTGGATGGACCCGCCACCTGCGGCCACGCTGGCACAGGCCCGCGAGCTGCTCCGCCGGCTCGAGGCCATCGATGCCTGCAATGCCATCACTGCAGTGGGCACGGCCATGCTCGAAACCGGCCTGCACCCGCGGCTGGCACACATGCTGGTGCGCGCGCGTGGCACGTTGCTGGCGCCGCTGGCGGGGAACCTCGCGGCACTGCTGTCGGAACGCGACCTGCTGCGTACGGCGCGTGATCCGGATGTGCGCACCCGCCTGGAAATGCTTCGCGGTGAGCTGCATGGCGCCGACCAGGGCGCGCTGTCCCGGGTGCGCGAGCTGGCGCGCCGCCTGGGCGGTGGCCGGGCCGGGGACGCGAACGATCGTGATGCCGGCGCGGTGCTGGCGTGGGCCTATCCGGACCGCGTGGCGCAGTTGCGGGCCGGATCAGGCGGATCCGTGGGACAGCGCTATCTGCTGGCGAACGGCCGCGGCGCCGTGCTCGAAAGTGCTTCCACGCTGGCGGGTTCGGCGTATCTCGTGGCCCTCGATCTGGATGACGCCGAAGGCGCGCAGGCCATCATCCGTCTTGCCGCTCCACTGACGAAGGAACAGCTGCAGGCGGCGCTGGGTGCGCAGATCCGCGAAGGGGTGGAAACCGATACCGACCCACGCAGCGGTGCGCCCCGCGCCCGCTACGTGCGGCGGCTGGATGCGCTGGTGCTGGAGGAGCGCCGCGCCGAGCTGGATCCGCAGGCCGTCACCGACGCGCTGCTCGAGCAGGCACGGCAGGCCGGGCTGCATGCATTGCCCTGGGGCGAAATCGGCAGGCGGCTGCTGGCGCGGCTGCGCTTTGCCAGTGAGCATCGCGGCACGGGCCTGGACCTGCCGACATGTGACGAGGCCACGCTGCTCGCCGAACTTCCGCAATGGCTCGCGCCCTATCTCACCGGCATCAATCGCCTCGATCAGCTCTCCGCGGGCCAGGTGGCCGAGGCGCTGCTGGCGCGCTTCACGTATGCGCAGCGACAGGCATTCGATGCGTTCGCGCCCAGCCATGTGACCGTACCCACCGGCTCCCGCATCGCGGTGGACTATGAAGATGACAACGCGCCCTGCATCGAGGTGCGCATGCAGGAAGTGTTCGGCCTTGCGGATACGCCGCGCATTGCGGGCGGGCGCGTGCCCGTGACGCTGAAGCTGCTTTCGCCGGCCCGCAGGCCCATGCAGATCACGCGTGACCTGGCAGGGTTCTGGCGCGGCAGCTACGCGGATGTGCGCAAGGACATGCGCGGCAGGTACCCGCGGCATTACTGGCCGGAGAATCCCCTCGAGGCCGAGCCCACGCGGGGCGTGCGGCCGCGCAAGTCTTAGGCGTCGGCCGGCAATACTCTCCGGCGGCTGCATTCCGCTACACTTGCCCCATGCTGCCGTTCTACGTAAAAGCCGTCCACATCCTCTTCATCATTTCGTGGATGGCCGGCATCTTCTACCTGCCGCGCATCTTCGTGCACTTCGTCGAGGGCAAGGCCGCCGGTGAAGACGTGCGGCGCCTGAAGGTGATGGCGCGCAAGCTCTACCACTTCACCAGCGTGATGGGCGTGCTGTCGCTGGCCTCGGGCGTCTGGATGGCGGTGCTGCTGCGCGTGGGATCGGCCGGCTGGCTGCATGCCAAGGTCACGCTGGTGGTGCTGCTGATCGGCTTCCACATCTCCATGCGCGTGCTGATGAAGCGCATGCTGCGCGACGCGCCATTGCCGGCCGCGACCACGCTGCGCTGGTACAACGAGCTGCCACTGCTGCTGCTGGTGGGCATCCTGTGGCTGGTGGTGCTCAAGCCGTTCTGACGGCAGGGCCCGGCAGATGACCGGCGCTCCCAAGGAATTCCTCACGGCAGACGAGCTGCTGCGCGACTCGCTGGCGCTGGGCATGCAGATCCTGCGCAGCGGCTTCCGTCCCACCATTCTCGTGGGCGTGTGGCGGGGCGGCGCGCCCATCGGCATCGCCGTGCAGGAAGTGCTCGAATTCCACGGCGTGGATTGCGACCACCTGGCGGTGCGCACCTCCTCCTACTCCGGCATCGGCCAGCAGGGCGGGGTGCGCGTGCATGGCATCGACTACCTGGTGTCGCGCCTCACCGCCGATGACCACCTGCTGCTGATCGATGACATCTTCGATTCCGGCCGCAGCCTCGAAGCGCTGATCGGCGAACTGCAGCGCCGCTGCAAGCTCAACATGCCGCGCCAGGTGCGCATTGCCACGGTGTTCCACAAGCCCACGCGCAATCGCACGACGCTGCGGCCGGATTTCTGCGTGCGCACCACCGATGCGTGGCTGGTGTTTCCGCATGAGCTGCAGGGCCTGACGCGGGAGGAGATCCTCGCGCACAAGCCGGTGGACGAGAGTTTCTTCGAGCCCTGAGTTTCAGGTCGCGGGGCGCCGCCACTGCCACAGCAGCAGGCAGCACAGGCCGGTGAGCAGGGCGATCCACAGGCCGAGCAGCCCGTCGAATTCTCCTGCAAGGAAACCCCAGCCACTGCCCGCCATCGGCTCGGATACCTTGCGGAACAGCGAGATGACGGCCACGAAGCCGGCGTGCAGCCCGATGCAGCCGGCGATATCACCCCAGTACCGGCGCACCAGCGCCAGCAGCAGCCCCACGAACCACAGTGCGACGAAGGCATCGGCGATGCGCAGGGGATCGGCAAAGCCGGAGAAAAATCCCGCCAGTGCGGTGAAGCCGCTCAGGGCGTCCACCTCCTCGTAGGGTACGCTGGCCGCGCGGCCCAGGAAGTGCACGGCGGCGTAATACACCGGCACGGCGAAGAGCGCCAGGCGCCAGGCGCCGAGCTTCTGCAGTGAGCCCTGCAGGGCGCCGCGGAAGAAGGTCTCTTCAATCAGTGCCACGGCCAGGCCGCTGCCCAACCCCTTCAGCAACAGGGGCATCCAGTCGAGCAGGGCGTCGGGCGCGCGTGCGCTCCAGGTGCGCACGTCCAGCAGGAACAGTGGCACCAGTGCCAGGGCCATCAGGGTGATGCCGGCGAGAAGGCCGACGAGTACGCGCCGCAGGAAGCGGGGCCATGGGCCCGTGTAGCCCAGCGTGCCATCGCCACAGAGACGGTAGCGCCAGAGCAGCCACACCGTGGCGATCACCACGCCCAGCATGGTGAGACGGGAGAACACGCGGTGCAGGGGAAAGGTGTCGATGGGCGTCAGCGCGGCCTGCACGGCGGGAGCCGCAACGGCGGCCAACAGCATGGCGGCCGGCAGCGCCAGCACGAAGGCCAGCAGCAGGCGCCGCGGCGTCATGTGCCGGCAATCGCCGCGGCCACCTGGCGCAGGAAGGCGCGGCCGGTCGCGGTGACGCGGATGGCATCCGGTGTCACCTGCACCAGGTCATCTTCCTGCAGCAGGGCCAGTCGCTGTTGCGCGGCGGGCCACCAGGGGGATGTCAGGTCATCGGGCAGCAGCGTTGCCTCGCTGCTGGCGAACACTTCCCACAGCAGCTGGCGGATGCGTCTTTCGGTGGAGTTGAGCACATGGCCCCGCTGCAGCGGCAGCTCATTCGCCGCCAGGCGGGCCTCGTACTGCTGCAGGTTCTTCTCGTTCTGCGCATAGGCCCTGCGGGCATCGCCCATGGCCGACACGCCGAGGCCGATCAGCGCGTCGATGGCCGTGGCGGAGAATCCCATGAAGGTGCGGCTGAGCGTTCCGGCGGCCAGCGCCTGCGCGAGAGGATCCGACGGCAACGCGTACTGGTCGATGCCTGCCTCCACGTAGCCTGCGGCGCCCAGGCGTTCGCGGCCCAGCAGGAACAACTCGCGTCGCAGGGCTGCCTCAGGCAGGTCCGCGTCCGTGTACTGCCTCTGGCTGGACCTGATCCACGGCACGTGGGCGTAAGGCAGGAAATTCACGCGGTCGGGCCGCAGCCGGAGCACGATGTCGAAGGTGTTGCGCAGGCTCTCCACTGTCTGCAGCGGCAGGCCGTAGATGAGATCGAAGCCCACGCTGCTGAAGGCGAGGTCGCGCGCGTCATCCACCACGCGACGCACCTCTTCCTCGGTCTGCCCGCGGTTGACGATCTCCAGCACACGCGCGTCGAAGTCCTGCACACCGATCTCGATGCGGCGGAAGCCATGCCGGCGCAGCACGCCGAGCTTCTCGCGCGTGGTATTGCGTGGGTCGGCCTCGATGGCAAAGTCGGCGTTGTCGGCAATGGGAATGTCGGTGAGCAGTCCCTCCAGCAGGTGATCCAGCGATTCCGCGGGCAGCCAGCTGGGCGAACCGCCGCCCAGGTGCAGCGAGGCCAGCGCAGGCCGCGCACGCAGTCCCGTCCGGTAGAGGGAATATTCCTTCAGCACGGTCTCGACATAGGGCGCGGCCAGCGAATGGCTGCGTGCCACACGCATGTTGCAGCCGCAGAACGTGCATAGCGCGCCGCAGAACGGGGTATGCACGTAAAGACCCGCGCGTGCATGCTCCTGCGACAGGGCCTCATCGAGCGCGGCCAGCCAGGCGGCCCCGGACGGCGCTGCACCCCAATGCATGGCCGTCGGATAGCTCGTGTAGCGCGGGACTGGCGCCCCGTGTCGCTCGAGCAGTTCCGTCGGCAGTTCTGTCACCCGAAGATCTCGCGCTGCAGGGAGACAAAGCGGCGCACATTGGCCTCGGGCGTGCGCTGCAGGATGCCGTGGCCAAGGCCGCAGATCCAGCCACGGCGCAGCGCTGCGGGCAAGGCGCGCACGCGCGCGAAATATTCGCGCAGGCGGGATTCCAGTTCGGCCGCGGTCAGATGCAGCCATTCCGGATCGACATTGCCCTGGATGGCCCAGCGGTCACCGTACCGCTGCAGCACCTCGCCGATGTCGTGGCGCCAGTCGACGCCCAGGCACTGGAAGGGCAGGCCGGCGAGGTGGTCCCACCATGCCGGACCCGTGCCGCGCGAGTAATAGATCACCGGCGTGTCTGCATCGAGCCGCCGGAAGCGCGCGAGCAGATCGGCAAGCACGGGCACCACGCGCCTGCCATAGAGTTCCGCGTCGATCTCGCCGGCGGCCGTGTCGAACAAGGCCACCACCTCGGCTCCGGCGCGTGACTGCAGCGCCATGTTCTGCGCCAGCAGGTCGAGCAGCTTGCCGTTGAAGGCGTCGTACACGCCGTTGTCGAGGCCTGCGAGGGCCTCCTGTGCCTTCTCATGCGAACCGGCGGCCGCATACACGTACAGCGTGAACGGCCCCCCGACGAACCCGATGAGGCCCTTGTCCCGGCGCAGCCTTGCGCGCGTGAGCTGCACGGCTTCGGCCTGGAACTGCATGAACTCGGCGCGGTGCGCACCGCCGGTAATCTTCTCCACGTCGAGCAGGGTGCGCAGGTGGAAAGCCAGTTTCGGACCGGGATCGTAGGTCAGTCCCATGCCCATCGCTTGCAGCGGAAACAGCAGGTCTGAAAACAGGATGGCGGCGTCAAAGTTGAAATCATGCACCGGGCCCATCGCCACTTCGGCTGCCAGGCGCGGGTTCTTGCACAGCGCGAGGAAGTCGTTCTGCCGCTTCAGCGACTGGTAGTGCGAGTGGTAGCGGCCAGCCTGGCGCATCATCCACA
>JALYWF010000080.1 GCA_030852845.1 Pseudomonadota bacterium
GCCTGCGCGCGGCGACAGCGCCGCGCCCTGAAGCCGAGATGCAGATCGGACCCGACCAGGGCCAGTTTTTGGCGCTGCTGGTCCGGCTGATCGGTGCCCGGCGCTGCATCGAGATCGGGACTTACACCGGCTATTCCGCGCTGGCGGTCGCACAGGCGCTGCCGGAAGGTGGCGAGCTGATCGCCTGCGACGTCTCCCGCATGTTCACTGACGTGGGTGAACCATTCTGGCGGGAAGCGGGAGTCGCGCAGAGGATCAAGTTGAAGATCCAGCCTGCCTTGCAGACCCTCGACGAACTGGTTGCCGCCGAGAACGGGCGGCGCGGCTTTGACTTTGCCTTTGTCGACGCAGACAAGCCGAACTATTTCGCCTACTTCGAGAAGCTGCTGACCCTGATCCGTCCGGGCGGACTCATCGCCGTCGACAACACGCTGGGCCTGTCGCGTACGCCGGTCATACACATGACTTCGGAGAACGCGCAGGCGATCAAGGAATTCAACCGCCGCGTTCACCATGACCCGCGCGTCGAGATCGCGATGCTGCCGGTCGGCGAAGGGCTGACCTTGCTCCGTGTGGTGCAATAGACGTCCGCTCTTCGACACGGGCTCCGGGAGCTGTCAGGTCAGTCGCAATAGGTGTCATTGGCTTCGAACTGGATGAAGCAGAAGCCGTGACCGAACGGATCACTGAAGCTCAGGCAGCGCGAGCCTCGCCAGTCGACGTGGCCGGTCTCCTGCTTCGCGCCGGCTGCAATGGCCCGTGCCGCTGCGACGTCCACATCTGGCACCACGAGATCGAAATGCACGGGCGTCCAGTGCCGCGCGTAGTGGCGCTCGAAGACAGGTTCCCGAACCGCCACTGTTCCTGGCGTCTTCTGTAACAAATAGATTGTCGCCGACGCGCCGGTGAGCTCAGCGGTATCGCCGTCGAACGAGCGCGTGTGCTTGAGGCCGAGCGCCTCCGTGTAGAACTCAATGGCGGGCAAGAGTGCCGGGACGTCTATGTTGAGGTTGAGTTTCAATGCGCTCTCCGGTCATGTCGCCACCGCCCGGCTCGTTCCCCTATTGTCTATGAAGCCGACGGACTGAATTCATCGACGAGAACTGCGTAGCCTTCGATCGCGGCCAGGCGCAGCGGCCGGATGGCCCGGTATTCCGGCGAGTTATACCAGGCTTCGGCATCGGCCCGGGACTTGAAACGCACGACGATCGTCCGTGGATACTCGGTATTGCCTTCGATGACCTGCGAGTTTTCCTCGAGCACCAGCACTTCGGGCTCGTACGGAGCCCAGGATTCGAGTGCTTTCGGGATGTACTCATCCAGCGAATGCCCGTCGCGAATGCGGTTGTGCAGGATGAAGTAGGCGGCCATTGACTTATCTCCCAGTCGAGCATTGAGGTGCGGAGTCTATTCTACGCGCCGGCGCGCGGGGTGGAGTTGCCGGCCCGGGACTTCGAGCCCGCACTGCCGTTGCCTGCCGAACGCGAGGCGTGGCTTGCAGCGGGGCGCGCCGCACTGGTGTTCTGGCAGACAGCTGCCGCGGATGAGCGCATCAGCAAGCCATTTCGCCGCATCTGCGCCGAGAACCTCGCGCGCGTAGCAGCGCTGATGGCACTGGCCGCACCCGCACGGCACTGAACCAGGTCAGAGCGGCGACGCCGCACCCTTGTCAGTCCTCCGTCAGTTCCGGGTAGTCCGCCAGCAGGCGACGCAGGACGCCATTGGTCCAGCCGAATCCATCCTGCAACGGGTATTCTCCGCCGCCGCCCGCGGCGCTGGCGCTGACGTTGTACTTTTCGACCAGCTTCCCGGTCGCGCGAAAGACCTCGAGGTTCTTCTTCACCCACCGTTCCGCGATGGTGCGCGCCACTGCGTGCTCCCCGTAGCGGCGCAGGCCTTCGATCGCCAGCCACTGCAGCGGCGCCCATCCATTCGGCGCGTCCCATTGCTCGCCCGTCTCCGCTGTCGTCGCGGCAATGCCGTGAGGCCGGAGCAGCAAGTCGCGCACGGTGCGGGCAACCGTGCGCGCCTGCGCTTCGTCTGCCACCTCGAAGTACAGCGGATACACCGTCGCCGCGCTCACGCGCTCGATCCGCGCCTGGGTACGCCAGTCGTAGTCGGTGAAAGCACCGCTCTGTCCGCTCCAGAGATATCGAAGCATCGCGCGTTTGCGCATGTCGGCCCTGGCGGACATGTCCTGGACACAGCTGACCTGCCTGGCCTGCCTGCACGCACTCTCGATAGTGCGCTCCAGCCGGTACAGCAGACTGTTGAGGTCAACGGGAATGATGTCGGTGGTGTGGATGGTGGCGAGGGTCCTGCCATCCTCGAACCAGCGCGAGCTGAAATCCCAGCCACTCTCCGCCGCGGCCCTCAGGTGCCGATATACCTCCGCGGCCGGCCGTCGCGAGGCGCGTGCCGTGGCGACATCCTCTGCATAAGATTCCTCGCGCGGTGTGTCACGGTCGTCCCAGTAGCGATTGAGGATCTCGCCCCCCGCCAGGCGGACGACGCGCCGGTGGGCTTCGTTTGCACGCAGTGATTCCGCCCCTTCCATCCAGAACGCATATTCGCGCTGGAGCTGGGGCAGGCGCCGCGCATACGCCTCGGGACCTTGGCGCGCGGCCTCGAGCTCGACCATCGCCGCGAAGAACGGTGGCTGCGAACGGCTCAGGTAGTACGTGCGGTTCCCGTTCGGGACATGGCCATACTGTTCGATCAGATGGGAGAAGTTGTCGATCATCGCCGTGACGAGATCGGAGCGGCCGCTCTGCTCCAGGCCCAGCAGGGTGAAGTAGGAATCCCAGTAGTAGATCTCGGCAAAGCGGCCGCCGGGCACGACGTAGCGCTTGGGCAGCGGCAGGCGCGAGGAAAAGGCCGGTTGTGGGCCTGGCTCGCGGGTGAGCACGTCCCACAGCCGGTCGATGTGCTGGCGCACGTCCTGTCCGCTGATGATCCGGTAGTCCCCGGCCGCCGGAAGTGATGCTTCGAAGTGCGCGGCGACGAAGTCCCGCAGGTCGAAGTTGCGCCTTGCGACCGCCTCGCGGTACAGCCGAAGCACCTCGGCGGGTGGCCGATCGGGGATCGCATCCACGAACGTCTTGCTGTCGGGGAAGACCCGCTCCATCTGCACTCGCACGAAGAGCTCCCCGTACAACCCGGCGGGCGAGCCCAGATCGTTCGCGGGCAAAGCGGGCGCGGCCGCGCGGCCCTGCAGCGCGAGGCTGCACAGCACGACTACCCGGAGCGTGTGGGTGACGTTCAGCATGGAGGCGCCTGGTGCGAAGAAGACCTGCCGGGTTTAGGTGATCGCGGTTGTCGGGTCAAGGCTGTATTGGAGCGGAGACTAGCCGGGAGCTGCCTTGGTAGTGAAGTGCAGGCCGCGACCGGCTCTGCAGGCCTTCCATCCTTCCTGCAAGATGATGGCGAAAGCTGCGTCAGGGTCCTCCGCTCAAAGGGAGTCGCATGCATGCTGCATGACATCGCACCAGGAAGTGCAACGAACCCGTCCCATGCCGTGCTGCGTACGGCGGAGGACATCAGCCATCTCATCCGCCGCCTGTTCATCGCGCTGGATGTGCCTCGCATCGAGTTGGATCTGCATACGCTGCCGGCGCTGCACGTGCAGCACACGCAGGAGCGCCTGGAGCAGCTCCGCGAGCGGACCATCGGGTCGTGGGGCGAGGTCGCCTTGGGCGTGACGCTGGCGGTGGGAGGCTTCGTCGCATGGACGGAGTGGACCAGTCTTCGGCAATGGCAGCAGATGGGGAATGTGCTCGTTGCCACTGTCGCCGCGTGGGTGGCTGGGCAGGTACTCGAAGCTGCATGGAGGAGGCTGCGGCTGATCTGGGCGCTGAAGCGACTCAGGCGCCAGGTGCGTTCAGGGAAGGGACTTTATGCGGGATCCACCCAGGCTCCGGTAGATCCGGAATACGACTCCGCCACTCTGCAACCCGGGGCGGGCCTGGCGGCCTTGTCCAGGCGAATGAGGCTCGCGGATGCGGCCATTGCCGAGCCAAAGTCCGAACCTGCCCGCATCGTCCGGGCTTCGGACATCGCCCGGGTGTTCGGGCGTGTGTTGATCCCGTGGCCACTGCCTCGGATCGTGTTGAATGCCCCGGAGTTGCCGGTACTGGACCTGCAGCGCACACAGCAACGTATTACCCGGCTTTCCGCGTCCTGCAATTGCGTGCTGGGCGCGTTGCTGGCGGCAATGACCCTCCTGGCTGGTGGGCTCTACATCGTCATGACCAGCGCCGAGAAGTGGTGGGTGGAGTGGTGGGAATGGCCAAGATACTGGGATGCCGGGCCTGGCATGCGTCTCACGCTCTTCGTGCTCGCTGCCGGCATTGCCGGCTGGCTGATGGAAACGGTGCTCACCCGCCTGAGGCTGGCGGTGGTCCTGTTGGGCCTGTGGGCAAGGCTGCGAGTCGGGACGAAAGAAGGCCGGTGAGTCAGGCTTGGCGTATATGGATGCCATACCGGAGCGCACACATTCGAGGGGCGGGAGCGCGGGCACCGCATCGGCTAGACTGGCTCCCCAGCTATCCGGGGGTTCCATGCGCAAGCCCGCTGTGTTGTTCGCGGCCATGGCTCTGATGGCCGCCGTCGTGGCGACATTCCTCTGGATCGAATTGCGAGCCGAACGTGAGCTATCGGCGCAGCTGCGCGAGCATGTCGTGGGCTTGGAGGCGCGACTTCAGTCCGGCCCGATTCCGGAAGTCCAGCCTGAGGGTCGGGTGGCCCTGCCTGTCGCGCAGGCTGAACCAGCTACCGTCCGGGTTCCAGACCCGGCGATCCGGCCTGTCCAGTTGTCGGCAGTCGCTGGGCTGGATTGCGACAGGCAATGGGAATCGCAGCGCCAGGTTGCAGTTCGGTCCCCACCTGAGCTGAACCTGACAGCCGAAGAACAACAGCAGTACGGCAGGCTCTACCTGCGCCAGCTGCCGCTGGCCAGGGTGTGCCAGGTGGATGGCGAACAGCCCCTGAGCGCTACTGACTACCAGCGCGAGCTGCAGCGGTTGCTGGGCCCGGCGCGATACGAGCTGCTCGCGGAGAGTCGGGCCCTGCAGAATACGCGCAACAACATACAGACTTTTCGGCAGCAGCTGGCCGTCACCGCGAATCCGCTGACTGAAGAACAGGGCCGGCGACTGGAGGAAACCATTGTCGCGGAGAATCGTCGGACGCGATCCCTGCAGGCCGGGCAGGCAGCGCCCGACGATCCGCTGGCACGGCTCCAGTTCGATGAAGAAGGCGTAGCCCTGACCGTCGAGCGCTTCGAGCGTGTGCTCGCGGCGGGCCGGGGATATCTCACCGCGCAGCAGCTGGATGTCTTGAAGGCCAACTTTGATCGTCAACTCCTCTCTGAGCGAGCAGGCGTCGCTGCGCGGCGCACCCACATCGATGCCGGAGGCGATCCCGCGAATATGCCAGCCGGCTTGCAGCTGCTGGCTCTCCCGGCGCCAACGCCGGTTGCACCGAGGTAGCCACGTGGTTTCTGCCCATGGCGGCACCGACGACCCGGTCGGCGTCGCGCCGAATCTGAATTCGTCAGCGGACAGCGTGCCGAGATCGCCAGGATGAGGGACTGGCTTGCCGACTGGCGCTGACGCCGGATTGATGCTGAAGGAGTGAGTGCCAGGGGTTCACTGACTTTTACTGGGGGAGATGACCATGTATTCCAGACACTTCCTGAGTGTGCTGTGCCTGATGCTGCTGGCAATCGGAGATGCGGGCGCGGCAGCCCGCGGACCGGATTCGCGTGCGGGTGGGAAAACGGCGAAGTCAGCGTCCTCGCAATCCGGTGACTGGCGGCAGGACCTCGAAACCTGGCTTGCGTACCTGCAGGGGAATTTCGCGATCAAGCTCGACATCGGGGAAAAGACGGTTTGCAGCGCCCTCGGGCCCGCGCGGCCCGGTGCTCCGCAAACCTGCAGCACGCGAAAAGCCCAGAGCTATGCCAGCGCAACAGACTGCCGCGGCGTCGATGCAGGTCCCGGCCTGCACTGCACGTTCGATGGCTTGCGGCAGGACGGTGGCGGTGTCGACGGGGACGGCGCTTCAATCAGGCTGTTGTCGAATGGCCTCCCAGCTCACGTGGAGTTCGGCATCGACGCCGAAGCACGCAAACTCACCGTGCTGATCACGGATCCCAATGGTGTCCGTTACAGTGCGAAAGGTACGAAGGTGGGCGATGAAGTGACGTTCAAGGAGCGCTGCGAACTGGACCGGAGCAGGGTTGCCGGCCCCTGTACGTGGACGCTGTGGATCCATGCGAAGCCGGATGGGCGCCGGATCGTGATGACTCGCTCCAGCAAGCGGGGGTCCACGGAGCTGAATACGCTTTCCGGGCTGGAGGAGCCGCACACCTTCGAGCTGAGCCGCGTGGAGCAGCCGGCGCCACCCGCGCAGTGACGGCGGCGGCAGGTGGGGATTTGGAGCCAGGATAGTCGTACAGCAGGCTACCCGGTCATGCGGCCGGGCCCCGCAGGGTTTCTTGCGCGGCATTCACTGGCTACACTCGCGCGCGATGAAAATCCTTGATGTCTCCTTTGTTGTGCCGCGTTGCGGTAGTCCGACATGAGCAGGCCGGTAGTCCACCTGGTTCCCGAGGTGACCCGCGCGGATGCACTGGCCATGATCGACTGGCTGAAGGACGAGGAGGTCACGCGCTACCTGAGCGATTCGCGCCATGTTTCACGCGA
>JALYWF010000083.1 GCA_030852845.1 Pseudomonadota bacterium
TGTTGTAGGTCACGTTGTTCTCGATCTTCAGGTAGTTCGTGCCGTGCACGGTCACGCAGCGGTTGTACGTGTCGTGGATGGCCGCGTTCTTCACGTACTGGCCCTTGGCGTCGCCCACCAGGTGCCAGTGGATCGGATAGCGCGCCAGGGTCAGGTTCTGGCCCATGCGGTTCAGCTCGATGCTGGAAACCTTCATCGTGCTGGAAGGCATGGCCATGATGTGGCCACCGAAGAAGGACTGGGCCGCATCCTCGGAAGCCTGGATCTTCACGTTGCGGGTCAGCAGGCCCACTTCGCCGCGCTGGTCGACGTCGAAGGTGATCTTGCCGAAGTGCATGTAATCGAGTTTCTTGTCGAGCGTGAGCGTGTTGCCATTCACCGCGGTGATGGTGCGACGCTCGGCCTGGTGCGGATCGTAGTCCGTGGAGGCCAGCACGATCTCGTCGCCCACCTTCCAGCCCTGGGCGTTCAGCACTTCGATGGAAGTGGCGCCCGCGTTGGCGGTCTTCGCCAGCTTGCTCCAGGTGTTGGTGGTGTTGCCGTGCAGGTTCAGCGTGCCGCCGGAGATCATGATGCCCCGGTCGCCCATGCCGGCCATCACGTCCTCGCCCTTCACGTTGTCGGTGAAGGTGATGGTGGCCTTGCGGGTGTGCGGCTTCGCCTCGGTGCCGATTTCCAGCTCGCCGTGGAGCATGATCCACTCGGTGGTCAGCTCGAGGTCGGCATCGTTGGAGAAGGAGAGTTTGCCGTCGATCGACAGGCCACCCAGGGCGGGCGGGCTCACGTCGAGGACGACTTCCTTGTCCTTGCCGATGACGACCTTGTCACCAGCCGCCGGTACCTTGCGGTTGGGCCAGGAGGCAGGATCGGACCACTTGGTGGCGGCCTCGACTGCAGCGGATACGCTGAAGAGCGAGACGGCTGGCACCAGCATGGTCAAAAGGAGTTTTCTGGATCGATGTATTTTCATGGCAATCAAAGCCCCCGGTTAAACCCGCAAGAAGGTCACAAAAAAAGCTGGCGCAGGATAGCGCGAGAGCGTGTCGTCAAGCTATTGCCGGCACGTTTCACGGCGATACGCGGAAGATCATGCGCCGGATACCGAACCATCCATATTTCTTGCTCGATCTTGGCGCAAGCAGGGCTGCCCCGGCAGCCATTAAGTCCGAAGCTCAAGGGGTGGCAAGACATCCGGGCCGATCCATGCAGACCGTATAAAGTCCGCTGCCCATGCCCGAACCCAGCGCCACCCCACCTTCCACGCTCAAGGACTCGATCTTTCCGCCAGACCGTTACCGGGAAGTGGGCAGGCTTGTACGTGCCATCCATCCGGCCTTCGACCAGAAGCAGTTCCTTCGCCACGCGCTGCATGAGCTGGATGCCTTGTCGCTGATGCAGCGCCTGCGGCGCATGACCGAGAGCCTGCACAGCGCGCTGCCCGGCAGTTTCCAGCGCAACCTCGACATCCTGCGCGAACTGGCGCCGCGCCTGCCGTCGGGCTTCGTCACCTTGTTCCTGCCGGACTACGTCGCCCGGTACGGCCGCGCCCACACCAGCGTTGCGCTGGGCGCGCTGAAACACTTCACCTGCTTCGGCTCGGCCGAGTTCGCGATCCGCGAGTTCCTGCGGGACGATCTGAAGGGCACGCTGGCGACCCTGACCAGATGGACCACCGACGAAAATGAGCATGTGCGCCGCCTGGCCAGCGAAGGAACCCGGCCGCGACTGCCCTGGTCATTCCACCTTCCGGCCATCGCCGCGGATCCTGCATTGGCCGCGCCCATCCTCGAAGCCCTGCGTGCCGATCCCAGCCTCTATGTACGCAAGTCGGTGGCCAACCACCTGAATGACGTGACCCGTGCACACCCGGACTGGGTGCTGAAGCGGATCGGGCAGTGGCCGCTGGACAATGCCCACACCGCCTGGATTGCCAGGCGTGCGCTGCGCACCTTGATCAAGGCCGGCGATCGGCGCGCGCTTGCCTTGATCGGGGCGGGAGAGAAGGCGCGGGTGCAGGTGCTGGAGTTCAAGGTGGGTCCGGCTCGGGTGCAACTCGGGGAGCGGATCACCTTCACGCTGGCGCTGGCTTCGACTGCGAAGACCCCGCAGCGCCTGGTGGTGGACTGCGCCGTGCACTACGTGAAGAAGACCGGTGCCAGCGCGGCCAAGGTCTTCAAGTGGAAGGAGACCACGGTCGGGGCGCGCGAGACCATCGAGCTGCGCCGCAGCCAGGTCATCAAGGACTTCACCACGCGGCGACACTACCCTGGCCGCCACGTGGTGGATCTGCTGGTCAATGGCGACAAACTCGCCAGCGCCAGCTTCGACCTGCGCTCAGCCTGACAGCAGCCGGTCGAGCTGCTCGAACTGCTCCGGATATCCACCCGTGCTGCCGGTGGCGATGGCGGCGTCGAGCACTTCTTTCGACGGATAGAGGTCCACCACGGTCACGTGGGTCCTGCCGTCCTTCTCTTCGAAGGTGACTGTGGTGATGGCGCCCTCCGGGCTCTCGTCATTGCTCCAGGAGAGGCGCGAATGCGGCGCCACCTCAAGGTATCTGCCGAAGAATGCGATGGGTTCCGGATCGCCGGCGAACACCAGGCGATAGCCGCCGCCGGTACGCACGTCCATCTCGCAGGAAAGCAGGTTCAGGCCGAAGGAAGCGGGCACCCACCAGCGCTTGAAAAGCTCGGGTCGGACCCAGGCTTCGAATACCAGGCGCGCGGGTGCGTCAAAGGTGCGCGTGACCACCAGTTCACGATCGTTCCTGCGCTCTGCGGACGTGGGATTTTTCATCGGGGTCAGTTCCTCTTGGCCTTGTTGCGGGGTGAATCGGTTCTCTCCTGGCGCTTCAGTTCCTCGACCACGGTGTCGAGCGCGTCGAAGCGCGCAGACCAGAGCTGGCGGTAGCGCTCGATCCATGCCGCCTCCTCTTCGAGCTGCCGCGGACCGAGCCGGCAGGTGCGCACGCGCCCGACCTTTTCGGTGGTCACGAGGCCCGCCCGTTCCAGCACGCTGACGTGCTTCTTCATGCCGGTGAGGGTCAGGCGGAATTTCGCCGCGAGGTCTGTTATCGAGGCGTCGGCGCGACCCAGCTGCTCCAGGACGCCGCGTCGGGTGGCGTCGGACAGTGCGGCAAACGAGGTATCGAAGTGGGCAGGGTTATACTGAACCATATAGTTCAGTATAGCATCTGATCCGCCTGGCGCCATGACAACCAAGGATGGTTGGGCGCATCATCCGCACTGCTCAGGGCCGGTATGCGATCGGCCCGATCTACCGGGGGGTATATGTCGAAGAGAAGTAGTGCCAAGGTCACCCTGCTGACCTGTTCCATCGCCCTTGCGGGCGCCACCTTCGCCGCCGAGGCCGCGGCGGCAAGTGCGCCGGCGGAATGCAGCCGCGCAACGCTGCAGAAGCTGGCCGACACTTATGTGAGTGCGCAGAAGGCAGGGCGCCCTGCGATGCTGCCGCTTGCGCCCAACGCTTCCTACGCGGAAAACGACAAGGCTGCGGATCCCGCCAAGGGCGTGCTCGCCGAGGCGCTGACCGTGGACTTCACCCGCAGCTTCCACGACACGAAACAATGCGCGACCTTCACCGAGGTGATCGCCGCAACGCACTCGCATCCCTACGTGATCCATACCCGCATCGAAGCCACCAGCGACGGCAAGGTGAAGAAGATGGAGTCGGTGGTGACGGACCAGGGCGACTGGGTGTTCGGTGCGCCCGAGCACCTGGCTGTCTCGCGGGTCGAAAAGTGGGACACCATTCCCGCCAACAAGCGTGACACGCGCGAGGTGATCCAGGCTGCTGCCGATGCCTACCTGGACAACTGGGGCGATCCAGCACTGCCGGTGCCGCATGGCACGCCGTGTGCGCGACTCGAGGGGCGCATCGACACGGGCAAGGGCAAGCCTGACGCCAATACCTGCGACATGGGCGCCTTCCCGGAGAAGCTGAAGGTGACCAACCGCCGTTACGTCATCGATGAGACGCTGGGCGCCGTTGCCATCTTCCACAACTTCCCGTGGATCGACGCGGGATTGCCGAAGGATCCGGGAACGCCAGCCAGCCAGACCTTCCGCGTTGAAGGCGGAAAGAACCGCTACATCCACGAAGTGACGGTTTGCACTACACCGGGTTGCTCAAGAGGGCGGCCGCCGGGACCTGGTGGTCCTGCCCCGGGTGCCGGTGGACCGCCTGCGGGAGGCCCACCTCCGGGAGCGCCTGCAGCTCCGGGCGGCGCGAAATAGAACCAGCTGTCACCGGGGCCGCGCGGCCCCGGTGACTTTTCTGTCGCCCTATAGTCGAGGCCCCCTGCGCCCGCGCGCACCGTAGAGCAGGTACGCGACTACCAGCACTACCACGATCAGGCCGATGGGTCCGATGCCCCATCCATAGCCCAGGCCCCAGTACAGGCCGCCTCCGCCGCCGAAGAGCAGCACCAGCAACAGCAGGATCAATAGCAGGTCCATTGCGTACTCCCGTGATGAAACGACTGGAAGGTCGTTGGTTCAGGTTGTTGTTCACAATGAGTATTGCGGTGCAGGCACCGTACCGCGACTGGTCACGAGCTACTTCAAGCGTCGGCGTGCGCCGACAAGCACCGGAAAAGAAAAAGGCCGAAACGGATGCTTCGGCCTTCTTTGCGCTGGCGGCCCGGCAGGCCGCGACAGGCAATTACTGAACAGCAGGTCCGCGATAAGCCTCGTGGCACTGGCTGCACGCAGTATTCACGTCACGCGCAGCAGCCTTCGTGGCATCGACATTGCCGCTCTTCGCGGCAGCAGCCACCGCACCAGCGGCCTTCGACAGGGCCTCTGCCTTGGCCTTGAAGTCGGCCGAGCCGGTCCAGATGCCGGGGAGGGCGCGGGTCTTCACCGAGGCAGGGGCAGTGGGGTTCTGCGCAAAGACCTCGGGGATCATGCCGGCCAGTACCTGGATGCGCTCTGCACTGCGGGCCACGGCGGCCAGATCAGGGGCAGGTGCATTCGGGCGATTCAGGCCACCGATGGCACCGCTCTGGCTGCCAATCAGTTTGAAGACGGCCTGCCGGGTCTCGATCGCCGAGCGGGCGGCAGCCTCAGGATTCGCACCAGGGCCACCGCCCGGAGGAGCCTGGGAAAAAGCGATCGCAGAGCCGGTCAATACGGCCGCGATCACGCCTATGCGAGTCAGACGGTTCATGGAAGATCCCCCGAAGTAAGTGGAAAAGCGCGCAAAGTCTAGCAGAAGGGCGTGCAACGTAAGGGTTCACGCTGTCGGGCAGGCCTGGCCCTGACATTGGTGCACTCCTTATACCTACACCGAACCGGGTAACGCCGGCGTTGGTTGCCGGCAGGGATGGCGGTATTCCGTCTGCATGGACCTCAGTCTCCAGTTTCGCAAACCGGCTCGCCTTCCCGACGGGCAAGGTGCGGACCTGATGCGGGCGAACCGGTGCCGCCGGAAATTCCTGCGGTTCTTTCCGGGCGGGTTCAATGACGAGACCTACCTGGAGTGGGAGCGTGACTACAAGTGGCAGACGCACGAGCGATGGCAGCAGGCATTGGGCAAGCGGGAGTTCCAGGCGCTGCTGCGGAAGAATGAGTATCGCGATATCGCCTCACGCGCGGTTCGCGTGGAGCAGCAATCCCGCCACAGCATGATCTTCTCGTTCGAGAAGATGGCGCTGCGTGATGCCATCAAGGGCACACCAGGCGCAAAGGCATTCGCCGAGGGGTTGTACGACTTCCTCCACGGGAGCCGGTCGCTGGAGAGCCGCTTCACGGAATGGGTGCAGGTTGTCGGTGAACTGCCGCGCAAGCAGACGCGGGTGCTGACCTGGCCGCTGGTCACCGTGTTCGGGTTCATTGCACAACCGGATACACACATTTTCCTCAAGCCACTGGTGACACGGGCGGCGGCGCGGGCGTATGGCTTCGACTTCCAGTACGCCCCGCGGCCCAACTGGAACACCTATGCGAGTCTGCTGGAGTTCGGTGCGCGCGTGTGGCGCGACCAGCAGAAGCTCAAGCCGCGCGACCTGATCGACGTGCAGTCGTTTATCTGGGTGCAGGGTTCGGACGAATATTCCTGAAGGTCGACCCGATGTGTCTTTTTACGCCTCCGACTCCGGTACCGGCAGCCGGAACGCAATGGGCAGGCTGATGCAGCCGGAGGCGACCCTGCCGTTCCGTGTGCCAGGTTGGACGCGTACTTGTCTGGCGAGTTTCCGGGCAGCGGCATCCAGGCGCGGGTACCTGGAGGGTTTGTCGACTGTGACGGTGACCATCCTTCCGTTGTACCCGTAGCAGGCAAGCACACCAACTACGCCCGTCTCCCCTGCAATCTTCGAAGCCGCCGGGTAGAAGTCATCGACCGGCGGCAGATAAGTAATTGCTGCTACGGTCGTCACTGGTGCGCTGGGCTCCCGCGGTGGCCCGGCAGCTTCCACCAGGCACAGGGGCATCATGCCCGTGACTGCGACAACGATGACTTTACGCAACATGATCAAGCTCCTGCTGAGTGCAGATCCTTCGAGACCACATCCGCAATCAACCTAGCATTACTGCAGACGCAGCTTAAGGACCAAGGCGAGGCCATAACCTTCGATTGCATCATTCCCCGGCCGATTGCGGGGATAGTATGTGGACGCATCGCCCTTCCGCAGTGCAGGAGACAACCATGCGCCAGCTGTCCGCGCTTCTGTTGGGTTTGTTCGCCGCACCAGTGCTGCTGGCGGCAGCCGCAACACCGCCTGTCTCCGACCAGGAAGTAGTTGCCCGCACCAGGGCCGTTATCGAACAGGTCATCAAGCGGCCCGAAGCCGTGGGGCTGTCAGTGTCAGTGGGACGTGGCACCCGTGTCCTCATCGAGGAAGGCGTGGGGATCGCCGACCTGGAGTTCGATGTACCAGCCAATGCCCAGACCATGTTTCGCATTGGCTCGGTGACCAAGCAGTACACCGCCGCCGGCATCATGAAACTCGTGGAGCGCGGCAAGCTCGGGCTGGATGACGACGTACGCAAGCATGTGCCCGCGTTTGATTCCGGTGGGCGTGCAGTGACGGTGCGCCAGTTGCTCAATCACACCTCCGGCGTGCCCAGCTACACCAACCAGCCCCGTTTCATGGCCGAGCATGCTCCGCGCGACCTCACGCACCAGCAGCTGCTTGAAACCATCAAGGGCGTGAAATTCGACTTCGAGCCTGGCACGGGCTGGAACTACTCCAACACCGGCTACTACCTGCTCGGCATGGTGATCGAGTCGGCGGATGGACGGCCCTATGCGCGCTTCATGCAGGAGGAGTTCTTCACGCCACTCGGCCTCACGCGCACACGCTATGGTTCTGACCGCGAGATCATCCGGAACCGGGCGCAGGGTTATGCGCTGGATGCGAATGGTGTGCGCCTCAACGACAGCCAGATCAGCATGAATGTGCCTGGCGCCGCTGGTGCGCTCAGCGCCAGTGCCGGTGACATGGTCCGGTGGCAGATTGCGCTCACGGGAGGGCGCGCTGTCAGTGCGGACTCCTGGCGCCAGATGACCGAATCAACGGTGGCGGCCGGCCAGGGCGGTGGTCGGTATGGCTTCGGTCTGAATATCGGCGGCACCGAGGGTCGGCGCCGCATCTCGCACAATGGCGGCATCCAGGGTTTCAACAGCGTGCTGGTCTACCTGCCGGAGGCAGGCCTGCACGTTGCGGTCATTTCGAATAGCGAGGCGCTACCCAGCACGGCGGTGGGGGAGCAGATCATCGCCGCCATCACGGCTGCGGTTGCGCCGGCTCCGCAGCGCACTACGCAGCATCCGGATTCCGAGGCCGCACTGCGGCGACTGGTCGCCGAGGTGGCAGAAGGCAAACCGGACTACAGCCGCATGGGCGAGCAGCTCGCAGCGGCGGTCCGGGCCCAGCTGCCGGGCATGCAGCCGATGCTGCGGGCCCGCGGCGCCATTCAATCCGTGACTTTCCAGGGCGTGGGCATGGGCGGTACCGATGCCTACGTGGTCAGATTCGCCGATGGCAGCGGGCTGAACTTCAATATCCAGCTGGACGACGCGGGGAAGGTAGTGGGGGCGACCGTGCAGCCGGTGGTGCAGCCGATTCCTTGATCCGGTTCGCGCCTTTGCCGGGACGCCGGAGATTGGCTTAGGATGGCGTCAATTCCGGGGGGTCTACGTCATGGGCAGAAAGCATCGCTCTTTCCTTGTTTTTTCACTGGTTCCGGCAGTACTGCTCGGCGGCGTGTTTGCGGTCGTCCAGGCCCAGAACGCCGCTCCTGGCGTGAGCCGCTGGTCCGATCCGGCCACCTGGCCCAACCGCAAGGTGCCGGTTGCCGGCGACAAGGTCGTCATCGGCAAGGACAGGAACGTGCTGCTCGACGTCAGTCCGCCGGCATTGGGCGGCCTGTCCATCGA
>JALYWF010000097.1 GCA_030852845.1 Pseudomonadota bacterium
ACATGAGCAGGCCGGTAGTCCACCTGGTTCCCGAGGTGACCCGCGCGGATGCACTGGCCATGATCGACTGGCTGAAGGACGAGGAGGTCACGCGCTACCTGAGCGATTCGCGCCATGTTTCACGCGAAATCGAACAGGTCGTCTACCGTGTGCACCTTCCCACGCTGACACATCTGTTCAGCCGGGGTGGGCGATTCCTGATGACCTGGGACGAGCGCAAGGTTCCGATCGGTTTCGTCCGGCTGGTCAGCCGCGGCGAGGACTACGAGCTGGTCATCGTCATCGGTGAGCGGCATAAATGGGGCCGGAAGCTCGGCACCAGCGCCCTCCACGAGGCCCTGCGGCTGGCCTTCCGTGAATTGAGGGCGGGGAGACTCATCGCCCGGATCCATCCGGACAACCTGCGGTCGATACGGGCCTTCCGCAACTGCGGTTTCCAGCTGGAGAGCAAATCCCCGGCCCTGATGACTTTCACTCTGGCGCGTGGCCGGTACTTCGCGTTGTCGGCCAATCTGGCCGCAGCAGTCTCGGACATCCACATCACCGTGGCTGACAGGAACCGGTTGCAGCGATTGATCACCGCTGCACGTGGGCGTGACGACATGGAAGAGCGCGAGCTGGAAAGCCTGGCATTCGAAATCGAGCGCGCCATCGTCCTGCCCTCGCGACAGGTGTCGCGCGACGTGGTTACGATGAACTCGCGGGCGAGGCTGCGTCTCAACGAGGAGACGACGGAGATTTCACTGGTGTATCCAAAGCATGCCGATGGCAGCCCCGGTAAGGTGTCCGTCTTCTCGCCACTGGGGACAGCGATCCTGGGCTTCAGGGAAGGAGACCTGATCGACTGGGGTGATCCAGACGACAGCGTGAGGATCCGCATCGAGAAGGTGCTGTACCAGCCGGAGGCTGCCGGGGACTTCCATCTCTAGCTGTGTAGTACGGCGGCAGCTGTCTGTAGAGTTTGTGTGCCACAAGCGCTATGGTCAGGACAGAAGGACCGCAGGGAGCACGCCATGAAGCCAGCTGCAGGACGTCTGTTCACCGCATGCGCCGCAACAATGGTTGCTGTACTGGCCGCTCCGGCAGTCGCCGCCGCGGAAGGTGCGATGGCGACACAGGATCTCGTGAACGTGCGGGCAGCGGGTCAGGTAACGGCCAGCTGGACAAGGCAGCCTGACTACTACGCCCTGCAAGTGGTGATGGAAACGTCCAGACCTGCTCCTCCCAGGGCGGTCGTGCCCCCAAACGTGCCCGCTACGCCCCCTTCTACGACGGGCAATGATTCCGCTGAACGCGGCTCATTCTTCGTGGGCCGCACCATTCCCAACTTGCGTGGCCTTGATCCCGCATTTGGATGCAGGACGCTCACCCTGGTGGATGGACGGCGAGTAGTCGGTGGGCAACCGACGGCCCCTTCGCCATCGGCTCCTTCCTTCAAGCCCTATCCCTACGGTGAAGTCCAGTCCTATCCGCCCGCGATCAAACATCCGCGGATCGAAGTGTGGCTGCTCAAAGCCGATGGTACGCAGGTCGTGCCTGCGGCTTACACCTGCTCGATGTTGCCTGCATCGCCAGACGCTTCGACCTCGCCTCCATCGGTCTCCCGCAGCAGATCAGACGAATTCACTTACAGGTATTCCGTTGAGGACAGCACGCAGGCTGTCGCGGCTGCCATCAGGATCGACAACGATTTCTACATCGAGAAGCTGCAGCCGCTGGAAGCCGGACCATCCGGCGAATAGGGCCTCTTCACACATGACCCTTTAACGTGAATCTGCAGGGCAAGCGCCGCTGATCGACCGTGGGTCTTCTGGCGCTGGTGCCGCCCGCAGAAGTGGATTCGTCAGCGGTCGCCAGGCCTCGCCTTGCGGAACAGCACCAGGTGTTGCCAGGGCAGTCGTCTGCTGGTGCGCTCCCAGGTGAGCGCGTGCTTGCCCGCCTCGAGCCGGATCTGCTGTTCGGTCATCTTGTGCAATTCCTTGATCGGCACGTCCGGATCCTCACCGCGGTATTCCACGAAGGCCACCAGTCCCCCGGGCTTCAGCGCCTGCACGATGCTTTCCAGCACCTCATAGGGATATTCGAGCTCGTGGTAGACATCAACCATGATGGCGAGGTCCACGCTGCCAGGCGGCAGTCGCGTGTCGTCGACTGCGCCGAGTAGCGGTTCGATGTTGGCATAACGCGGATCGCCGGCTGTCTCAGCCAGCAGCGCCAGCATCTCGGGCTGGATATCCACGGCGATGACGCGGCCCTCCGGAGCGACCAGCGGTGCCATACGACGGCTCAGATAGCCACTTCCCGCGCCCACGTCCGCGATGACCATGCCGGCTTTCAGGCGCAACTCGTCGATCAACAGCGAGGTGCGTTCCTCCTTCTCGCGCTCTTCGCGTTCCAGCCATGATGCCGCCTGCCAGCCCATCACCTGGGCTATCTCGCGGCCCTCGTACTGTCTGCCGATGCCATCGGCGGACGGCGCAATCTGGCGGTATCGCTCCGCGGGCGCCCCGGCATTGCTCGCTCCAGCGAGCAGCAGGCCGCTGCAGATGACCGCGCGCAAGACAATGCCCGTAGCGGTGCGGGGGGTCTTCTCGTTCATTGGGCGTCGACCACTTAGTGGAGGTTATCGACGTCAGGCTACCAGCTACCCATCCGCGAGCGCAGCGCCGCGACCCGCTCCGGCGAACCCTTGAACAACCCTTCGGGATACGTCCACGTGGCCGACATCTGCTGGTGGATCAAGTCCGTCTGCGAGCGGTTGTGGTTCATGCCGGCGAGGTACTGCAGGCGCAGGTTCCGGTCCCGGTTCACTTGTGCATCCGCAAGCCACGGCGCCAGCGATGTTCCGTCGCCGATGTGGGTCACGAAAAGGTCGGTGGAGGAGTACATCCCGATCTGCCCAAGAGAGGCGACCACTGGCGCGTACTCCGGCAGGGCGAGCCGTGCGTCGATGACGTCAAGGTCGATGATCGCCGGCTCCACCTGGCCCATCAGCACCAGGTCGTAGCCGGAGCCCTGGTAGGTGTTGGCCCACACGGTGGCGTTGGGGAAAACCTCCATGAAGGTGGCGATCTCGCTCTTCGTGGCATCGAGCCCCGCCTGGTAGAGCTGGACGAAAATCGTCACCACGCCGCCGGGGTTCAGCCGCTCGCGCATCACCTCGAAGAACTCGCGCGTGTACAGCGTGGCCGCGCCTTTCACCCAGGGATCGAAGGGGTCCGAGGTGATCGCGTCGAACTTCTGGTCCGTCGTGAGCAGGAAATGCCGGGCATCGTCGATGCGGATGTCTGTCTTCGGATTGCGTGCGACGTTGAAGTTGTGGTCGCCGAAGTGGGTGGAGACCACCTTCGGCACAAGACGTTCGATCTCGGCGATCGTGACCTTCTCGACGCGCGGGTCGATGCTCACGGCGCCCGCGGTGACGCCGGCGCCGAAACCGATCACCAGCACGGAGCGCGGGTTCTCCGGAAGGAGCGTTGTCATGTGCCCCAGCATGCGCTGCAGCCGCATGTCCGCAGGATCGCTGGAGGCCTGCACCTTGCCTGCGTTGTGGTAGTTGAGTACGCCGTCCGGGCTGCGGGTGACGGCGAGCGAGGCGTGCGTGCCCTCGCCAACGAAAACCAGCTCCCTGCCGCTGTCGAGCCACGTTGGCATGTAGCGGCCATGCGCCACAAGCAGCCAGGGCGGCGGATTCACGCCCGCGGCCAGCACGGCCACCAGGCCCACCGTGAGTACCGCCCAAAGCACGTTGCTCCGCCGTACCTGCAGCTTCGGCGGGTTGGTGCCGGTCGTGGTAAGCCCCAGCACGAACAGCGCGGAGAGGCCGGCAGTCACGATGAGCATGCGTTGTGCCTGCTGCGTGCCCAGGGTGCCGATGATCAGGAGCGATGTGAGCAGCGCACCCAATATTGCGCCGATCGTATTCGCCGCGTACACGCCGCCGACCAGGTGCCCCGGGTCGCGGTCCTGCCTGGATGCGACCGCAGCCAGTGCGAGGGGAAAGCTCGCTCCCCACAGCAGCGCAGCCGGAAGCACCGCAGTGAGCGCGCGGACGAAATCGATCTGGAACGTCACCCAGGGCGAGATGGATAGGTCGGGGTTCACGGGCCAGTAGGGGAGCGCATCCGTGAGGGCATACGCCGCCCAGCCGAGCGTGAGTACCAGCAGCAGCTGGCACAGGCCGAGCCCCAGGCGCGGGTCGCGCATGGTGCGGGCCATGAACGAGCCCACGCTGCTGCCGATGCCCAGCCCGAGCAGGAATGCCGCCAGGATCAGTGAAAAGGTGTAGACGGTCGCGCCCAGCAGCAGCGAGAGCAGGCGCGTCCAGATGACCTCGGCCCCCAGTGCCGTCAGGCCGGAAAGGCCAATTGCCACATAGACCGGCCACATTCCGGGCTCGATGCGGCCAC
>JALYWF010000119.1 GCA_030852845.1 Pseudomonadota bacterium
CCGGCGCGCCAGCACACGCATGCCGTTCATGAGCGTCGCATCACGCCGCCGAGCTCAGGGTCGCCATGGCCGACGCTGATGGGCTGCTGCAGGTGTTCGGGCGGCGCGAGGTCGAGCGCGCGGTAGAGGCTGGTGAGCTGGTGACGGTACAGCTGGTCGAAGTCGCGCACGGCTGCCGCCGGGTTGTAGTCGCCGAACCACCAGAACCAGTCGGAGGCCTCGCAGGCCGCGAGCTGCCGCTCGGCGCGCGCCAGCTCCTCGGGCCCGAGGCGGCCCTGCGCGACGGTTTCATCGAAGGCGCGCTTGGCCTCGCAGAGCAGGTCCCAGCCGCGGTTCTTGTCCGGATCTCCCATCCACGTGGACAAGGTGCCATACACCCAGGAGCCTGCACGCAGGTGCGGCAGCACGGCCGCGGGGATGCCCTGCGCACGCTGTGCATCAACACACTCCGCCAGCGTGGCAAGGCGCAGCCGCGGATGCGTGGCAAGCAGGGTGTACATGGCGCTGAGGAAGTACCAGCCGTTGCAGGGATAGTGTTCCCAGGCATTCTCGCCATCGAGCGCCACCAGCAACACGCGTCCCGGCGCATCCGCAGTGCGCTCGGCGACGCCGGCCAGTTCGTGCACGAAGTTCGCCGCGGCGTCATCCCCATGCCAGCGCGAATAGGTGAAGCCAATGAGGTCGGAAAGGCCGTCATGGCGGAAAAAGCAGCGCAGGCCCGAGCCCGGCAGCGACCAGGCCTGGTTCAGCAGCTTCTCGGTGGCGCCCTGTCCGGCCGGCATCTGCATGCCCGACAGTTGCAGCGAGGGATGCAGCACGGCCTCGCTCGTTGCCAGGCAGTCGAAACCCGCCGCTTCGATGGCGGCCACGGCCGCCTCGCTTACCGCACCCTCCGAGGGCCAGCAGGTGCGCGGCCGCTGGCCGAACACGCGCTGGTGCGATTCCACCGCACGCCGCAGGTGCCAGGCTGCACGCTCTGCGCCACCGGGATAGCCGGGCGCATGAGGTCGGGGCGCATGGGGCTCCCCTTCGCGGGCGGCCCCGAAGTCGATCAGCAGCGGCAGGATGGGGTGGCTGAAGGGCGAAGTGGCCACCTCGCAGCGCCCGGCCTCTGCCAGTGCACGGTAGCGTGGCAGCACGCCGGACAGCAGCTCGCCGATCAGCACCAGCAGCTCGCGGCGGTCGGCCGCGTCGAAACCGCCGGCTTTCTGTTCCAGCCGTGCCACGCGCTGGTCACTGCGGCGCACCGACTCCCCGAGCCAGGCCAGGTGATACCAGACCGCCAGGTCGTGGAGGAACTGGTCGGACACGTAGCGGATGCGCGTGTTGTGGTTCACCGACTGCGCGATCTGCGCCAGCGCGGCGTACGGCGCGTGGCGTTCGATGAGGTTGGTGCGGTCGGCCCGCAGGCAGGTCTGCAACAGCAATTGCCGCGCTTCGGCGTCGGCAGGAAGGGGCGCATTGCCCAGCGTGGCCAGCAGCGCGTCGGGCAGTGGTGTGCCGCCATCGAGGTTGGCCTGCACCGCCGCGGCGAGATCTTCGATCTGCTCCACCAGCACCGGCGTGAAGTTCACCACCGCCCTGGCGCCCTGCACCTGTTCCAGGTGCGCGGCCATGTCGACGTAGTCCTTGATCACGTGCAGCCACGTCCAGGGCAGCACATAGCGGCCGGAAAGCGCGTCGCGGTACGGCGGCTGGTGCATGTGCCAGAACAGCACCACTGGCAGCCGCGTGTCGTTCATCCGCTGCGTGTGGCCGCCAGCAGGGTTTCGGGGGTGACGAGCACGATGCCGCGCGGCGTGACGTCGAAGCGCTGGCGGTCGTGGTCAGGGTTCACGCCGATCTGCATGTTGTCGACGATGTCGCAGTGCTCGTCGATGATGGCGTTGCGCACCACGCAGTTTCTGCCGATGCGCACGCCGGGCATGATCACCGAGCGCTCCACCAGCGTGCGCTCGTCGACCCGCACGGCCGAGAACAGCAGCGACTCGCGCACCACCGCCCCGGAGATGATCGACCCGCCCGCCACCAGCGAATTGATGGCGGTGCCGGTGCGGCCTTCGTCCGACAGCACGAACTTCGCCGGCGGCTGCTGCACCTGGTAGGTCCAGATGGGCCACTCCTCGTCATAGACGTTGAGCTCGGGCGAGACATGCACCAGCTCGATGTTGGCCTCGTAGAAGGCATCGACCGTACCCACATCACGCCAGTAGTTCTGCGCCTTGGTGCGCACGTTGCGGAACGGGTAGGCAAACACCTGCAGGGAATCGATCGCCTTGGGAATGATGTTCTTGCCGAAGTCGTGGGCGGAATTCTCGTCCGCGGCGTCCTCGTGCAGCAGGCGCTCGAGCAGGTCGGCATTGAAGATGTAGATGCCCATCGAGGCCAGCGCCACGTCGGGATTGCCCGGCATGGACTCCGGCTCGCGTGGCTTCTCCGCGAATTTCGTCACGCGGTTCCAGCCAGTGACTGACAGCACGCCGAACTCACGCGCGTCGGCCAGCGGTACCTCCACCACGCCCACGGTAATATCGGCGCCCTTCTCCACGTGGTAGGCGATCATCGGACCGTAGTCCATCTTGTAGATGTGGTCGCCCGCCAGCACCAGCACATGGCGCGGGCCATGCGCCCGCAGGTAATCGAGGTTCTGGTACACGCTGTCGGCCGTGCCGCGGTACCAGTGCTTGCCCACCTGCTGCTGTGCGGGGATCACGTCGACGAATTCGCCGAACTCGCCGCGCAGGTAGCTCCACCCGCGCTGCACGTGCTGGATCAGCGACTGGCCCTTGTATTGCGTGAGCAGGCAGATCTTGCGGATGCCGGAGTTCACGCAGTTCGACAGCACGAAGTCGATGATGCGGAACTTGCCTCCGAAGGGCGTGGCCGGCTTGCAGCGGTGCTCGGTGAGGCCGCGCAGGCGCTCACCGCGCCCGCCGGCCATGATCATCGCCATCGTCCCACCGGTGAGGCGGCTGACGTAGCGTCCGGATGAAGTACGCGAGGCAGGTGGCATTGCAGCTATATTTACCACAGGCCGCCTTCCTTAAAGCGATGGTTCATGCCGGAATCCACCTACACGCGCAAGGGTGACGCCACCCTTCCCGCCATCGCGACGGAATTGCAGCGCATCGCAGCCGGCTGCCACCACGATCCGCATGCCTTGCTCGGTGTGCATGCCGCCGCCGGTGGCAAGGTTGTGCGCGCCTACCTTCCCGCCGTACGGGATGTGCGCATTGCCGGTGGCGCAACCATGCGCCGCCTGGGCGCCACGGATTTTTTCGAGGTCGAACTGGCCAGCGATGCCGGACCACACCCCCGGCTGAGCTGGACCGACGCGCATGACACGCACCACGAGCGCGTCGACCCGTACAGTTTTGCGCCCACCCTGGAACCATCGGACCTTGCCCTGTTCGCCGCGGGCACGCACGTGGAGGCGTGGAAGATGCTCGGCGCGCATCCGGCCAGCTTCGACGGCATCGACGGCGTGCGTTTTGCAGTGTGGGCGCCGGACGCCGAACGCGTGAGCCTGGTGGGGCCGTTCTGCGACTGGGACGGCCGCCGCCTGCCGATGCGGGTGTTGGGCAGCAGCGGCGTGTGGGAACTGTTCGTGCCGGGACTCACCCTCGGCACGCTGTACAAGTTCGAGCTGCGCAACCGCGCCTCCGGCGAAGTGCTGCTGAAAACCGATCCGCATGCGCTGGCGATGGAGCTGCGCCCGGCAACTGCTGCCATCGTCACCGACCTGAATGCCTACACATGGAACGACGCGGCCTGGCTCACCGCCCGCGCGAAACAGGACTGGCTGCATGCCCCCATGTCCATCTACGAGGTGCATGCCGGCTCCTGGAACCGGCATCCGGACGGCCGCTTCTTCAGCTACCGCGAGCTGGCCGACGAACTGCTGCCCTACGTGAAGCGCCTGGGATTCACCCACATCGAGCTGCTGCCCATCACCGAACATCCACTGGATGATTCCTGGGGCTACCAGACCATGGGTTATTTCGCGCCCAGCAGCCGCTTCGGTACCCCGGATGAGTTCAAGTTCTTCGTCGACCGCTGCCACGCCGAAGGCATCGGCGTGGTGCTCGACTGGGTGCCTGCGCATTTCCCGCGCGACGCCCATGGCCTGGCGCATTTCGATGGCACCGCCCTTTATGAATACCCGGATCCGCTGAAGGGCGAGCACGCGGACTGGGGCACGCTGGTATTCAACTACGAGCGCAACGAGGTCAGGAGCTTCCTGCTGGCCAGCGCCTGCTACTGGCTGGAGCACTTCCACCTCGACGGCCTGCGTGTCGACGCGGTGGCCTCGATGCTCTACCTGGACTACGGGCGCCACGGGCAATTCGTCCCCAACCGCCATGGCGGGCGCGAAAACCTGGAGGCCGTGGATTTCCTGCGCACGCTGAACGCCATCACCCATGCGCGGGCGCCCGGCACCGTGATCATGGCGGAGGAATCCACCTCATGGCCCATGGTGAGCCGGCCGGTGGATGGCGGCGGCCTGGGCTTCTCGATGAAGTGGAACATGGGCTGGATGCACGACACGCTCAACTACTTCGCGCAGGACCCGCTCTATCGCAAACACCATCAGGACCAGCTCACCTTCGCGATGATGTACGCGTGGAGCGAGAACTTCATCCTGCCGCTGTCGCATGATGAGGTGGTGCACCTGAAGCGGTCGCTGCTGGGCCGCATGCCCGGTGACCGCTGGCAACAGCTGGCCAACCTGCGTCTGCTCTACACCTATATGTGGACGCTGCCGGGCAAGAAGCTCCTGTTCATGGGGGGGGAGATTGCCCATCCCTGGGAATGGGATTTCCGCGTTGCCCTGCCGTGGTCACTGCTCGAGCATGCCGAGCACCGCGGCGTGCAGCAGCTGGTGGCCGACCTCAACCGCCTCTACGTGGACGAGCCGGCGCTGCACCGGCATGAGTTCGAGCCCCAGGGTTTCCAGTGGATCGACTGCAGCGACCGGCAGCACTCGGTGCTGGCCTACCTGCGCATGGCCGGCTGGCGCAAGCTGGTGGTGGTGCTGAACTTCACGCCCGAGCCGCGGCATGGCTACCGCATCGGCGTTCCCGAAGCGGGCGTCTATCGTGTGCTGCTGAATTCGGACTCGGCCCACTATGGCGGCGCCAACCTCGGCCGCGCCACCCTGAACGCCGATGCCGTGCCGATGCATGGCTTGCCGGCTTCGCTCACCCTGGACCTGCCACCACTGGCAGGACTGGTGCTGGTCAGAGCGCCTTCATGAGTCCCATCTCCAGCGGATGGGAAAGCAGCGGGTGCCAGGGATACACACGTACCTCCAGCTGGTACTGGCCCATGCCCGGCGGACTGGCCGACACGGTGTAGTCGACAGTGCCGTCGTCGGCGACGTTGCCGGCGGCCTGGAAGCGCGCCAGCCAGTGGCCCGGTGGCGTGCCATGGCCGAATGAGCACAGCGGCGCCATCTCGAAGCCCGCATCGGGCAGCAGGCGGCGCGCCTTGAATTCCACGCAAAGGTCTGCCGGATCGAGCCCGGCCAGCTGCACTCGCGCACGCATGGCCAGCGGCGCTTCTGTACCGGCGGCGCGGCGCTCCTCCTGCACGTCGAGGATCTGCACGCCCTCCCAGCGTTCGCGCACGCGGCGCTTCCAGGCCGCGAGGTCTGCGGCAGGCCGCCCGCCATCGGCCAGCATGCGCTGCCCCATTTCGGCGGCAGGCCGGTAAAGGCCCTCGGCGTAATCGCTCACCACGCGCCGCATGTTGAAGCGCGGGATCACGCTGGCCATGGCGTGCCGGCAGCGCCGCACCCACTCCGGCGAAAGGCCTTCGCTGTTGCGCGCGTAGTAGAGCGGCACCACCTCGGCCTCCAGCGCGTCGAGGATGCTGGCGGCATCCAGGTCATCGCGCCGTGTTTCGTCCATGGCGTCGGCGCCGGGCAGGCCCCAGCCATTGCCGCCGTCGAACGCCTCCGCCCACCAGCCATCGAGGATGGAAAGGTTCAGCCGTCCATTGACGGCGGCCTTGATGCCCGAGGTGCCGCTGGCTTCCAGTGGCGCGATGGGATTGTTGAGCCACACGTCGACGCCAGTCACCAGCCAGCGCGCCAGCTGGATGTCGTAGTCTTCGAGGAAGACAACGCGCCCGGCGAACTCCGGCTGCAGCATGGTGCGCTTGATCTCGCGCAGCACCTGCTGGCCGGGATGGTCGGCGGGATGTGCCTTGCCGGCAAACAGGAACAGCACCGGGCGCTCCTCGTTCGTCAGCAGCTTCAGCAGCCGCTCGCGGTCGCGCAGCAACAGCGCGGCCCGCTTGTAAGTGGCGAAACGGCGCGCGAAGCCGATGGTGAGCACATCGGGATTGGCGGGATCGAGCAGGCGCGTGACCTGCTGCAGCTGCACCCGGCCCATGCCCTTGCGCCGGTATTCACGCTCGAGGCGGGAGCGCACACCCGTCAGCATCCTCGACTTCACATCCTGCGCCACGCTCCAGAAAGGCGCGTCGGGCCAGCTGTCGACGGCCTGCCAGAAAGGAACGTCGCAGAGCCGGTCGCGCCAGTCCGGCAGGCGCGCGTCGAGGAACGTGGCCCACACCGAGGATAGGAAGGTGGGCACATGCACGCCGTTGGTCACGTAACCCACCGGGTTCTCGGCCGGCGGGATGTCGCGCCAGTGGTCAGCGCACAGCCGCGATGACACGGCGCCGTGGATGCGGCTCACGCCATTGACGCGGCGTGCGCCATTGAGGGCCAGCCGCGTCATGTTGAAGTATCCGCCGGTGCCCGGCGCACGGCCCAGCGCCAGCAACCGCTGCACGTCGCCGCCCAGCTGCGGGATCAGGCCGGCGAAATGCTCCACGAACAGGTGGTCGGGAAAGGTGTCGTGGCCGGCGGCCACCGGCGTGTGCGTGGTGAACACGCATTGCGCGGCGGTCGCCTCCAGCGCGGCATCGAATTCCATTCCCGCGGCCAGCCGTTCGCGCAGCAGCTCCAGCGCCAGGAAGGCGGCATGGCCTTCGTTCATGTGCCACACGGCCGGGCTCAGGCCCAGCGCGCGCAGGGCCCGCAGGCCGCCGATTCCCAGCACCATCTCCTGCCTGATGCGATGTGCCTCGTCACCGCCGTAGAGGCGGAAGGTGATGTCGCGATCGGCGCTGCTGTTGCCCTCGACATTGGTGTCGAGCAGGAATACCGACACGTGACCGACCTCGGCGCGCCACACCCGGGCCAGCACCTGGCGGTCGGCAATGGGCACCTGCACCACCATCCACCGGCCCTCGCCGTCGCGCACGGCCTCCAGCGGCAGGTCGCGCGGATCCACATCGCTGAAACCGGCGTGCTGTGTGCCATCGCTGTCGACGGTCTGCGAGAAGTAGCCCTGGCGGTAGGCCAGCCCCACCGCAACGAAGGAAAGCTGCTCGTCGCTGGCTGCCTTGCAGTGATCGCCAGCCAGGATACCGAGGCCGCCGGAATAGATGGGGAAGCTTTCGTGGAACCCGTATTCGGCGCAGAAATAGGCAACCAGCGCGCGCCCGCTGTCGGTGTGCTGCGACTGGTAGCGGTCGTAATTGGCCAGCGCCTCGTGGTAGCGCGCCAGGTACGCCGGATCAGCCGCGGCAGCGTCAAGCGCAGCCTGACTGACGCAGCGGAGCATCAGCCGCGGATTGGCATGGATCTGGCGCCAGAGGTTCTGGTCCAGGTCCTCGAACAGCGCACGCGTGGGGCGATGCCAGCTGTAGGACAGGTTGCCTGCCAGCTCATTGAGTCTCTCAAGGGCGGGTGGTATGACAGGGGAGATTTCAATGAGGCGCATGCGCGTAGTTTAGACATAGACTGTGAACATGCGTATCAGCGTTGCCCTCGCCTTGTGGTCACTGCTGCTGGCAGTACCCGCCTGCGCCGCGCAACCCGCGGCCGATTTCCAGCCCACCCAGCTGCGCGGCTTTGCGCGCGACACACTCACCATCGAACGGCGCGACGGCCGCGACACCTTTCGCGTCTGGCTCGCACTCACACCCACCGAACAGCAGCAGGGCCTGATGTGGATCCGCGAGCTGCCGCGCGACCAGGGCATGCTGTTCATGCTCGACGCCCCACGTTCCATGGACATGTGGATGAAGAACACCTATTTGTCGCTCGACATGCTGTTCTTCGATGCAGAGGGACGCATCTCGCACATCCACCGCAATGCCACGCCATTGTCTGAGGACATCATCAGTTCCGGTGGCGCCGTGGCCGGCGTGCTCGAACTGCTTGCCGGCGAAGCTGCGCGCCGTGGCATCCGCACCGGCGACCGCATCCTGCTGCCGAAGCAGCGCTGAATCAGTTGTCATGGCAATTCAGTTGCCTGTAGGCATCCTCGCACCGGCCGGTTAGCATCCCCACATCCCGCCGGCTGGCGGGAGAGCGTCTGGAACACTGGGAGTACAAGATGAACAAGCCTTTGGTGAAAACAGCCATGGCGGTCGTCCTCATGGGAGGCATGTCGGCCGTCCATGCTGGCGCTGAGGTTGGCCAATGGACCATCGGTGCCGGTGGCATGTGGACGGAGACCGACTCCGACCGCCTCGTCGACGATGACTTCGGAATCTATTACTCGCTGGGCCTGGTGCTGAGCGAGAAGTGGGATTTCAGCGTCAATGCTTTCTCGGGCAATCACGACGACCTTGCGCCGGGTGCGACCTGGGATCGTGAGATCAAGGGCCTGACCCTCGACTTTGCGCGCGTGTTCGACCGCGACCAGCGCGTCAGTCCGTACCTGCTGATGGGCGTGGGTGTGCTTGACCAGCGCCGGCTCACCAGCGCGGACAAGGAAGTGGCAGCCAAGCTGGGCGTGGGTGCCACCGCCGACCTGATGCGCTTCGGTGAAAGCGGCAAGCTGCAACTGAAGGGAGACGTTTCGGCCCGCGCTTCGATCGGCCGCGGCATCGTCGATACCGTGGCCACGCTGGGGCTGCAGCTGGCGCTGGGCTCGGTGGCCGCACCACCTCCCCCGCCACCACCGCCGCCACCGCCACAGGCAGCAGCCCCGCCGCCTCCCCC
>JALYWF010000125.1 GCA_030852845.1 Pseudomonadota bacterium
GCATCGACCCACGCCACGGGCGCGGTGCCCGGCCGCAGCAGGGCCGGCTCCACCGGCTCCGCCCAGGAGCCTGCGGGAGCATCGCGCAGCAGTGTGCCGATGGCGGCAGCCGAAGGCGGGAATTCCGCGGTGGTTGCGGTGAGGCGGTCGGGCGCGGACACGCGCGGGAAGAACATCAGCGCATCGGCGCTGTGGAAGGGCCAGTCGGCCAGTCCATCCAGTGCTTCCTGCACGCTGCGCCAGCGCCGGGGCGGATCCACCAGCAGCAGCGCCTGGCGTGCACGACACAGGCGCGCGCCCACCACCAGCGCGCTCATGCCCACGTCCCGATCGCGCGACGGGGGCGGCAGGTAGAGGAAGTTGAATGCGGGTCCGCCCTGCAGGGCACAGATGCCGGTGTGGTGCGTCTCGGAGCCGATGAGGTCGTAGTCGGACAGCAGCTCACCGTCATCCCCATCGCCATTGCACTCGACATAGCCGATCAGCGCGCGCGGATCGGGGCCGCGCGTGATGTCCGGTCGCACGGTGGGCAGCGGCCCGCCCACGCGCACCAGCTGCGAGGTGGCCAGCTTGCGCGTGAGCTCGCGCGCGGAACCGGGCAGGATGGAGACACGCCGGAAAATCTCCTGCTCTTCCACCAGCTCGGAGCCACGGCGGCGCACGCGCTGCACCACCAGGTTGAACAGATCCTGGTCCTGGCGCGCGATGCCGTCGTGGTCCACCGAGGCGCGTAGTGCTTCCTGGCAACCGGGGCTGATGCCCAGCAGCGTGAGCCTGCCGCGGCCCGCCGGCAGGTCGATGGTGGGCGCGCGCGCACCACCGGCCACACGCACGATCACGGCCCTGGTGCCGCCATGCTCGAAGAACTGCTCAACGGAATGGGGCAGCAGCGAATCACTCCACAGCCCGCCGAAGATGCGCTGGAACCGCGCGAAGTCGGTAATGACCACCGGTTCGTTGACCGGTCCCTTCAAGGTGCGCCCGACAAAGGCAACGGTGCCGGTGTCAGCGGGTTCGATGGCGCCGCTGGTTTCTGGTTCTACAAAGGGAGCAAGGGCAGCCAGGCCGCCTTCGAGACCCGGCCCCCTGGATGCGGTCACCGGGTCACGGACCTGACCGGCGGATCAGCGGGGGCCTGCGCCTGACGCTGCTTCTGTTCGGCAGCGGCGCGCGCGGCCTCTTCCTGCTTGCGGGCGATCTCCCCGAGCATGATACGCAGCCATTCAGAAAGCTTTGCCATGCGGCAAAGTCTAGCTCAAGTGCGCGGCACCTGTCGTTGTTCGACGACTGCAGCCTCCACGTCGCGCTGCGCCTTCAGGGCGGGATCGTCCAGCCCATCCCAGTTCGCCCCCTTGGGCACCCGGTTGTAAACGCGCGGCGCCGCGGCGATCAGCGTGTCGTCCGTCTGTGAGGCATCGCTCACCGACAGCGTGAGGCCGCGCGGATCGCTGGCAATCTGCGCCACGCGTTCCCAGTCGATGCTTTCCTGGCGCTCTGCCAGCAGCTTCTCGATGCGCTTGTTCACGGTCTTGGAGAGGATCTTCGGCCGCGACTTGCTCCAGTCGCGCTTGTCGTCTTCCAGGACGTCGAAAGCCTGCAGGTAGAGCTCCCCTTCGTGCCAGCCGAACACATAGGGCTGGTTGACCACCTGCACCTGCGTGCCCGGGGCGATCATGTCGAAGAACACGGCCACGTCTTCCGGATACATGCGGATGCAGCCGTGGCTGCTGCGCAGTCCCACGCCATAGGGCTTGTTGGTGCCGTGGATCAGATAGGTGGCCCAGCCAAGCGTGAACTTGTGGCGGCCCAGGGGATTGTCGGGTCCGGCGGGAACCACTGCGGGCAGCGGGTCACCATTCTTGCGGTGTTCCTCGCGGATGGAGGCCGTGGGGCGCCAGACCGGGTCTTTCTGCTTCGAGACGACTTTGGTCTTGCCCTCAGGCGTGGACCAGCCGACCTTGCCGATGCCGATGGGGTGTGTGTAGACGACCTGGAGTTCGTCCTTCTTCGCGGGCGGGAAGTAGTAGATGCGCATCGCGGCGAGGTTGATCACGATGCCCTTGCGTTCGGCTGCGGGCAGCACGAACTGCGTGGGCACGACCACCTCGCGGCCCACACCCGGCAGCCAGGGATCGACGCCGGGATTGGCGCGCACGATTTCCTGGTAGCCGACGTTGAAGCGGCGCGCCACGTCGGGCAGCGTGTCGTGCTCACCGATGGTGACCACCTGCACGTGGCCCACCACATCGTCGTCGGGGCCGATCTCGAAGCGATGCGTGGCCGCCGAGGGCAGCAGCACCGGCGCGGGCGGCGGGGCGAGTTCGATGGCCACCGGCTCGGGCGTTGCCTCCACGGGAGGATCGAGCAGCGAGCAGGCTGCGAGGGATGCGGCCAGCGCGGCCGCAAGAAGGATCGGCTTTCGGCTCATGGCTGGATTATGGCATGAGCGGCGCGCGATGCAGCCAGGCAGGCTCCTACAGCAGCAGCGGCTGGTCGGGCAGCTCGTTGCCGTCGCCGGGTGCGCCGGGAAAATGCTTTTCCAGCAGGGTTGCAGCGCCGTCTACCGCAACGAGTGCGCCTTCCGCAAAGCGGCCCGCGCGAAAGGCTGTCTCTGCATTGCGACAGAGCGCATCCCAGTCGGCCTGCGGCACCACGCGCGCCAGCGCGCGATCGACCACAATTTCCACTGCGTGCTCGGCATGCAGCACGTAGATGAGCACGCCGTTGTTGCGCTCGGTGTCCCACACACGCAGCTGGGAAAAAACTTCTATGGCGCGTTCCCGCGCCGTGACGCGGGCGATGAGATCACCGAGGTCGAGTGCATGTTCGGCCACGAAGCGCAGCTCGCCGGGATGGTGCATCTCCACATGGCCGATGCGCGCGGCAATCTTCTCGAGCACCGGCTGCGGGTACTTCAGCTTCAGCACCCAGAAGGGCGTGAACAGGTGACGCAGGAGGCGCAGCATCACCAGCGTCCCGACGCGCCGCCGCCGCCAAATCCGCCACCGCCACCGCGGAAGCCACCCAGGCCGCCCATGCCACCGAAGCCGCCGCCGCCGCGTCGGCCGCCACCCAGGCCGCCGAGGCCACCCAGGCCGCCACCAAATCCGCCCGGCCACCCGCCCAGGCCGCCGCCTCCACCGCCGCGAGGGCCCCTGCTCCCCATCCCCATGAAAAGGCTCAGCAGGAGGGCGACCACACCCACCCCGATGGCCGCGGCGATGATCTTCGACACCACCCACACCACACCGCCCGCGGCAGCGCCGGTAGCCAGCGAACCCAGCGGCCGCCCCAGCAGCGCACGCAGCGCCGAGCCACCCGCCAGCACGCCGAAGAACAGCAGCGGCAGCAGGCCGCCGATGCGGTCGGCAGGCCGCTTCCACTGCTTGTCGGGTGGCGGCAGCGGCTCGCCATCGACCACCTGGATCAGGCGGTCAATTCCCGCATTGATGCCGCCGTGGATGTCGCGCTGGCGGAACAGCGGCTTGATGGTCTCGTCGATGATGCGGCGGGCGATGGCATCGGGCAGCACGCCCTCCAGGCCGTAGCCCACCTCGATGCGCAGCGTGCGGTCCTGCAGGGCCACCAGCAGCAGCGCGCCATCGTCGATGCCATCGCGACCGAGCTGCCAGGCCTCGGCCACGCGGATGGCATAGGCCTCGATGGATTCAGGCTCGGTGGTGCCCACCAGCAGCACCGCCAGCTGCGCACCCTTGCGCTGCTCGAAGGCGGCGAGCTTCTGCTCCAGCTCCGCCTGCTGGCCGGCGGTGAGCGTGCCGGTGAGATCGGTGACGCGCGCAGCCAGCGGCGGCACCGGTTGCAGCGTCTGCGCCGTGGCCGGTGCGATGGCACCGGCCAGCGCCAGGCCGGCCAGCAGTGCGCGCAGCATCAGTTGCCGAAGTCCACCCGCGGCGGGGCGCTTATCGCCGCCTCGTTCTCCACCGTGAAGTTGGGCTTCACGTCATGGCCGAACATCTTCGCGGTGAGGTTGGACGGGAAGGAGCGCACGGTGCCGTTGTAGGCCTGCACCGCCTCGATGTAACGCTGGCGCGCCACGGTGATGCGGTTCTCCGTGCCCTCAAGCTGCGCCTGCAGGTCGAGGAAGTTCTGGTTGGATTTCAGGTCCGGATAGTTCTCGGTGACGGCGAAAAGGCTCTTGAGCGCCTGGGAAAGCTGGCCCTGTGCCTGCTGGAACTGCTGCATGGCCGCCGGATCCTCGAGCAGCTCGGGCGTGAGCTGGATTGAACTGGTTCTCGCGCGCGCCTCGGTGACGCCCACCAGCACGGCCTGCTCCTGCGCGGCAAAACCCTTCACCGTCTCCACCAGGTTGGGGATGAGATCCGCGCGCCGCTGGTACTGGCTGACCACCTCCGACCAGGCGGCCTTCACCGCTTCATCCTGGGTCTGCAGGGTGTTGTAACCGCAACCGGACAGCAGCACGAGCATGCCCAGCAGGGCGAATTTCAGGACACGCATGGAAGGTCTCCTCCTTGTAGGGACACCACGATGAGCGGGAATTGTTGCACGTACGCCTGCGCCTTGCAGGACCGGCCTATCCCGAAAGAGGCAGGCCACTCCCCCTCGCCGGAAGCGCCGCGTACCCACCGTCTGGCAAATGGGCAGCAGCCCGCGGCAAGCCCAACATCTGTCCCACGAGCTGACAACTCATCGACGACCCGCGATGCAAGGGAGTGAACATGGCCACCATCCGTCCGAACCCGATCTTTCCCCCCCGCGCCGCCGTGCTGGCCCTGCTGGGCCTCACGGCTGGCGCACCTTTTCTGCTCAGCGCCTGCAGCCCCGACGCCGCACAGGCAGCCGCCGTGCAGGGGCCATCGGCCCCGCAGGTGAGCGTTGCCGAGGTGCTGGAGCGGCAGATCACCAATTTCCAGGAATTCACCGGCCGCATCGAAGCGGTGGAGCGCGTGGAGCTGCGGCCACGGGTGTCCGGCTACATCGAGTCCGTTGCCTTCCGCGAAGGAGCGGAGGTGCGCAAGGGCGATGTGCTGTTCGTGATCGATCCGCGTCCCTACGAGGCCAGCCTCAAGGGCGCCCGCGCCGAACTGGCCCGCGCGCAGAGTGCGCACCGCCAGGCCGGCACCGAGAAGGAGCGCGCCGTGAAGCTGCTGGAACTGCGCGCCCTGTCGCAGGAGGAATTCGACGCCCGCACCGCCGGCAGCGAGAAGAGCGCCGCCGATGTGCAGGCGGCGCAGGCGGCAGTGGATGCGGCGGAGCTGAACCTCGCCTTCACCCGGGTGCGCGCGCCGATCAGCGGCGTGGTCGGCAAGGCCGAGGTCACTGCCGGCAATTTCGTGGCCAGTGGCGACACGCTGCTGGCCCGGCTGGTTTCCATCGATCCGGTGTACGTGCGCTTCGAAGGTGACGAGGCCGCCTACCTGCGCCAGGCGCAGCAGCTGCGCGGGCTGGGAAACAAGGCCAGCCCACAACCGGTGTGGGTGGGCCTCGCCAACGAGGAAGGCCATCCGCATCAAGGCGTGATGGTGTTCACCGACAATGAACTGGACGCACAGACCGGCACCATTCGCGCCCGCGCCAGGCTCGACAACCGCGACCGGCTTTTCACTCCCGGGCTGTTCGCGCGCGTGAAGCTTGGCGAGGGCGCGATCCACCAGGCCATCCTCATCGAGGATCGCGCCGTCGGCACCGACCAGACGCGCCGCTTCGTGTACGTGGTGAAGCCCGACAACAGCCTGGAATACCGCGACGTGGAACTCGGGCCGCTGCACGAGGGCCTGCGCGTGGTGCGCAGCGGCCTCGTGCCGGGCGAGCGCATCGTGGTGAACGGGCTGATGCGCGTGCGGCCGGGCGTCACCGTCGAGCCGCAGCTGGTGGCCATGCGCCTGCCCGACGATGAGGACCGCCAGATCGTGGCCGGCAACAGGCCATGAACATCTCGAAGTTCTTCATCGAAAGGCCGGTGTTCTCCGGCGTGCTGTCGGGATTCATCCTCATCGCCGGCCTGATCTCGCTGTTCCGCCTGCCGGTGGGCGAATACCCGGAGGTGGTGCCGCCCTCGGTGGTGGTGCGGGCCACTTATCCCGGCGCCAATCCGCAGGTGATCTCCGAGACCGTGGCCGCGCCGCTGGAGCAGGAGATCGTGGGCGTGGAGGACATGCTGTACATGTCCTCGCAGGCCACCCTCGACGGCAATCTCTCCCTCACCATCACCTTCCGCATCGGCACCGACATCGACCGCGCGCAGGTGCAGGTGCAGAACCGGGTTTCCTCGGCGCTGCCGCGCCTGCCGGAAGAAGTGCGCCAGCTCGGTGTGTCGACCACCAAGACCTCCCCGGACCTGATGATGGCGGTGAACCTGGTGTCGACCACGCCGGGCCATGACGCGCTGTACCTGCGCAACTATGCATTGCTGAACGTGAAGGACGAACTGGCGCGGCTGCCCGGCATGGGCAGCGTGCAGGTGTTCGGCTCGGGCGACTACGCCATGCGCGTGTGGCTGGATCCGGAGAAGCTCGCCGTGCGCGGACTCACCACCGGGGATGTGATCGGTGCCATCCGCGAGCAGAACCTGCAGGTGGCGGCCGGGCAGATCGGTGCACCACCCTCCCCCGGCGCGGACTTCCAGATTGCGCTCGACACCATGGGAAGGCTGTCGAGCGAGGAGCAGTTCCGCGACATCGTGATCAAGACCGGCAACGGCGGCGAAGTGCTGCGCCTCGGCGATGTGGCGCGCGTGGAGATGGGTGCCAGCACCTACTCCCTGCGCGGCCGCGTGGACCGCGACGAGACCGTGACCATTCCGATCTACCAGGCACCGGGTTCCAATGCGCTGGAGCTGGCCGGCCAGGTGCGCGCCACCATGGACCGGTTGCAGGCGCAGTTCCCGGCCGGCATGAGCTACCGCATCATCTACGACCCCACCGTGTTCGTGCGCCAGTCCATCGACAGCGTGATCGTCACGCTGCTGGAGGCCGTGGCGCTGGTGGTGCTGGTGGTGATCCTGTTCCTGCAGACCTGGCGCGCCTCCATCATCCCGCTGGCCGCCGTGCCGGTGTCGGTGGTGGGCACCTTCGCGGTGCTGCATGCGCTGGGTTTTTCCATCAACACACTGTCGCTGTTCGGCCTGGTGCTGGCCATCGGCATCGTGGTGGATGACGCCATCGTCGTGGTGGAAAACGTCGAACGGCACATCGCCAATGGGCTCAAGCCCATGGAGGCGACCAAGAAGGCGATGAGCGAGGTGAGCCGGCCCATCATCGCCATCACGCTGGTGCTCACCGCCGTGTTCGTGCCCGTGGCCTTCGTCGAGGGTCTCACCGGCCAGTTCTACAGGCAGTTCGCCCTCACCATCGCCATCTCCACGGTGATCTCGGCCTTCAACTCGCTCACGCTGTCGCCGGCACTTGCGGCGCTGCTGCTGAAGCCGCATGGCGCGAAGCCCGACCGCCTGTCGGCCGTGATGGAGCGGCTGTTCGGCGGCTTCTTCCGTCGCTTCAACCGCGGGTTCGAGACCGCCGGCAACTCCTACCAGCGGGTGCTCGGCTCCACCGTGCGCCGCACGGGCATCGCGATGTTCCTGTACGTGGGGCTGGTGGGCCTGGCGGCGCTGGGCCTCACCAGGGTGCCGCAGGGCTTCATTCCCGGGCAGGACAAGTTGTACCTGGTGTCGGTGATCCAGCTGCCGCCGGGTTCTTCGATCGACCGCACGGAGGAAGTGGTGAAGCGCGTGGCCGAGATCGGCCTTGCCGAGCCGGGCGTGGAAGGCGCGCTGCAGTTCGCGGGCATGTCACCGAACAACTACAACACCAGCACCAACTCGGGCCTGGTGTTCTTCGCGCTGAAGCCGTTCAGCGAGCGCGAGGATCCGGCGCAGGCGGCCAACGCCATCGCCGGCACGCTGAACGCGAAGTTCTCCGGGATCCAGGAAGCCTACATCGGCGTGTTCCCCCCGCCGCCGGTGCAGGGCCTGGGCAGCATGGGCGGCTTCAAGCTCAATGTGCAGGACCGCGGCAACCATGGGGCCGAAGCGCTCTACAAGGCCACGCAGGAAGTGCTCGCGAAGGCCGCGCAGGATCCGGCTCTGGCCGGCGTGTATTCCACCTACCAGGTGAACGTGCCGCAGGTGCGCGTGGAGGTGGACCGCGTGAAGGTGAAGCAGCAGGACGTGCGCATCACCGATGTGTTCCAGACCCTGCAGGCCTACCTCGGCTCGGCCTACGTGAACGACTTCAACCGCTTCGGCCGCACGTACCGCGTGATGGTCCAGGCGGATGCGCCGTTCCGCAATGACATGGATGACATCCTGGCGCTCAAGACACGCAATTCGCGCGGCGAGATGGTGCCGCTGGGCTCGATGGTGAAGCTGGAGCGCAGCTTCGGCCCGGACTTCGTCGAGCGCTTCAATGCCTACCGCTCTGCCGACATCACCGGCGGCGCGGCGCCCGGCCACAGCTCGGGTGAATCGCAGGCCGCCATCGCGCGCATCCTGGATGCAACGCTGCCGCAGGGCATGAGCTATGAATGGACCGAACTGGCGTACCAGCAGCAGACTGCCAGCGGCACGGCGCTGCTGGTGTTCCCGTTGTGCGTGCTGTTCGTGTTCCTGGTGCTGGCCGCGCAGTACGAGAGCCTGAGGCTGCCGCTGGCCATCATCCTCATCGTGCCGCTGGCGCTGCTGTCCGGCCTGGCCGGCGTGGTGCTGCAGGGTGGCGACAGCAATGTGTTCACGCAGGTGGGCCTGCTGGTGCTGGTGGCGCTGGCGAGCAAGAACGCCATCCTCATCGTGGAGTTTGCCAAGCACCTGCAGGATGACCAGGGGCTGGCTCCAATGCGGGCGGTGCTGGAGGCGGCGCGGCTGAGGCTGCGTCCCATCCTGATGACCTCCATTGCCTTCATCATGGGTGTGGTGCCGCTGGTGCTGGCGCATGGCGCCGGCGCCGAGGTGCGCCAGGCAATGGGCGCCACGGTGTTCGCGGGCATGATCGGCGTGACGCTGTTCGGGCTGTTCCTCACGCCTGTGTTCTACCTGCTGGTGCAGCGCCGCCATGCGGGGGTCACCGGTACGGATGCCGGCCTCGCGCCACTGGCGCTGGCACCGGCCACTTCACTGGAGGCAAACCATGGCCAGCCGTAACGCACTCACCTTCTTCACCGCCGCATTCCTCGCGGCCTGCGCAGTGGGGCCGGATTACCGCACCCCGGAAATGACACTGCCGCAGGTGCTGGACGGTGCCGCTGAGGCCGGCGCAAGCAATGTCAATGATGCCGGCCTCGCCACCTTCTGGACGCAGTTCGACGATCCCGTGCTCGACGGGCTGGTGCAGGACGCTATGTTTGCCAACCATGACCTGCGCATCGCACTGGCACGGCTGAACGAGGCGCGCGCCCTGCGCGGCGCGGCCCGCCTCGACCTCGGCCCCACCGTGATGGTGAACGCGGGCTACAGCGACCGGCGGCTGGCCGAAGTGGAAGCGCGCGGCGGGCCGCGTGACGTGGAGGGCTACGACGCCGGTTTCGACGCCACCTGGGAGCTGGACTTCTTCGGCCGCAACCGCCGCGCGCTGGAAGCGGCGAATGCCCAGCTGCAGGCTGCCGAGGCCGGGCTGCGCGACGTGCAGGTGTCGGTGGCGGCCGAGCTGTCACGCAGCTACTTCGAGCTGCGCGGCAACCAGCAGCGGCTGGAAGTGGCACGACGCAACGTGGCCAACCAGGCCGAAACCCTGCAGCTCACGCAGGCCAGGCTGGAGGGTGGCACCGGCACGGAACTGGATACCTCGCGCGCCGCGGCACTGCTGGCCGCCACGCGTGCCTTCATCGCGCCGCTGGAAGCCGCCGTGGCACGCGCCATCCACCGCATCGGCGTGCTGACCGGTCGCGACCCTGGCGCACTGCGTGCGCAGCTGGCGCTGCCGGCCGAGCTGCCTGCCGTGCCGGAGTTCATCCCCGCAAGCGATCCCGGCCAGCTGCTGCGCCGGCGGCCGGACATCCGTGTGTCGGAGCGCCGGCTGGCCGCCGCCACGGCGCGCATCGGCGTGGCCGTTGCCGATCTTTTCCCCCGCGTCACGATCACCGGCAGCGCCGGTCATGCCGCCGACAGCGTGGACACGCTGGGTGAATCCGGCAGCGGCCGCTACCTGCTCGCCCCCGGCATCTCCTGGGGTCTGTTCGACCTGGGCCATGTGCGTGCCCGCATCGCCGCCGCGCGCGCGCGGGGTGAGGGAGAGCTGGCCGCCTACGAGCAGACCGTGCTGCTCGCCCTGCAGGAGGCAGAGGATGCGCTGGTGACCCATGCCCGGGCCCGCGAGCGGCTGCTGCAGCTCGCCGAGGCGGCCGATGCCAGCGGCACGGCGGCCCGCCTGGCCCGCCTGCGCTACGAGAACGGCGTGGTGGATTTCCTGCAGGTGCTGGATGCCGAACGCACCCTGCTGCAGGCAGAGGACACCCTGGCCCAGGGCCGCACCGAGACCGCCACCAGCCTGGTGGTGCTCTACAAGGCGCTGGGCGGCGGCTGGCCCGCGCCGGCTGGCGGCGGATGACCTACACTTGAAAGGATGAAGGCGTGCCACGGCACCTCACCAGACCTGCGCAGACCATGAACGCGGCTTCGCCTGCCTCCTGGTGTGCCAATGCCGCGCCCTGGCGCGAACAGCTGCTTTCGGCCACGGCGCAGGCCAGCCGCCTGCTGCTGGAATCCTCCAATGTGATGTCGGGCATGTCCGAGGTGCTGCAGCTGATCGGCGAAGCCGCCGAGGTGGACCGCACCACGCTGGCGCTGGTGGACATCTGCAGCAGCGGCGAGCGCTGGCTGGAGATCCGCAGCCAGTGGACTGCGCCGGGCATTCCGGGCGATGGCAATGCCACCGGCAGCAGCATCTGGCGCCCGCGGCGGCTGGACTGCTTCTGCACCGAGCTGCAGGCCGGACGCAGCGTGTACCTGTGCAGCGAGAGCTGGCCCTCCGACATCTCCATCGCCAGCCAGGACGCCAAGAGCTCCATCATCGTGCCGTTCATGATCGACGGCGAATACGGCGGCGTAGTGGGCTTCGACTCGCTGCGCGAGGAGCGCCGTTTCGATTCCGCGGTGGTTTCGGCGCTGGAGATCGCCGCCAGCGTGATCGGCGCGGCCCTGCAGCGCGAGCGCCTGCTCGAGACGATGCGCCGCGAGCGCGAGGCGGCCGCCGAGCAGCGCGTAACCGAACTGGCGCGAGCCAATGCGGCCCTGCGCAAGAACCTGGAGCGCCTGGCCAGCCAGCCGGCCGAGTTCTTCAGCCACTTGCTGCTGGAAACCCTGCGCCATGCCGGCGCCGCAGCTGCCACCGCGGTGGTGCGCAGCCAGGAATCCGAAGACTGGCTGGTGGTCTGCCATTCGCGCGATGGGCGCATCAGCGAGGCGGAGTTCGCCGCCAGCGTGCCGAAGCGTGATTCCGCCTTCGTGCGGCAGATGGCGGAACTGCGCGATCCGGTGCACCTGCCGCTCGACGGCAGCGTGCCCCTGCCTGAATGGCCGGAGCTGATCCAGTTCCACCGGCAGTCGGGACACGGCAGCCTGTACGTGCTGCCGCTGGTGTTCGGCGAGAGCAACCTCGGTGTGGTCGGACTCGGCTACCGCCAGCATGAACCACTGCGCTCGGAGCTCGGCGAGCTGCTGGTGGCGCTGGGCCAGCAGGTGACGTTGGCGCTGGGGCTCAAGCGGCTTTTCCACAGCGCGCGCCAGACTGCGGTGCTGGCCGAACGCAACCGCATCGGCCGGGAAATCCATGACGGCCTGGCGCAGGCCTTCACCGGCATCCTGATGCAGCTGGGCGCCGCGGAGGAACAGGCCGAAGGCTCGCCGCTGCAGTCCGTGCACAACCGCATCCGCGACATTGCGCGCGAGGGGCTCACCGAAGCGCGCCGCTCCGTGCTGGCGCTGCGCCCGGACGAGGAGCCGCGGCCCGGTGGGCTGGAGATGGCGCTGCGCCAGCTGGCCGAACGCTCCACGGTTTCAGGACGCATCGTGTCCACCTTCCATGGCGGCGGTGCCACCGGCCTTGCGCCCGAGCACGAGCATGCACTGCTGCGCATCGCGCAGGAGGCGGTGATCAACGCCGTACGTCACGCCGAGCCGCGCAGCATCGAGATCCACCTGGGCAGCAGCGGCGAGGAAGTGATGCTGTGCGTGCGCGATGACGGCCGCGGCATGCGCGGCCAGCCGCAACTGTTTGCCGGCCAGGGTTTCGGGCTGGCCAACATGCGCGAACGTGCCGAGGCGCTGGGCGGCCGCTGGGAGCTGGACAGCGAGGCGGGCGCGGGCACGCGCGTCACCGTGCGCATTCCACGCCAGGGGCGGGGCACGGCATGAGTTCCGTCCCGCCCATCCGCGTGATCCTGGCCGATGACCATCCCGTGGTGCGCGACGGGCTGGCCAACATCGTGAACCAGCAGAAGGACATGCAGGTGGTGGCCGAAGCGGATGATGGCGAAGCGGCCATCGCCGTGTTCGAGGAACACCGCCCCGACGTGATGGTGCTCGACCTGCGCATGCCGCGCCGCGACGGCGTGTCGGTGGTGGAGCAGGTGCTCGATCGACACCCGAAGGCGCGCCTGCTGATCATGACCACCTACGACGGCGACGAGGACATCTTCAAGAGCCTCAGCCGCGGCGCCAAGGGCTACCTGCTGAAAGACGCGCCGCGCCAGGAAATCCTCGCCGCCATCCGCGCCGTGGCCGCCGACCAGCCCTACACCTCCGGTGCGATTGCCGCCAAGGCGCTGCAGCGCATGGCGCGTCCCAGCCTCACGCAGCGCGAGCTCGACGTGCTGCAGCAACTCGCGCAGGGACGCAGCAACAAGGAAATCGGGCGGCGCCTGTCCATCACCGAGGGCACGGCGAAGACCCATGTGAAGGCCATCCTCACCAAGCTGGACGCCATCAGCCGCACCGAGGCGGTGGCAGTGGCGCACAAGCGCGGGCTGATCCGCCTCTAGTGCGCCATGAACGGCGCGCCGCGGCTCAGTGCAGCGTGGCCCAGTTGAGGATGCGGATGTCCTCGGCGGGCATGTCCAGGTTGCGGGCCAGCAGCGCGCGCAGGTCGGCCGCTTCCCGCTGCGGGCGCAGCGCGCCACGCAGTTCCACCACGCCCCGGTATTCATCGGGCGCGGCAGGCATCTCGGGTGCCTCGGTCATGAAATGCGCGTAGTACTTGCGGGACATGGAAAATAGCCTCCATGGACAGGCTATTCCCCCGCCGTGCACACCGCTGTGCGCGGCCGCACAGAACATCATGCTTTGCTGATATGCGTTTTTCCCTGATTGCACGCGAAATGGCGCGTCACGGCCCACAGCGGCGAAGTGCACCGCGATGAGCCGCTACCGACCACCGTCGCGGCCAGGTTCCAGCTACATCACGCCGGCAGGCCACGCCCGCCTGAAGGCCGAACTGGACCAGCTCTGGCGTGTGGAGCGGCCGCAGGTCACCGCAGCGGTGAGTGCAGCGGCCGCACTGGGCGACCGCTCCGAGAACGCCGAGTACATCTATGGCAAGAAACGGCTGCGCGAGATCGATGCGCGGGTGCGCCACCTGCGCAAGCGGCTGGACGGCATGGTGGTGGTCGACCAGCCCCCGTCCGATCCGCGACGCGTGTTCTTCGGCGCCTGGGTGACGCTGGAGCGCGAGGAGGATGGCGTCGAGCTGCGCTATCGCATCGTCGGACCCGACGAGTTCGACATGGAAGAAGGCTACATCAGCATGGATGCCCCGCTGGCGCGGGCGCTGCTGGGCAAGCCGCTGGATGCCGGGGTCGCGGTGCAGGTAGCGGGTCGCGAGACCCGCTACGTGATTACCGCCGTGGACTACGTGGCCTGATCAGACCACGCGCACGTTCTTGAACTGCCAGGGATCGGACAGGTCAAGGTCTTCTGCGAACAGCCGCTCACGGTCTGCCAGCGGCGACCAGTCGGTGTAGGCGCCGGTGACCGTGCCGAGATAGGGACGGCACAGCTCCAGCATGCGCTTGTGGTCGAGCTCATCGGGCTCGAGCAGGCCGCGGTGCGGATTCTCGATGGCCCAGATGATGCCGGCCAGCACGGCCACGGTGACCTGCAGGCTGGTGGCGTTGTTGTAGGGCACCAGCTTGCGCGCCTCGTCGATCGACAGCTGCGAGCCGTACCAGTAGGCGTTTTTCTTGTGGCCCGCCAGCAGCACACCCAGCTCATCGATGCCCGAGGTGATCTCGCTCATCAGGATGCGCTTGCGCTCCTGCATGTTCCAGTTGCGGCCCGCCAGCTCATGCACCGAGATCACGGCGGAGTCGCTGGGGTGGTAGGCGTAGTGCGAGGTGGGCCGGTAGACCACGTCGCCATGCTCCTTCACCGTGTAATAGTCGGCCAGGGAAATGGCCTCGCTGTGCGTGATCAGGAAGCCGTGGATGGGCCCGGCCTTGGGTGTCCACGTGCGCACGCGGGTCGCCGCGCCGGGCTGGTTGAGATAGATGGCCGAGCCGCTGCCGAAGTCGTGGCGCTTGGCATCGCGCGGGAAATTGCGCTCATGCGAGCCCCAGCCCAGCTCCGCGGGCTGGCAGCCCTCGGACACGAAGCCGTCCACCGACCAGGTGTTCACGAACTCGCCCACTTCTTTCGGCCGGTTGGTGACCTGCGTGTCGCGCTCGGCGATGTGGATCACCTTCACGCCCAGCGCACGTGCCAACGTCGCCCACTCCTCGCGGCTGGCGGGATCCGGCTTGCCGGCCTCCGCGCCGATGTCGCGCTTCAGGTTCAGCAGCGCTTCCTTCACGAAATGCGAGACCAGCCCGGGGTTGGCGCCATGCGTGATGACGGCGGTGGGATGCTTCGCGGTGAGCTCGCTGCGCAGCGACAGCACATCTTCGCGCAGCGCGTAGTTGGTGCGGCGGCCCGGCGGCACGGTGGGATCGGTGTAGCCGCCGGCCCAGGGCTCGACGCAGGTGTCGATGTACATGGCCCCGCGTTCCCAGCAGTGCTTGATCAGCGCCATGCTGGAAACGTCGACCGAGAGGTTGACGAGGAAATCGCCGCGCCCGAGCACGCCGTCGAGCACGCGCCGGTAGTTCTCGCGCACCAGCGGCTCGATGATGAAACGCACGCCCAGCTGCTCGGCCTCGGCCTTGCCGGCTTCATCTGCCGTGACGATGACGATGCGCGAGGCGGGAACGCCGATGTGACGCAGGATGAGCGGCAGCACGCCCTGGCCGATGCTGCCGAAGCCCACCATCACGATGCGGCCCGGGAATTCCACGTGAACCTTGTCAGTCATTTCGTTGTCTGTACCTCATTGTGTTTCGAGCTTTTGCCAGCCGGGTGCAAGGGTTTTCTCGAAGCCCGGCAGGGCTTCCACGCGCCGCAGCCAGCGGGCCAGCTGCGGGTAGTGCACTTCGGCGGGCAGGAAGCGGCTGGCCAGTTCCCGCGCACCGGGTTGCAATAAGGCCCGATGCAGCACGCGGATGCAAGGGTAGATCGCGATATCCGCAGCCGAGGGCGCCTCGCCCACGATCCAGTCGCCCTTCGACAACCGTGCTTCGATGGTGCGCGCCTCGCTGGCCACGGTGTGCATGGCGCGCATCAGCGCCGCTTCGCTGAAGCGCGGCGCCGGCTTCACCAGCTCGCCCACCAGCCGCATCAGGTCGGCCTCGGTGTAGGCCTGGAATTCGTTGATCACGCGCATGATCACGCCGGCCTCCTCGGGGCTGCGCCCGAACAGCGGCGGCGAGGGATATTTGAGATCCAGGTAATAGAGCACCGCCAGCGACTCGAACACCACGTAGTCGCCATCGCGCAGCACCGGCAGGCGCCCGCGCGGGTTCATCGCCATCAGCTGCGGCGATTTGTGTTCCTGGAAATCGGTCTGCAGCAGGTGGCCGCGCCACTCCAGGCCCTTCAGCTGCAGGGCGAGCAGCACACGCCAGCAGAAGGGGCTGCCGCTGCCCCAGTAGACTTCGATCACCGCGGGATTGTAGCGGCGAATTGTGCCGGACGCCGCGTAACGCCATCATTCACCGATGACCACCATGCCCGTTCCGCCCGTGATCCAGGCCGCTGGGCTTGCCGCGCTGCTTGACTCACCGCAGCTGCTCATCGTTGATTGCCGCTTCGACCTGGCCGATGCACAGCTGGGCCCGAAGGCCTACGCGCAGGGACATGTGCCCGGCGCAGTATTCGCGTCGATGGACCATGACCTGGCCGCACCCCGCACGCCGCGCACGGGCCGGCATCCGCTGCCCTCGCCCGCCGCCTTCGCGCGCCTGCTGGGCAGCTGGGGATACACGCCGGCATCACGGGTCGTCGTGTACGACCAGGGCGGCGGCGCTGGCGCTGCGAGACTGTGGTGGATGTTGCGGGCGCGTGGTCATTTCATGGTGCAGGTACTGGATGGCGGATGGACTGCCTGGCTGGCCCATGGCGGGCCGGTATCCACCCACGTGCCCAGCATCACGCCCACGCAGGTGGAGGAACGGGAATTCGCCGGCGTCGTCGATGCCGCACAGGTGGCCGACGCACTGGCCGGCCAGCGCATCGTGCTGGTGGACGCAAGAGCTCCCGAAAGATTCAGCGGGCAGAGCGAGACCATTGATCCGGTGGCGGGCCACGTACCCGGCGCCCGCAACCATCCCTACACACGCAACCTCGGCGCTGGTCAGCAATGGCTCGCCCCGGACGAGCTGCGGCAGCAGTGGGCATCCGTGCTGGAGCACGCCGCCAACCGGCCCATGGTGATGATGTGCGGATCAGGCGTCACCGCATGCCACAATCTGCTTGCACTCGAGCTGGCCGGTCATTCCGGCGGGCAGCTGTATGCCGGCAGCTGGAGCGAGTGGATCACCGATCCGGCGCGGCCGGTCGCCACGGGAGAGGACCCATGAACGCGGACATGCGCGGACCATCACCATCACCCAATGGCTGGGGCATCGAGGATTCGCTCGAGCTCTACCAGATTCCGGCCTGGGGCAAGGGCTACTTCTCCATCAATGCCGCCGGCAACCTGGTGGTGCGTCCGGACACCACCGCCGAGCACGAGATCGACCTCAACGACGTGGTGAAGGGACTGCAGGAGCGCGACCTGCGTGCGCCGCTGGTGCTGCGCTTTTCCGGCATCCTCAAGCATCGCCTGCAGCGCCTGCACGACGCCTTCGCGCAGGCCATCGCTGAAAACGACTACCGCAACCGCTACGCAGCCGTGTTCCCCATCAAGGTGAACCAGCAGCGCCTGGTGGTGGAAGAGGTCTACCGCTACGGCAAGCCGCATGGCTTCGGGCTTGAAGTGGGCTCCAAGCCCGAGCTGCTGGCCGTGATGGCCATGACCGAGGATTCCCCCGAGCGGCTGATCGTCTGCAATGGCTTCAAGGACTCCAGCTACATCGAGGCGGTGATCCTCGCCACCCGGCTCGGCCGCACCATCATCCCGGTGGTCGAGAACTACTCCGAGCTCGACCTCATCCTCAGGCACGCGGCCGCCCACAACGTGCGGCCGCGCATCGGCGTGCGCGTGAAGCTGGCCAGCGAAGGATCGGGCCGCTGGCGCGACTCGGCGGGCGACCGCTCGAAGTTCGGCCTGTTCGTCACCGAGATCCTCGACCTGCTGAAGGTGCTGCGCGAGCGGGACATGCTCGATTGCCTGCAGCTGGTGCACTGCCACCCCGGGAGCCAGCTGCAGGACATCCGCCGCGTGAAGGACGCCATCAACGAGCTGGCACAGGTGTATGCCGAGCTGGTGCGGCTGGGCGCGGGCCTGAAATACATCGACGTGGGCGGCGGCCTGGGCGTGGACTACGACGGCAGCGGCACGAACTTCTCCTCGTCGATGAACTACACGCTGGTGGAGTATGCCAACGACGTGGTGTACCGCATCGCCAGCGTCTGCAATGCGCGCGGGCTGCCGCATCCGATGATCGTCAGCGAGTCCGGCCGTGCCATCGCCGCGCACCACAGCGTGCTGGTGTTCAACGTGGTGGGCCGCTCCGCGCTCGACGGCTTTGCCATCGGCAAGGAAGACCTGCAGCTGCCGCAGGATGCACCGCGGCCCGTGCAGGACCTCGTCGAAGCCTGGCGCAGCGTCAGTCCGCGACGGCTGGTGGAGTGCTACCACGATGCCGTGACGGCCCGCGATGAAGTACTCCAGATGTTCAAGCTCGGGCTGCTGTCGCTGGAATACCGCGGCCTGGCAGAGCGCCTGTACTGGGCCACCTGCACCAAGGTGCGCGATGGCGCGCGCCGCCTCGAGGAGATCCCCGAGGAGCTGGCGGAGCTGGAAGGCATCCTGTCAGACACCTATTTCTGCAATTTTTCGGTGTTCCAGTCGCTGCCTGACAGCTGGGCCATCGACCAGCTGTTCCCCATCGTGCCGGTGCAGCGCCTGGCCGAGCAGCCGGTGCGCAAGGCCGTGCTGGCCGACATCACCTGCGACTCGGACGGCAAGATCGACCACTTCGTGAGCCTGCGCGACGTGAAACGCACGCTGGAACTGCATCCACTGCGCGAGGGGGAGGACTATCACCTCGCCGCGTTCCTGGTCGGTGCCTACCAGGAAACCCTCGGCGACCTGCACAACCTCTTCGGCGACACGCATGTGGTGCACATTCGCGTGCACGACGAGGGCGGCTGGTGGATCGAGGAGATCGTCAAGGGCGACACCGCCAACAAGGTGCTCGAATACATGGAGTACGACGTGGCGGAGCTGTACCCGGCGCTGGCGCGCGACTGCGAACGTGCGGTGCGCGAGGGCCGGATGACGGTGGCCGAGAGCCAGGCGCTCAAGCGCTTCTACGAAACCGAGCTCGACGGCTACGCGTACCTGGAGCCCTGAGGCTCACCACATGTCGCGCAGGCGCCCGGTGGCGTCGATGCTCACCGGTTCCTCGGCCGAGGCCAGGTTCGAATCGGAGGCCCGGGCGCTGACGAAAGAAGTCTGCTCGAAACACTTGAGCACCTTCTCGGTGACAAAGCGGCTGCGCCCGCCATAAACATGCGCATCACCCCGCGGTGACTGCTGCGTGAGCGGGAACTTCAGCGGCTGCAGCAAGTGCAGCTCGTTGCGCGCCCTGGTCAGGGCCACATACAGCAGCCGCCGCTCCTCGTCGATCTGCTCGGGCTTGCTGGCGAACTCGTTCGGGAAGCTGCCGTCGACCACGTTGAGCACGTACACCGTATCCCACTCCATGCCCTTGGCGGAGTGCACGGTCGAAAGCACCAGGTATTCCTCGTCGAGGCTGCCCTTGCCCGACAGGTCGCCGGTGGACTGCGGCGGATCGAGCGTGAGCTCGGTGAGGAAGCGTTCGCGGCTCGGAAACTGCTGCGAGAGCTGATCGAGCTGGTCCAGGTCGCCGATACGGGTGTGGAAATGCTCGTAGATGCGCTCCAGGTGGGGCTGGTACCACTCGCGCACCTGCCGCACCTGGCCGGGCCAGGGGCGTCCGGGCTCGGTGAGCTTTTCGAGCAGCTCCGCCATGCGGCGGAAGTCGCGCTCCACCGCGGCCGGCACCTTGATGCCGGCCAGCGATTTGAGCGACCCGCCCGCCTCGGCCAGGGCGTCCAGTGTCCAGCGCGCGTTCACCGGGCCCATGCCCGGCACCAGCTGCAGCGCGCGCAAGGCGGCCAGGTCGTTGCGCGGGTTGTCCGCCCAGCGCAGTACGGAAAGCATGTCCTTTACATGCGCGCCTTCGAGGAACTGTAGTCCGCCGTACTTCACGAAGGGAATGCGCCGGCGCGCGAGCTCCACTTCGAGCAGGTCGCTGTGGCTGCCGCTCCTGAACAGCACCGCCTGGCGCCTGAGGCCCACCCCGCCCTCGCGCCGCTGCAGCACCTGCTGCGCGACGTACTCGGCCTGGGATTCCAGGTCGTCCACGGTGACGAAAAGCGGCGATGTGCCGCCGGGCCGCGTGGCCAGCAGGTGCTTGCGGAACTGGCGCGGCGCGTCGGCCATCAGCGCGTTGGCGGCATCGAGCACGGTCTGCGTGGAGCGGTAGTTCTGCCCCAGCGGGATGACCTCGGCCGCCGGCGTGAAGCGCTCCGGGAAGCCGAGGATGTTCTCCACGGTGGCGGCACGGAAGGCGTAGATGGCCTGCGCGTCATCGCCCACCACGGTGAGGCCGGCGCCATCTGGCTTCATCGCCAGCACGATGTCGGCCTGCAGCTTGTTGGTGTCCTGGTACTCATCGACCAGCACGTGGTCGAACTGGCTGCCCACATGGCGCGCCAGCTTCGGCTCGGACATCAGGATGCTCCAGTAGAGCAGCAGGTCGTCGTAGTCGAGCAGGCCCAGCTTCTGCTTGCGCCCCACGTAGGCGCGATAGAGCGTCACCAGCTCCTGCTCCCACTGCGCGCACCAGGGATACTGGTCCCGCAGGGTGTCGGCGAGCGGGCGACCGGTGTTCACGCGGTGCGAATAGATGGCAAGGCAGGTGTCCTTGCGCGGAAACCGCTGCGCGGACTCCGCAAGACCCTGCTCGGTGCGGACGGCATCCAGCAGGTCCGCGGCATCCGCCCGGTCGATCACCGAGAAGGCCGGATCGAGCTTCAGCTGCGGGGCATAGTGGCGCAGCAGGCGGTTGCCCAGCGAATGGAAGGTGCCGGTCCAGGTGAGGCGCTGGGCGATGATGCGCGAGCGGCCACCCAGCGTGTCATCCAGCGACTGGCGCAACACTTCGAGCGCACGCCGCCGCATCTCCACTGCCGCGCGACGCGTGAAGGTGAGCAGCATGATGCGATGGGGGTCGACACCATTGACCACCAGGTGCGCCACGCGGTGGGCCAGCGTGCCGGTCTTGCCCGTGCCCGCGCCGGCGATCACCAGCAGGGGACCGGCGCGCAGCGGGCCATTGGGCACCGGCTCGCCGTAACTGGCGGCCTTGCGCTGTGCGGTGTTGAGGGATTCCAGGTGGGCGGGAACTGCAGACATAATCAGGCGCAACTATAGCCAATGCGGTTTCCCCGCGCTTTGCAGCGCAGCGCATATTGCGCACCTTGTCGCAACAACACAGGTCAAGCCATGAATCAGAAGCAGACGGTGTTCGATGGCACCGTGATCCGCGTCAACGTCGAGCAGGTGGCGCTGCCCAATGGCAGCACGGCGCGCTACGAGATTGTGCATCACCCGGGCGGCGCGGCAGTAGTGGCCGTGGATGAGCAGCAGTATGTCTGCCTGCTGCGCCAGTTCCGCCCTGCGGGCGGCGGCTGGGTGTGGGAACTGCCCGCAGGACGCCTGGAGCCAGGCGAACCGCCTGAATCAACCGCGCAGCGCGAACTGCAGGAAGAAGCCGGCTGCACCGCGACGCGGTGGGAGCCCCTGGGAAGCATTCTTTCGTCTCCCGGCGTGCTCGCCGAGACGATCCATTTGTACCTGGCGCGCGACCTGCGGCACGGCGCCTCCAGCCACGAACAGCACGAGGTCATCGAGGTGCACTGGCTGCCGCTGGTTGATGCGGCGCGGCAGGCCGCCAGCGGCGAGTTGCGGGATGCCAAAACTGTGATCGGTCTCCTGCGTGCCCTGACCCATATGTCACAATGACATGCAAGTTGGTCGGTACTAGTATCTTGGTGATGATGGGCAGAAAAGACGACAAATTCTCGATGCATGTGCCTCAGGAGGATGACTCCGAGCGGCCCATGCCCGACCACCTCGAGATCGTCGAAACCGGCCCTGGTGGCAAGCCGAAGCAGCGCCTGCAGGGCGGTGCCTACGACCCCTACCAGAAACAGGACCCGGGGGCTCCCGGCGACACCGCGCGCATCCGCCGTCCGCGCGTCGACCTGCGCAAGCTTTCCGAGTGGATCAAGACCACGCAGCAGGTGAAGGCCCTGCGCGAGGAAGACCTGCGCGAGGCAGTGCGCGGCACACCAAAGGACGACAAGCCCCGCAAGTAGCTCAGGGACTGGCGCGTGATAGGCGCCAGCGGGACAGCGCCGTATCCAGGCGCGGCATGCCCAGCATGGCCAGGCCCAGCGCAATCACCAGCGCATGCGTCCACCATAATCCCAGCATCGGGTTGGTCTCCCCGCGCTCCAGCAGCGTGCGACCGCTGGTCAGAAGGCCCGCATGCAACGCGAACAGCAGCACCGCCAGGGGAACACGTGCGTGTCGCCCCTGTCGCGGCCGCACGCGCGCCAGCGGCACGGCAAGCAATCCCAGCACCAGCACGCTGGCCACCCACCCGATGCGCCAGTGCAGTTCCGCTGTGTAGCGCGGGTCGACTGAAGCCAGCAGTGTGCGGTTGGCCAGTCCATCCACGCGCGGCCGGCCCGGCAGCCGCGCCCTTGGCACGGGCAGGCGGACCAGTTGCTCGCGGAAGCTGGTGAGGCGCCAGTCCAGCGCGCCGGGAGATCCCTGATAACCCTGGCCGTCAAAGAGATTCACCAGGATAGCGTCGCCTCCGGGGTCCACGCTGTAGCGCGCACGTTCCGCCAGCACCACCTGCAGGCGCGGCGCACCGTCGGCGGCGGCAGGCAGTTCACGCTGGATGAAGACGTCGCGCAGCGTTCCATCCGCGTCAACGTCCCGGAAGTGCAGCGTGATGCCCTCGCCCACCGCCCGGAAACTTCCCGGCTCCAGCCCGCGGGTCACGGCGGTGCGCAGTGCCGCCAGGCGCAGCGCTGCAGCCTCGCGAGCCGCCGCCGGGGCATCGAAGAAGGCGATCCAGCCCGCGAGCAGCGCCACCGGCAACACCACCGCGCCGGCGGCCAGGTAAAGCACGATGCGTGGCATGCCGGAGGCCTGCGCCGCGGTGATCTCGCTGTCGTAGTACAGGCGCCCCAGCGCCAGCACCGCGCCCAGCAGCACGGCGAATGGCAGGATCACCCCGAGGTTGCTGCGCAGTGAAAGCAGCACCAGGCGCGGCACGGTGGCGCCGGGAATCTGGCCGTCGGCGGCCCGCCCCATCACAAAGGAGAACTGGTAGATCACCAGCACGGCGAGCAGGATGGCGGCCACAAGCACGACCTGCGCCGCCACCGCGCGCAGCACATGGCGGAAGAAGATGCCCCGCGCCGCCGCGCGCATGCCCTACCAGGGCGCGTCGGCGCGACGCGCGTAGCGCAACCAGGGGTCGGCCGGCCCCGGTACCGCCACGCCCGCGGCATCACGCTGCGTTTCGTACAGCGCGATGCCGTCGGCATCCAGTTCAAGGCGCTGCTCCACGCGCAGCGTCTCGCCGGTGCCCGGAGCGGAGATACGGCAGCCCGTGCTGCCCGCGCCGGTGAAGCCGCTGCCGCTGCGCGTGACCAGCACGTCACAGCCCAGGCGCGGCCGCACGTCCTGCGCCAGCATGCTCTTGAACAGGTCGCGGTTCAGGTGGCCGTCGCGCCAGCGTGACGCCTCCACCAGGTCGGCGCTGGACAGCAGGGCACGCTCACCATCCTCGGACGGCCGCAGCACCAGCAGGTACTGCGCGAACACGCGGCGCGGGTCATCCGCGGCCATCTCCTGCACGTAGAACACGTATTTGCCCACCTGCGCAGCCTGCACGGGCGCGATCACCAGGTGCAGGGCCGGGTGGCCGCCGCCGCTGCGCGACTGCGCCAGGTTGTCGTAGCTGCCCGGCAGCATCGCCGCCAGTTGCGTGGCGAAGACTTCCTGGCGCTCTGGTTGCGAGGCGCAGGCCGCCAGCAACAGCAATCCTGCCCAACACCATTTCTTAACCACCATAGACCACCCGCCACTGTGCCGGATAAGTGAGACCAAGCTTGACGATCGAATCGAGCAGCGCCGGGTAATCGCGTCGCGCTGCCGCGGCCGCGCAGGCGAAGTCCTCCTCGCGCGCCAGGTGCGGGTTCGCATTGGCCTCCAGTGCGTACAGGCTGCCGTCCTCGCGCATGCGGAAATCCATGCGCGCATAGCCGGTGAGGCCGAGCGCGCGGTAGATGCGCCGCGAAAGCTGGTCGAGCCTGGCCTGCACGCCGGCTGGCAGGTCGCGCGCGGGGGCGCTGTCGATGCCGTAGCGGGCGCGATACTTGGCGTCCCACTTCACCTTGCGCGTGGCGATGGCGCTGCCCTTGTCGCCCATGCTGCCGAAATTCAGCTCCCACACCGGGAAGGTGGTGATGCGCTGGTTGCCCATCACGGCCACGTACAGCTCGCGGCCCTCGATGTATTCCTCCACCAGCACGTCGGACTTGTGCTGGTCGATCACGAACTCCACGCGCTCCTTCAGCTGTTCGGCATTGGTCACCACCGAGGCCTGAGCGATGCCCTGCGAGGCATCATCGGTGCTGGACTTCACGAACAGCGGATAACGCATGCGCCGCGGGATCTTCACCCTGAGCTCGCGGCGGAACACCTGGAACAGGGGCGTGGGAATGCGGTGCCAGGCGAACACCTGCTTGCACAACGCCTTGTCGCGCGAGAGCAGCAGGCCGCGCGGATTGCAGCCGGTGTAGGGCTGGCGCAGCATCTCGAGGAAGGCCACCACATGCTGGTCGTAGCTGACAATGCCGTCGAACTCCTCCAGCAGGTTGAACACCACATCAGGCTGCCACTCGGCGATGGTGGCGCGCAGCTCGGTAATGGTGTCGAGCACCCCCAGCGCGCGCACCTCATGGCCGGAAGCCTTCAGCGTCTGGATGACGTCGAACTCGGTGCGCCACTCGCCGATGGCCTTGGGATCCTGACCGTCGAGGGAATCAGGGGGCATCAGGCTCGGGTGGAGCACCACCAGTACGCGCGATCGCTTCATAGGTTCAGTTGTGGACGCTCCCTTTCGCCGAACAGCCGCGCCATGCTGCCGAGCAGCCAGCGCGCATGCGGCATCGCGTCCCGCTGCGATCCCCTGAGGTAAAGGTCCATATTATCCGCACGTTCGATGGCAATGCGCAGAACCTGCTGCAGATTGTAGGCTTCGTCCGCCCCGCAGCTGCCGGCGAGCAATTCGCGCTTGCGCGCGCGCAGGAAGGTTGCCGCCCGCGTCAGCCCGGCGCGTGGCGGGCGCGGCGTGAACACACGCAGCAGCAGTGTGTCGGAGGCCTCGCTGCACCAGTCGGTCTGGCGCGCGAGCTTCTCGCGGTAATGTTCGGCCAGCGTGCGCGGATTCTTGCCCAGTGGTTCGATATGGGCGCGGCTGGTGACCCGCGGCGGCTCGGTGGCCAGCTGGCGCATCAGCTCGTCCACGTAACTCAGCTTCTCCCACGCCGGCCAGCTGGCATAGCTGCGGCGCCAGTCGGAATTCGGCTTCAGCCACACGGCAAAGGTCTCGGCAAAATCCTCGGTGGGATGCGCCTGCGCGTACCAGTCGCCCAGGTGCTGCACGAACCGTCGGCTGCCGGGGCGCGCGCGGTAGGAATCCGGGTAACGCAGCGAGGCCGGTCCGAACAGCGCCCGCCAGCGGGCGCGGCGCCGGAGCCGGAAGGCCGTGTCGATGGCGTGGCCCACCTCGTGGCGCAGGATGCGCATCATCCATTTCTGGTTGCCGCCCTCCACCTGCCGCATCATGCGCCGTTCCAGCCGCATCAGCCGCGGGTGCGCCAGGTAGAAAGGGACGGCAATGCCGGGCACCCCGTCCGGCGAGAACCATTCCTCCGCCAGCCACATGTGTGGGCGAAAACTGAGGCCGCGCCGCGCCAGCTCATCGTGCACGCGGTTCAGGCGCCGCTCCAGCGAAGTGCCGCGCAGCTTCAGGCCCAGGTCGCTGAAGCGCACCTGCAGCAGTTCGGTGTCGGACAGGCGCGACCAGTGCGCCCCGCCGCGCAGCTCACGCGTCCTGGGCATGCACCGGTTCCACGATCCAGTCGAGGATGTATTGCTCCTGGGCTTCGGTTTCCGGCACATGCGGCCAGATGCCCGAACGCGCGTTGTGCTGCCAGAGGCGGTTGAGTTCGGTGAGCGCCTGCTCCGGCGTCTGACCGCATTCCCTGAGGTAGCAGCCGATGGTCATGCCGGTGCGGCCGAAGCCTGCGCGACAGTGAACGTACACGGCGCCCTCTGCGGCCAGCTCACGCACCAGCACGCGCTGGATGCGCCGCATGTCCGCAGGTTTCGCCGGCACCGAATGGTCGGGAATCGACAGGCGATGCACCCTGGCTTCGGTCGGCAGGAAGGCCGCGTAGTCGGGCATTTCTCCTTCCTGCGTGAGGTCGATGAAAGTGCGCACGCCCGCGGCCAGCAGCAGCTGCACGCGACGGCTGCGCCCCGCCTCGCTGCCGGCACAGGGGTGCTCGCCGGCCAGCAGCCGGCCACGCTCCACCCAGTAACTGTTGGCCAGCGGCGGCGGTGGCACCCTCATGGCGCATCCCCGGACGGCGGTTCGCCGGCCGCCAGTCCCCTGAAGTCGAAGAGGCGTGTGTCTGCCAGCGTGGACGGCTCCACGTTGCGCAGCGCGCTGAACAGGGTCTCGGTGCGTCCCGGATGCTCCAGTTCCCACGCCGCCAGCATCTTCTTCACTTGCGCGCGCTGCAGGTTCTCCTGCGAACCGCACAGGTCGCAGGGGATGATGGGGAAGCCGCGCGCGCTGGCGTAGCGGGAGATGTCGCGCTCGGGCACATAGGCCAGCGGACGGATCACGATGTGGCGGCCGTCATCCGAGCGCAGCTTGGGCGCCATGGCCTTCAGCCTGCCGCCGTGGAAGAGGTTCAGGAACAGCGTCTCGACGATGTCGTCGCGGTGGTGGCCGAGGGCGATCTTCGTGACACCGTTCTCCGCCGCGTGGCGGTACAGCGCGCCGCGGCGCAGGCGCGAGCACAGGCTGCACATGGTGCGGCCTTCGGGAATCACGCGCTTCACCACGCTGTAGGTGTCCTGCTCGATGATGTGGTAGTCCACACCCAGCGTGGCCAGGTATTCCGGCAGCACATGCGCGGGAAAACCCGGCTGCTTCTGGTCCAGGTTCACCGCCAGCAGCGAAAAATCCACTGGCGCACTGCGCTGCAGGGACAGCAGCATGTCGAGCAGGGTCCAGGAATCCTTGCCGCCGGACAGGCACACCATCACGCGGTCGCCCGCGCCGATCATGGCGTAGTCCTCGATGGCCTTGCCCACCAGGCCACGGATCTGCGCAGCCAGGCGACGTTTGGTCGACGACAGGGGCTGCGGTGCAGCCACGACGGCTTCGACGCTCATCGCGCCTCCTCCAGGTAGCGGGCTTCCAGGTAGCGCAGCGATGGGGCGGCGGACAGCGGCCTGCCGGTGACTTCCTGCACCAGCTCCGCCGGTCCCAGCCTTGCGCCGGCGGCGTGCACGTTTTCCTTCAGCCAGCCGGTCACCACACCCAGTTCGCCGCGCGCGATGCGCGCGTCGAGGTCTGGCGTCTGGGCGCGCAGGCTCTCGTACAGCTGCCCGGCGATCACGGCCCCGATCGCATAGGAAGGGAAATAACCGAAGGCGCCGTGGGCCCAGTGCACATCCTGCAGGCAGCCCTCGGCGGCATCCCGTGGCTTCACCTCCAGGCGATCACGCATGCCCTTGTCCCAGGCATCGGGGAGATCGGACACGCTCAGCTTGCCTTCCAGCAGGTCCTTCTCGATGGCATAGCGCAGCAGCACGTGCATGGGATAGGTCAGCTCATCCGCATCGATCCGGATCGCACCACGATGCACCTGCGTCACCAGGCGGTACAGGTTGTCCGGTGACCACTCCGGTCCCGTGACGCCGAAATGCTTTTCCAGCAGCGGCTGCAGCCACTGCTGGAACGGCCGGCTTCGGCACACGATCATCTCGATGAACAGCGCCTGGCTTTCCTCCAGCGCCATGCCGCGCGCCCTGCCCACCGGCTGCGCGTGCCACTCGTGCGGCATGCCCTGTTCATACAGCGCGTGGCCGGTCTCGTGCATGGCGGCCAGCAGGCCCTTGATGGGATCGGCCTGGTCGAAGCGCGTGGTGACGCGGATGTCGCCCGCCACGCCCTCGGTGAAGGGATGGTCGCTTTCATCCAGCCGGCCACGCTCGAAGCTGAAGCCGAAGGCCTTCATCAGCTCCACCGCCAGCGCGCGCTGGCGGCCGGGGGTGAATTTTCCCGTCAGTGGCAGCGCCGGGGCCTGGTGCTGGCGTTCGATGGCCTCGCGGATCAGCGACGGCAGGCGCCGGGCCAGCGCGCGGAAGATGCCGTCGATCGTGGCGCTGCGCATGCCGGGCGAATAGCCATCCATCAGCGCATCGTAGGGAGAAAGCTTCAGCGCCTGGCCCAGCAACGCTGCCTTGTCGCGCACCAGCTGCAGCACCTCGGTGAGCACGGGCGCGAACAGGCTGAAGTCCTTTTTCTCGCGCGCCTCTGCCCAGCGCACCTCGGCCAGCGAGGTGGCGCGCGCCAGGCGGCCGATCAGCGACGCTGGCGTGGCGATGGCATGGTCACGCTGGCGGGCCATCTCGCGCAGGTTGGCCCGCTGCCACTCATCCAGGGAGGCATTGCCGGCCTGCGCTCGCTCGATCAGCCGGCTCACGCGTGGCGAGGTGAGGATGGCGTGCTGCTCGGTCTCGATGGCCGCCAGTTGTTCGCCGCGCACGTCGGCGCTGCCGCGCGGCATCATCACTGCGGCATCCCAGCGCAACAGCGACAGCGCGCCATTGAAAGCGTGCAGACGCTGCCACTCCTGTTCGAGCTGTTTGTAGGGGGTGGCGGCCATTGGGTGGCCCCGGGCAAGGGGCCTCGGGGCAGTCCGGTCATTCTACCGGGAGCCGCCTGGGGGTGCCCGCACTACTGCCCGGGCAGCTTTTAGTTCAGTGCGGGGTTTCGGAGGCAGGCAGGGGCGGTGCGTCTGCCTCGGTACGCTTCAGGCGGTCGATCAGCCGCGAAAGGTACTGCGGCGAGCGGGTATTGCGCGCCATCTTCAGGTAAAGCGCCGGCACGACGAACATGGTGAGGGCGACCGCGAACACCGACCCGAAGAACACCGTGGCGCCAATTGACTGCCGGCTTTCGGCGCCTGCACCGGTGGCGATGGCCAGGGGCACCGCTCCAGCGGCCGTGGCCAGCGTGGTCATCGCGACGGGCCGCAGGCGCGTCACCGCGGCCTCGACGATCGCCTCGGCGAACTCCACGCCGCGGTCGCGCAGCTGGTTGGCGAACTCAACGATGAGGATGCCGTTCTTGCTGGCAATGCCGATCAGCATCACCGCGCCGATCTGGCTGAAGATGTTGATGGAGGAGCCATAGAGCCACAGCCCCATCAGCGCGCCAGTGAGCGCCATGGGAACCGCGGCCAGGATCACCAGCGGATGCACGAAGCTCTCGAACTGCGCCGCCAGCACCAGGTACACGATGAGCATGGCGAAGGCGAATGTGAGCATCAGGCCGCCGGAGGAGCGCTTCAGCTCGCGCGACTCGCCATCGTATTCGATCTGGATGGGCACCTCGCCCTGCTGCTGGCGCACCACTCCTTCCAGGTAGTCCAGCGCATCGCCCAGTGCATAGCCGGGTCCGAGGTTCGCGCTGACCATCACCGACCGCAGGCGGTTGAAGCGGCGCAGCTCCGAGGCGGCGCCACCCTCCTGGATGCTCACCACGCTGGCCAGCGGCACCAGCTCGCCGCTGCGCGCGGAACGCACATAGATGTTGTCGAGGTCACCCACCGAGGCGCGTTGCTCGTCGCGGGCCTGCAGCACCACGTTGTATTCATCGCCGCCCATCGGGAAGGTGCCCACCACGCGCGAGCCCAGCATGGTCTCCAGCGCACGCGACACATCGGTCACCGACACGCCGAGGTCGGCGGCCTTGTTGCGGTCCACCGCCACGCGCAGCTGAGGCTGGCGCTCCTCGTAGTCCATCTCCAGGTTGGTGAGGCGCGGATTCTCCGCGGACGCCACCGCGATCACCTTGTTGGCAACCTCGGCCACCTGCGCGAACTCCGGTCCCTGCAGCACCACCTGCACGGGCTTGCCCGAACCGCCCAGGCCGCCTGGCGTGCGCGGCACCACGCGCGCGCCGGGGACGTCCTGCATGCGCTGCTGCAGCCGCGCCACGATCTGTTCGGCCGTATCAGGACGCTCGCCCCAGGACTTCAACGGCAGGAACACCATGCCGTTGCTCACCGAGGCCTGGTTGTTCCAGTTGCCCGTGCGGCGTATGACGCGTGTGGAATTGCCGCGCTCGACTTCATCGTAGGCAATGGCGGCGACCAGCTCCAGCTGACGCTGCGTGTAGTCCATGCTCGAGCCTTCCGGCGCCTGCACCATGATCTGCACCCGACCGCGATCCTCACGCGGGGCCAGCTCGGTGGCCAGCTGCATGCCCTTCCAGGGCCAGCCCACCACCAGCAGCGAGATCATCAGCACGGCCGAAATCCCGGCGGCCGAAAGCAGCCAGGCCGGCCGCGCGCCGCCCAGTGTCCAGCGCAGCATGTTGCCGTAGGAGCGTGCGGAGGCCTGGAACAGCCGGTCAACCGCTGCCGCGAGCCGCCCGCGATGAATGCCCCTGGCGAACAGCTTCGAGGTCATCATCGGGGTGAGCGTGAGCGCCACCAGCGCCGAGACCAGCACCGCCGCCGCGATGGACACGCCGAACTCGGAGAACAGGCGCCCCACATTACCCTGCAGGTAGGAAATGGGGAGGAACACGGACACCAGCACCAGCGTGGTGGCGATCACCGCGAAGCCGATCTCGCGGCTGCCGTTGATGGCCGCCAGCAGCGGTGGCTCCTTCAGCTCGATGCGGCGCACGATGTTCTCGAGCACCACGATGGCATCGTCGACCACCAGGCCGATGGCCAGCACTGCGCCCAGCAGCGTCAGCGTGTTGATGGAATAGCCCAGCGCTGCCATCACCACCGCGGCAGCCAGGATGGAGACGGGGATGGTGGCTGCGGGAATCAGCGTGGCGCGCAGGGTACCCAGGAACAGGAAGATCACCACCAGCACGATCACGCCGGTTTCGGCCAGCACCAGCATCACCTTCTGCATGGACTCGCGGATGAACACCGAATTGTCGATGTTCACCTCGAAGCTGATGTCCTCGGGCAGGCCCTCGCGGATCAGCAGCATTTCCTTCTTCACCGCGTCGGCCACTTCCAGCACGTTGGCGGTGGAAAGCGGCGTGACGGGCAACAGCAGCGCCGGGCCCATCTCGGTGGCCGATCCGCCGCGTTGGGTTTCCGCGGCGAGCTGCACCTGTGCCACCTCGCCAAGCCGCACCAGGTAGCCCTCGGCGCCGCGTCCGACCACCAGGTTGCGGAACTCCTCCTCGCTGCGCATCGCGGTATCGGTGCGCAGCGTGAATTCACGTTGCTGCGACTCGATGCGCCCGGCCGGCAGCTCGATGTTCTCGCTGCGCAGGGCGCTCTCGATGTCATTCACCGTGACCTGGCGCGCGGCCATCGCGGCCCGATCCAGCCAGACGCGCATGGCGTAGCGGCGCGCGCCGTTGATGAACACGCTGGCCACGCCGGGCACCGCGCCCAGGCGATCCACCAGGTAGCGCTCGGCGTAGTCGGTGAGCTCCAGGCCGTTGCGCGTGTTGCTGGAAAGAATCACGATCAGCACCGCGTCGGCGCCGCTCTCCACCTTCTCCACCTGCGGGGGGTCGGCCTCGTCGGGAAGTCGCCCCATCACGCGGGTGACGCGGTCACGCACGTCATTGGCGGCGGAGTCGATGTTGCGGCTGGCATTGAACAGCACGTCGATGCTGGCGCGCTCGTCGCGACTGCGCGAGGTGACCTTGTCGACGCCCTCGAGCCCCGCCACCTCGTTCTCGATGATCTGCGTGATACGCGTCTCGATCACGCCGGCGTTGGCGCCACGGTAGGTGACGCTGACGCTCACGGCCGGCTGCTGGATATCGGGGTATTCGCGGATCGGCAGACGCAGCGCCGCCATGATTCCGACGATCAACAGCAGCAGCGACAGCACGGTCGCGAAGACCGGCCGCCGGATCGAGATTTCCGAAATGGTCATGACGGGTGGCGACCGGGCTCGAGGGCCGGTGCCTCCGCCGCTCCTTCGGCGGCGCCGGGCGCATCCGCGTCGCGGACCAGCGAGCCGTCGCGCAGCTTCATCGTGCCCTCGATCACCACGCGGTCACCGGCGCGCACGCCATCGGTGATCTCCACGAAGCCGGGCTCGCGGCGCCCCAGCGTGACCTCGCGCTTCTCCACGGCATCGCCGCGCACAAGGTACACGAACTGCCGCGCCTGCTCGGGAACCAGCGCCTCTTCAGGAATCACCAGCGCGGGACGCCGGTCCTGTGACAGCGCAACGGTGAGGAACATGCCGGGCTTCAGCGCCAGATCGGCATTGGGCACTGCGGCCCGCACGATGACCGAACGGGTGGCCGGATCCACGCGCGAATCGACGCTGAGCACGCGGCCGTTGAACTGGCGGCCGGGGTAGGCATTGGTGCGGGCCCCGACGGTCTGGCCCGCCTTCAGCGCACCCACCTGCGACTCCGGCACGGAGAAATCGACCTTGATGGTGCTGGTGTCATCCAGTGTGGTGATCAGCGTGCCGGGGCTGATCAGCGCCCCGAGGCTCACGCGCCGCAATCCGACATGGCCGGTGAACGGCGCGCGGATGTAGGTGTCGGAAAGGCGCGAGCGCGCGGCGGCCACCCGCGCCTCGTTGGACTTCATGGTGGCCTCGAGCTGCTCGTGCTGCGCCTTCGACAGCGCCTGCGTTGCCAGCAGCTCGCGGCTGCGGCCGAACTGGCTGCGGCTCTCTTCGAAGGCGGCGGTGGCCGCGGCGAGATCGGCCTCGGCAGTGCCGCGGTCCAGCTCGACCAGCACCTGGCCCTGCTGCACGCGCTGCCCATCGGTGAAGTGGATGGCCGTGATGATGTTGCTGGTCTTGGCCGTGATGTCCACGGCTTCGTTGGCACCGGCGGTGCCGATGGCTTCCAGCCCCACGTCGAGGCTGCGCTCGCGCACCGGTGCGGTGACGACGCGGATGGCGGCCTGCGTGGCTCCCGCCCCGCCTCCGGACATGGCGGTATTGTCAGCCGGCGTATCGTGCTTGGACTCGTAGATGGCCCAACCCGCGCACACCACGGCCAATCCGACGCTGACTATTGCTATTAAGGTGCGCGGCTCTGACATAGGCCGCCCATTATCGCATCGGACACACAGGACGCGGGGCTGCAATTGGCATTACCTGCCGTCCCGCATCCGGGTCGTCAGGGCGCGACGAGTATTTCGAGTCCCGAAGGTGGAGCGCCTTCTCCCGCCCAGAATGCGGCGGCAGTGCCATCTGCGGAGACCACCAGCGCCCGGCCGGCGGTCGACCAGGTTCGGGAAGACCCTCTGCTGTCACCGGCAGCAGCAAGCAGCAGCCCCAGTTGCAGCCAGTCCGGCGGGCTGGCCTCGAGGCAGCAATGGGCCGCCGCCGCACCACGGCGGTGATCCAGCAGCAGCGTCGCATCGCTGGCGGCGTGTTGCGACCACAGTTCCCGTTCCAGCACGGTGGCAAATCTCTCCCCCTCGACTGCCTCGACTACGGACGCGAGCAACTGCGCCGCGGCCGCTGGCAGCATGGCAGGCACATCGGGCGCGGCCGGCCTGAACACGGCAAGGGCGGCCTGCGCAAAATCAGGGCCCGATGCCAGTTGCGCGGTAGAGGTAAATGGATTCAGCGCCGGGAAGTGCGGCCGCTCGCCGATGCCACCGGCAATCCGCGCCAGCAGTTCCCGCGGCGTGGTGGCGCCACGCTGATCCTGTTTCCAGGCGTCGAGCCATGCACCCACCGGCCGGTCGAGCAGGCCGGGGTGGCGACGCTCCAGCGTCTCGAACAGCAGCGGCAGGACCAGCACCGTCAGGCCGCGACCGTCGAGCAGTGAATCAGCTTCGGTGCCGGGGCTGATCCACGCTTGCGTGACTCCCGCCCGGTGGCGCAGCAGATGCTGGGTGCGCGCCGTGGACGCCACGGCGGCGATTTCTGCAGTCGGCGCAACCAGTGTGCGTGGCGTGGCACCGCCGCGCAGCAGCGCGCGCGGACCGGGGAGCTGTGCCGGCCAGCCGGATTGCGCCTCGTGCCAGGCCCAGGCACGCCGCCAGAACGGCCAGTGCGCGGTCAGCGCACCCACCGCCAGGGAAGCTGTCACCAGCAGGATGACAGCGACGATCACCACCCCACGCTGCATGGCGGCATGATACCGCTACACTCGCGTGATGCCCCTTCGCATCTGCTTCATCGCCTCCGAGGCGGCGCCGCTGGCCAAGACCGGGGGACTGGCGGACGTGGCAGGCGCGCTCATTCGCCACCTGCACGCCGCCGGGCACGACGTCCGCGCGTTCATCCCGCTGTACGGCCAGATCGACCGGCGGCAGCTGGACATTTCACCGGTGGCGTCGCTGCGCGCCATTCCCCTGCAGCTGGGTGGCCATGCCTTCACCTTCGACGTGCACGTGGCGCGGTTGCCGGGTTCTCCCGCGCTGATCCACCTCGTGGATGCCCCTGCGCTGTATGAGCGTGCAAGGCTGTACACCGGCGATGCGGACGAGCACCTGCGCTTCCTGCTGCTGACCCACGCAGCGCTGCTGTGCTGCCAGCGTTTGGCCTTTGCGCCGCAGATCCTCCACTGCAACGACTGGCACACCGGACTCGGCCCGCTGCTGGTGAAGACCACATATGCCTGGGACCGGCTGTTCCATGGCACACGCAGCCTGATGTCCATCCACAACATCGCCTACCAGGGCGTGTTCGGCGCGCAGCTGGCCGGCGACACCGGGCTGGGTGATGCCGTGCACCTGCTGGATGGCGGCGAGCGTGCTGCCGGCCGCATCAATCCGCTGCGCGAGGGCATCGCCCATGCCGACGCGGTGAGCACTGTGAGCCCCACCTATGCCGGGGAGATCCAGACGCCCGCATATGGCTACGGCCTCGACAGCCTGCTGCGGGCACGTGCCGGGGTGCTTTCCGGCATCCTCAATGGCGTGGATACCAGCGAGTGGAATCCGTCCACCGATGCATTCCTGCCACGGCACTTCGACGCCACGCGCCTGCAGGTGAAAGCGGCGCTGAAACGCGAGTTCACCGCCGCGCGTGGCCTGCGCCTGCTGCCGCGAAAGCGCGTGCCCCTGGTGGGGATGATCAGCCGGCTCACCCCGCAGAAGGGTTTCGACCTGGTGATGCAGGTATTGCCCGGGCTGCTGGCGCGGCACGAGTTCCGCTGCGCGGTGGTGGGCAGCGGCGATGCCGTGTATGAGGAGTTCTTCAGCGACCTGGCTGCAAGCCATCCGGATCGCGTCACCTTCCACGCCGGCTACAGCGAGGAGCTCGCGCACTGGATCGAGGCCGCCAGCGACATGTTCCTGATGCCCTCGATGTACGAGCCCTGCGGGCTGAACCAGATGTACAGCCAGCGCTACGGCACCGTGCCCATCGTGCGGCGTACCGGCGGACTGGCCGACTCGGTGCGGCATTTCGATCCGGCCACCGGCGAGGGCACCGGCGTGGTCTTCAACGACTACGACACGGGTGCGGTGACCTGGGGCCTCACCACCGCCCTGTCCTGGTACGCGAAGAAGCCGCTGTGGGAGCGCATCGTGAGGAACGCCATGGCGCAGGACTTTTCATGGGAGCGGCGCGTTGGCGAATACGCCGCCCTGTACACGAAGATGCTGGCCGGCTGAGGCTCAGCGCAGCTTCAGCGTGCCGGAGTGGTCGAAGGGAATGGTCTTGATCATGCCCTTGGCCAGCCGCACCTTGCCCAGCACACGGTAGGTGGGATCGCCGCGGTCGCGGTCACCGAGCATGCGCAGCACCGCGGCGGCGGCATTGGCCGTCACGTCGAGATCGAACTCCGCGGCTCCCAGGGCGGGCACCACGAAGTCGCGGCTGGATTCGCCATTGGCAAAGGTCTGGCCCGCCAGCTGCACCTCGTAGGTGATGCCGCGCACCGGCAGCTCCACGTCATTGGGATTGTGCACGCGCATCTTCACGCGCAGCTGCTGCCGGAGCAGGTCACCGCCCAGCACCCCCACCTCGAGCACCTGCAGGCGAGGCGGTTCGAGACGCGCCATCGCGCAGCCGGAAAGCAGCGCCACGATGGCCGTGGCGGCGAGCATGCGGATCCACATCATTCAGCCCCCCGGTTGTGCACGTGGACGAGGTCACGATAGCGCAGCGCCAGCGGTGCCGTAAGTGACTCCAGGTGCAGACGCCAGCTCCAGTTGCCGGTGCTGGTGCCGGGGCGGTTCAGGCGCGCCTCGCTGCCCAGGTTGAGCAGGTCCTGCACGGGCAGCACGGTGAGCACGGCCACCGAGGAGAGTGCGCTGCGCAGCAGCGCGTCGGGCACTTCGTGGTCGGCACGGCCCAGGAACCGGCGCACGAGGTCGCGCGCGTGCGGCTGCAGCGACGCATACCAGCCCACCGTGGTGTCGTTGTCGTGCGTGCCGGTATAGGCGACGGTGTCTGGCTCGTGCATGTGCGTGAGGTGTGGATTGGCGGGATCACCGTCGAAGCCGAACTGCAGCACCCGCATGCCGGGCAGCGCGAAGGCCTTGCGCAACTCAGTGACCTCGGGCGTGATCACGCCCAGGTCCTCGGCCACCAGCTCAAGCTGCGGCAGGCGCGTGCGCAGCGTGGAGAGCAGCCGGCGACCCGGGGCTTCGCGCCACTGTCCGACACGCGCATTGGGTGCACCGGCCGGCACTGCCCAGTAGGCCTGCAGGGCGCGGAAATGGTCGATGCGCAGCAGGTCGAAACGCTCGGCCTGCATGCCCAGGCGCGTCAGCCAGAAGCGGAAGCCATCGCGCTGCTGCCAGGCCCAGTCGTAGAGCGGATTGCCCCACAGCTGGCCATCCTCGGAGAAATAGTCGGGTGGCACGCCGGCAACCGCCTGCGCCTCGCCGTTGGCATCGAGCTGGAACTGGTCGCGGTTCACCCAGGTGGCCACCGAATCCGGCGCCACGTAGATGGGCAGGTCACCGAACAGGTGGATGCCGCGCGCGGCGGCATGCGCACGCAACGCGCGCCACTGCGCGTCGAAACGCCATTGCGCATGCGCCAGCGCCTGCATCGGCGCGGCCAGGCGCCTGGCGGCCGCGTTCAGTGCCACGGGCTTGCGGTCGCGCAGATCGACGGGCCAGCGCCACCACGGCAGCGCGCCTTGTTCGGCGCTGATGGCCTCGAACAGCAGGTAGTCAGTCAGCCATGCGGCCTGCCCGGCCTGCCAGGCGGCGAAATCATCGGCATTGCCGGGATCGCGCGCCCGGGTGTCGAGCAGCGCCGGATTGCCCGCGCGGTCGGAGCGTGCCCAATAGGGGGAGCCGGAGCGGTCCACGGGCACCAGTGGCAAGAGCTGCCACACGGTGAATCCCGCCTCGGCCAGCCAGTCGATGAAGCGGCGTCCGCGATCGCCCAGCGCCCCCTGTTCATCGCTGCACAGCGCGGAGGCCGGCAGCAGGGCGCCGG
>JALYWF010000134.1 GCA_030852845.1 Pseudomonadota bacterium
TGGGTTTGAGCAGGCCCAGGTCCAGCTGGGCAGGCACGCCTGGAAGCGCGGTCACTGTCGCAAGGTAACCTTCGCCGTCGATGGCGACCTCGGTGGGGCGCGCATGTGCCGCTGCATTGCCCGTGAGTACATCCCCGCGCAGGGCGGGAATGGTGCTGGCAATCGCAGCCTGGGATGGCTGCCCGTGGACGAGGAACGCCACCTCCACGCCCAGCTGGTCGCTGAGCTCGCGCGCCAGCGCCGTGTCGACGGAAAAGCCGAGGGCCACGTAGCCGATCTCATCCAGCAGCGGCGAGACGAATATCTGGTGCGCGCCGCGTGAAGTGGTCACCAACTGGGCATGGTCGGAAGCTGCGCCATCAATGGCGGCGGTCACCAGGGCTTCGAGCTCGGTGTCCAGCGAGCCCGCATCCCCACGGGCGATCACCCGGCCTTCCAGGTCCAGTGCCATCGTCAGGGAGGCGCCGATGCGTGCACCATGATTGGCCAGAGCGGAGGCCACCGTCTGCCTGTCGCCCTCGGCCACAGCCGCGCGCAGGGCCCAGTCCCTGGTCAACACCGCCACGGAGTTGGTGAGCAGCCGCTCGCGATTCTCCAGCTGCAGCAGCGCATTGCGCGCGCCATCCACCAGCTGCTGGTCGGCGCGTGCACGTTCCGTCGCCTTGGTGCGCGCCAGGGCTGTGAACAGCGTCACGGTCTGCGCGCCCACCACCAGGCCGATCAGCAGGACGAGCAGCCGGTTGCGAAAGCTCCACATGGTCCCGTCTCCAATATCTGGTAAATACTAGGTCCCGAAGCAGGGGCATGCGACCTTGCGAGGCCGGAAATGAGATTTGTCTTCCACACACTGCTGGCGTTGTGCCCCGCAGCGGTGCTGGCCGCGCCGCTGCAGATCCAGTTCCTGGCGGTCGACGGCAAGCCCGTCAATGCCGGCGTGGTTACGCTGCGCAGCCTCGATGCATCGCGCGCGTTTGCGCGGCCGATCCCGGGAACGATCGGGCAGGATGACCTGGCGTTCGTCCCGCATGTGCTGGTCGTGCCGACGGGGTCCACCGTCTCCTTTCCGAACTACGACAAGGTCAGCCACCAGGTCTATTCGTTTTCTCCGGCCAGGAGTTTCAAGCTGCCGCTGTATCGCGGCACGCCGCCGCCCGTCACCTTCGACCGCGCGGGCGTGGTCACCCTGGGGTGCAACATCCATGACCAGATGCGTGCCTATGTGTTCGTGGTCGAGGCGCAATACTTCGGCCGCACCGATGCCGCAGGGCGATGGTCGGCGCCGGACGTGGAGCCTGGCGAATACCAGCTGGAGATCTGGCATCCACGCTCGCGCGTGCAGCGGGCAGTGGTGGAACAACGCGTGACCGTGGGAGCCGCGGGCGCGCAGCTGGTGATCCGCGCCGGCGCGGCGCTGAAGCTGCGCAGCGAATCCCAGGTCCCGGCCAACTGGGACGCCTACTGATGCAGCGCCTGCCAGGCCAACGAATCCTCGCTCCGCTGTTGCTTGCGCTGCTGCTTCCCGTGGCAGCGCGCGCGGAAGTGGAAGCCAGCGTGGACCTCCGGCTGGCCCACACCGACGGGCGCGACAGCTTCCTCGACGGGGGGCTGGGAAAGCTGCGATACGACGACGGGGATGGCCTGCTCCAGCTGGGCCGTGCGCGGCTGGCATGGCGTGATGCAGTGGCCGGCGACTGGCATGCCGCCATCGACCTTTCTGCCTGGGGCCTCGACGACCACAATCCCGTGGATGTCACGGAGGCCTACCTGGAGTGGCGCCCCGTGCCCACTTCGCCATGGCGCTCCAACCTGAAGCTGGGTGCCTTCTATGCGCCGGTTTCGCTGGAACACCGCGCTCCGGGCTGGACCAATCCCTACACCATCAGCAGTTCCGCGCTGAACACCTGGGTGGGCGAGGAACTGCGCACCATCGGCGCCGCCTATTCACTGGAACACCTGGGTATCGCCGCCGGAGGACGCTTCGACTACGGCGCGCAGCTGGCCGCCTATGGCTGGAATGACCCCGCCGGCGTGATCATTGCATTGCGCGGCTTTGCGCTGCACGACCGCCAGACACCGTTGTTCGGCCGCATCGGCACCTTCGCCTACGGCGGGCGCGAACAGCGAGTGATCTTCTCCGAGATCGACGATCGCCCCGGCGTGCATGGCTCTGCCTGGCTGCGCAGCGACGTGGGCCTGGAGCTGCACGCATTGCGCTACGACAACCGCGGCGATCCGACGGCCGAGAAACCCTCCATCGACGATTACGCATGGGACACTCGCTTCAATTCGCTGGGCCTGCGCTACGACGGACCGCACAGGACCGCAGTGATTGCGCAGTGGCTGGATGGCGTCACGCGTGTCACTGCCGATCCCGCGAACACCTGGCATTTCGACGCCTGGTTCCTGCTGCTGGCCCAGGACCTGGGCGCGCATCGTTTCGCTGCCCGCTACGACGATTTCGCCACGCGCCAGGCGACGCAATATTCCCCCGCACCCTGGTCCCGCGAAGGTGGCAATGCCTTCACCCTGGCCTGGACATGGAAGTTCAATGGCCACCTGGAAATGGTCACGGAATGGCTGCGCGTGGACAGCAGCTACAACGTGCGACCGATGCTGGGTGAGGCGCCCGGGGCGGTGGAACACAGCCTGCAGCTGGCATTGCGCCTGTCGCTCTGAACGGATCAAACCTCCGCCAGGATCCACTTCTTCCTGGCGGAGGTTCTTTCCGGTGCCGGCGTCGCCTGGGCGACGCGTTCGCATGCTGCTGGCTGGTCTCGTGCCGGCCGGATGCTCCTGCACGCTTTCGAGTCTATTTGCCGCCTGCAGGGAAGGAATGCGGGGTAGCCCCTACGGGAAGGCAGGCTGGCGGCACCGGCCTTCCGCGGCTACTGTCGCCGCATGTGGCGATGGATCATTGCCGTGCTGTACGTGCCGGCCTACGTGGCCTTTGACTGGATCAGCTACGTACAGCCCGTACTGAAGCTTGGCATCACGCCGTGGAGTCCGCAGACCGGACTGACCGTGGCCTTCCTCTTCTGGGCAGGGCCGCGCTGGGCGCCATGCACGGCGGTGGCGGCTTTCCTCGCCGAAATGCTGGTGCGCGACGCGTCGGCCGGCTGGCTTCCGCACGCCCTGGCCTCGTTGTGGATTGCCGCCAGCTACGCGGCGCTGGTGGCCATGCGTCCCGGTGGAGCAGGGGATGTGCCGGTGGCCCTGGCATCTGCCGTGCGCTTCCTGCTGGCATCCCTGGCGGCCGCGCTGGTGGCAGCCACCGGTTACGTGGGCTGCTTCCTGCTGGCCCGCACCCTGCCATGGGATACGGCCATGAGCAGCCTGGCGCGCTACTGGATCGGCGATGTGAACGGCATCCTGATGCTGGCACCGCTGCTGCTGGCCCTGCCGCGGCGGAACGAGGCGCTGCGCGCGCTGGCGACGGGTCGCACGGTAGCCGCGGTGCAGGCGCTGATCATCGTGCTGTTCGTCTGGCTGCTGTTCGGCATCGACGACAAGCTGCGTTTCTTCTATCCGCTGTTCGTGCCGATGATCTGGATCGCGGTGCGCTGGGGAGC
>JALYWF010000150.1 GCA_030852845.1 Pseudomonadota bacterium
TCATCGAGGTGCTGGTGAAGCCCGGTGACCGCGTCGAGGTGGACACCCCGCTGATCACGCTGGAAACCGAGAAGGCAACGATGGATGTGCCTTCCACCGCCGCAGGTACGGTGGAAGCCGTGCATGTGCAGGCTGGCGGCAAGGTCTCGCCGGGCGCGCTGGTGGTGACCCTGCGCAGTGACGAGGCAGCGGCACCTGCGCCGGCTGCTGCCGCTACGCCGGCGGCCGCCACGCCAGCCGCGCCGGCCGCAGCAGCCGCGGCGCCTGCCAATGTCGATGTGCTTGTGCCCGACATGGGCAATTTCACCGAAGTCGGCGTGATCGAAGTGCTGGTGAAGCCCGGCGACAAGGTCGAGGTGGATTCGCCGCTGGTCACGCTGGAAACCGAGAAGGCCACGATGGACGTGCCTTCCACTGCCGCCGGCACGGTGGAAGCCGTGCACGTGCAGGCTGGCGGCAAGGTCAGCCCGGGCTCGCGCGTCGTGACGCTCAGTGGCGTCATGGCCGCGCCGGGTGCGGCGGCCTCCGCCGTCGCCTCGGCTCCTGCTGCTCCCGCCACTGGCGCAGCAGCTCCGGCTGCCGCGCCTGCTCCGGCACAGCGCAGCGCGCCTGCGCCACAGCCGGTCCGGTCGGCCACGCTGCCACCGGTGAATGAATCCGGTTTCAGTGCCGCCCACGCCGGTCCTTCCGTGCGCAAGCTGGCACGCGAGCTGGGTGTGGACCTGGCACGCGTGAAAGGTTCGGGCCAGCGCGGACGCATCACCCACGATGACGTGAAGGCCTGGGTGAAGGCCATGCTCAGCGGCGCGGTGGCCCAGGGGCCGGCGCTGCCGCAGGTGGCCAGGGTCGACTTCGCGAAGTTCGGCCCGGTGGAGGTGAAGCCGCTCAGCCGCATCCAGAAAATTTCCGGTCCGCGCCTGCACGCCTCCTGGGTCAACGTGCCGCATGTCACCCAGTTCGATGAGGCGGACATCACCGACCTTGAAGCCGAGCGCGGCAAGCTGAAGGAAAAGGCCGCAGCGGCCGGCGTGAAGGTGACGCCGCTGGCGTTCATCGTCCGCGCCGTGGTGCTCGCCCTGAAGGAATTCCCCGCCTTCAATGCCTCGCTGGATGGCGAGAACCTGGTGTTCAAGAAGTATTTCCACATCGGCTTCGCGGCCGACACGCCGCAGGGCCTGCTGGTGCCGGTGATACAGAACGCGGACCAGCTGGATGTCTTCGGCATCGCGCACGCGCTGGGCGACCTGTCGGACCGCGCGCGCAAGGGAACCCTGAAGGGCGCCGAGATGCAGGGCGGCTGCTTCACCATCTCGAGCCTGGGTGGCATCGGCGGCACCGCCTTCACGCCCATCATCAATGCACCGGAAGTGGCCATCCTGGGCGTCTCGCGCACGCAGACAAAACCGGTGTGGGATGGCAAGGCCTTCGCGCCCCGCCACATGCTGCCGCTGTCGCTGTCCTATGACCATCGCGTGATCGATGGCGCGCAGGGCGCGCGATTCGCCGTGCACCTGTCGAAACTGCTTGCCGAGCCGGCCACGCTGCTGGCAGGTACGCCGTGAGCGACGTAGAGATCGCAGTTCCGGACCTCGGCAACTTCGATGAAGTGGCCGTGGTCGAGGTGCTGGTCAAGCCGGGCGATGCCATCGAGGTGGATACGCCGCTGATCACCCTGGAGACCGAGAAGGCCACGATGGACGTGCCTTCGACGACTGCCGGCACGCTGGCTGCGCTGTTGGTGAAAGCCGGCGACAAGGTGGGCAAGGGCACGGTGATCGCACGCGTGACGGCTGCGGCTGGTGCCGCGAAATCCGCCGCGACATCCGCGCCCACGGCGGCCCGTGATACAGGCGGGGCATCCGCCACCGGCGCGGCCGCGAAAGCAGCGCCCGCTCCGGCCACCGCCGCGGCCAGCCAGGCATCCTCCGGCCATGCGCCGGTCCGTGTGGAACAGCCACAGATGCCCCCAGGCCCCACACCCCACCGCAAGGCGCAGCTGGTCGTCCTCGGTGCCGGTCCCGGCGGCTATACCGCAGCTTTTCGCGCCGCAGACCTGGGCATGCAGGTAGTGCTGGTGGAGCGCTGGGAATCCCTCGGCGGCGTCTGCCTGAACGTCGGCTGCATTCCTTCCAAGGCGCTGCTGCACGCCGCCAAGGTGATCGACGAGGCGCATGCCATGGGTGCGCATGGCCTTTCATTCGGCAAGCCGCAGGTCGACCTCGACAAGCTGCGCGACTGGAAGCAGAGCGTGGTGAAGCGCCTCACGGGCGGACTGGTGATGCTGGCAAAGCAGCGCAAGGTCGAGGTGCTGCGCGGCACGGGCCGATTCGTGGGCAGCCGTGTGCTCGAGGTGACAGCTGCCGATGGCACGGAGACGCTGCTGGGGTTCGAGCAGTGCATCATCGCGGCCGGCTCCGAGGCCGTGAAGCTGCCCTTCGTTCCCGCCGATCCGCGCGTGATCGATTCCACCGGCGCGCTGGAATTGCAGGGCATCCCGCAGCGGCTGCTGGTGATCGGCGGCGGCATCATCGGCCTGGAGATGGCCTGCGTGTACGACGCGCTGGGCACGAAGGTTTCGGTGGTCGAGCTGGGCGAGCAGCTGATGCCCGGCGCCGATCCCGACCTGGTGAAGCCGCTGGAGAAGCGGCTCAGGGGTCGTTACGAGCAGATCCTGCTGGGCACGAAGTCCACGAAGGTGGAGGCGCTGCCGGAAGGCCTGCGCGTCACTTTCGAGAACAAGGCCGGCGAGTCCAGCACATCCGTCTATGACCGCGTGCTGGTGGCCGTGGGCCGCGTGCCCAATGGCCGCCTGATCAATTGCGAGGCGGCCGGCATCGAGGTGAACGAGCGTGGCTTCATCCCGGTGGACAAGCAGATGCGCACCAGCGTGCCGGGCATCTTCGCCATCGGGGACATCGTCGGCCAGCCCATGCTGGCCCACAAGGCCACGCATGAGGCCAAGGTGGCCGCCGAGGTGGCCGCGGGGCACAAGGCCTACTTCGATGCACGCGTGATTCCCTCCGTGGCCTACACCGATCCGGAAGTGGCGTGGGTGGGTGTCACCGAGGCGCAGGCGAAGCGCGAGGGCCTGAATATCCGCAAGGCGGCCTTCCCCTGGGCAGCCAGCGGCCGCTCGCTGTCGCTGGGGCGCGATGAGGGATTCACCAAGCTGATCGTCGATGCGGCCAGCAACCGGGTGATCGGCGGCGGCATCGTCGGACCCAACGCCGGTGAGCTGATCGCCGAGGTGGGGCTGGCCATCGAGCTGGGCGCCGACACCGCCGACGTGGGCCTGACCATCCATCCGCATCCGACCCTGTCGGAGTCCGTGGGCATGACCGCCGAGGCCCTGGAAGGCACGCTGACCGACCTGTACATGCCCCGCAAGGGCTGATGCTGTAAGTTTCCCGTACGGGGGAAGACAGAACCGCCCGCATACATCATGGGGGAGCGCAGTGGACGCAGCCAGACTGCAGGCGGTCGAGAAGAGCTTTGGCGGCCAGCGCGCAGTCGCTGCGCTTGACCTGGCCATCCCCAGGGGCCAGACCTGCGGCCTTATCGGGCCCAGTGGTGCGGGCAAGAGCACCACCATCCGCATCATCATGTCCATCCTGTTTCCCGACTCCGGCAGCGTCGAGGTGCTGGGTCGGCCATCTGCGCTGGAAGCCAAGGACCGCATCGGCTACCTGCCGGAGGAGCGGGGCGTCTATCGCAAGATGACGGTGGGCGCGTTCCTCAAATACCTGGCGGGCCTGAAGGGCGTGCCGGAAGACGTGGCGCTTGCGCGCGCACGCGACCTGCTGGCACGGCTCGGCCTGGGCGACGTCGAAAAGAAGAAGTGCGAGGACATGTCCAAGGGCATGCTGCAGCGGGTGCAGTTCGTCGCCACCATCGTGCACCAGCCGGAGCTGCTGATCCTCGATGAACCCTTCAGCGGACTTGATCCGGTGAGCGTGCGCCTGCTGAAGGAAGTGATCGCCGGGGAGAAGCGCCGCGGTACCACCATCCTTTTCTCCACGCATGTGATGGCGCAGGCCGAGGAGCTGTGCGATCGCGTCGTGATGATCCACAAGGGCAGCAAGGTGCTCGACGAGTCCATGTCCAGGCTGCGGCGCCGCTACGACACGGCGCGCGTGCTGTTCGAGCCGCTCGACCCGCAGGCAGACAGTACGGCCCTGCGGGGCGTGCCCGGGGTGTCATCGGTGAGTGCGCTCGGTGATGAGTTCGAACTGCGGCTTGCGCCCGGCACCGATCCGGCCGCGGTGATCCGTGAAGCGGCCGCCCGCGTGGTGCCGGCGCGGGTGGAGATCGCCCGCCTGAAGCTGGAGGACATGTTCGTGAACATCGTGCGCGGCGGGGGCGAGTCGGAGCAGGCGCTGCGCGAGCACCTGCAGGGCCTCACGGGAGCGGTGGCATGAGCGGCACCCTGCACCGCATCCGCCTGGTGGCCGCGCGCGAATTCTTCGTCACCGTGTCGAGCAAGGGATTCCTGTTCGGCGTGCTGGTGATGCCGTTGCTGCTTGCCGCCCTCTTCGTGGCGCTGCCGAAATTGATGGCCAACCGCGGCGTGCAGGTGGACGTGGAAGTGGCGGTGATTGATCGCAGCGGCAGCGGCTTCACCGGATCGCTGCGAGAGGAACTGTCGGCCGAGGCCATAGCGGGTCGTCGCGAGGCCAGCCGGCGCGAGGCCGCGGAACAGGCGGGGGCAGGCGCCACGGCACGCATGTCCGCACCCGCACCTGTTCCGGCGCTGCCGCGATTCCGGCTGCAAGAGATGCCATCGGGCACCACGGATGAGGACGGCAAGACCTGGCTGGAGGCCACCGAGGGCGGCAAGCTGCATCGCCGTGCGCTGGTGGTGCTTCCCGCTGATGCTGTGCAGGCGAGTGCTGAAGGTCGCTACGCCGGGTATCAGCTCTTCGCGCCGCGCAACCTGCCCGCTGATGCCGAAAGCATCCTGCACGGGGCCGTGCGCCCCACGCTGATCACCGAGAGACTGCGTGCGCGTGGCTTCGATCCGGATGTCATCCGTTCGGCCACCACCATTCCGCGCTCGGACACCGTGGTGGTCTATGCCGGCGGCAAGGAGCGCAACGTGCAGGGCTTCAACCGCATGCTGCCCTTCATCATGGGCATCCTGCTGTTCATGGGCATCATGATCGGCGGGCAGGGGTTGATGACCTCGACCGTGGAAGAGAAATCCAGCCGCGTGGTTGAAGTGCTGCTGGCCGCCGCCTCTTCGCTGGAACTGATGTGGGGCAAGCTGCTGGGCCAGCTTGGCGTGGGCCTGGTCACCATGTCCGTGTACGTGGGGCTGGGGCTGCTGGCGCTGCTGCAGTTTGCGATGATCGGGCTGATCGACCCGATGATGGTGGTCTGGCTGTTCCTGTTTTTCCTCACCGCCTACCTGGTGTTCGGTGCGCTGATGATGTCCATCGGGGCCGCGGTGAACCAGATGGCCGATGCGCAGTCGCTGATGGGGCCGGTGATGATCCTGATGATCATTCCCTACGTGGCCACGCCGATGGTCGGCAATGCACCGGATTCGACCTTTGCCGTGACCGCGAGCTTCATCCCGCCGATCAATGGTTTCATCATGATGGCGCGGCTGGCTTCCACCTCTCCGCCGCCGGTGTGGCAGGTGGTGATATCGCTGGCGGTCAGCATGATCGGCGCCTGCGTTGCCGTCTGGTTCGCGGCCAAGGTGTTCCGCGTGGGATTGCTGATGCACGGCAAGCCGCCGAGTTTCCGCACCCTCATCAAGTGGGCACGAATGAGCTGAGCGCATGAAGGTGACTGCTTCGCGACTGGTGGGCGGGCTGCGTGCGACCTGCGCCGCAGCGGTCCTGTCGCTTCTGGCGGTGGCCGCCGCATGGACCCAGGAATCGCAGCAGGCGCCTGCGGTGGTGGAAGCCCTCACGCAGGCCGTGCGGCACATCAAGGCGGGCGAGCCTGAAGCGGCGCTCGACCTGGTGCGCCCGCTGGCCGAAGAGGGCGATCCCGTTGCGCAGTACCTGCTGGGCGGCATGCATCTCCAGGGCTTTGGCGTGCCCATCGATGCCGAAGTGGCCGTGGAGTGGATCCGCCGCGCGGCAGACCAGGGTTTCGGCCAGGCGCAGCTGCTGCTGGCCAACCTGTATTCCGCCGGTCGGGATGTGGTGCAGGACAGCGAGGAAGCGGCGTACTGGTATCGCCGCGCCGCCAACCTGGGACTTGCCGAAGCGCAGAACAGCCTGGGTGTCGCGCTGGGAGCCGGTGACGGTGTGGAAAAGGATGAGGTGGAAGCCGCGCAGTGGTATCGCAGGGCGGCCGAGCAGGGAATGGTTGCCGCGCAGACCAACCTGGGGTTGGCCCTGTCGCAGGGCCTGGGCGTGAAAAAAGACCTGCCGCAGGCCGTTGCCTGGCTGCGGCGGGCAGCAGAGCAGGGATCAGGCTGGGCGCAGTACCACCTTGGCAATGCTTATCGCAGCGGCGGCGGAGTCGAAAAGGATGCCGTGCAGGCCGCGCTGTGGTGGCGCAAGGCGGCCGAGCAGGGTTACGCCTATGCCGAGAACAACCTCGGCGACGTCTACGCGCGTGGGCAGGGCGTGGGCCGTGACGACGGGCGTGCGGTGTTCTGGTTCGCCAGTGCCTTGCGTCATGGCTACACCGATGCGGCCGCCCCCCTGAAACGTGTGCTGCGCAACCTGCCTTCGAAGCGGCTGGACGCGGATACGGCTGTCAGGAGTGCGCCAGCGCCCGATGCGGTGGAAATCCGCACCGCAGTCCCGCGGGAGCGGGCCTACGAGTTGTCGCGGACCGGGGACTGGATCGAGGCCTATTTCGCGGAAGGGCACACCGTGGGATACATCCACGTCGATGCGCTGGCCGCCACTCAGGCCAGCCGGCGCAATCGCTCCAGGTAGGCCGCCTCATCCGGCGCACGCCCGGCACGCTGTGCTTCCCAGAGCGTTTCCGCGAGCGCGTCGGCCATGCGGTGTTCGGCATCGTGCGCTGAACCAAGGCGCCGGGCCAGCCGCGCGTGCAGATCGACGATGCCCGCAGGCCGGTTGGTGGCCAACTGCTCGCGCACGCCAAGATGCAGCCCCATGTGGAGGAAGGGATTGGCATGGCCGGCCTCCACCGTGAATTCGCCGGTGAGTGCATCGGGATCTTCGAGCAGGGCGTGGAATTCCGGATGCAGCGCGATCACGTCGGCAATCTGCGTGTCCAGCGGTTCCAGCGGCAACCCCTCGCGATGGCGTTGCCAGGCCGTGATGTAACGGCGGCGCAGCTCCTCGCGGCTGGCATTGGCGAAAATCATGGCGGCAGTGTAGCGCCTCGTCCCTCAGGGGGCGGGTGTCTTCGGGCGGAACGCGCAGCAGGCGCTGATCACGCATTCGTAGCAGCGCGGGCGGCGCGCCAGGCAGATGTAGCGCCCGTGCAATATCAGCCAGTGGTGCGCATGCAGCAGGAACGGCGCGGGCGTGACCTTCAGCAGTTTCTCCTCCACCGCCGCGGGTGTAGCGCCGCGCGCCAGCCCGGTGCGGTTGGCCACACGGAACACGTGGGTGTCCACGGCCAGCGTGGGTTCGCCGAAGGCGACGTTGAGCACCACGTTGGCTGTCTTGCGACCCACCCCCGGCAGTGCCTCCAGCGCTTCGCGGTCGCGCGGCACCTCTCCGGCGTGCCGTTCGAGGAGCAGGCGGCAGGTCTCGATGACGTTGCGGGCCTTGGTGCTCCACAGCCCGATATGGCGGATGTAGGGCGTGATGCCCTCGACGCCCAGCGCCAGCAGGGTCGCCGGGGTGTTGGCAACGGGATAGAGGCTGCGCGTGGCCACGTTCACGCTGCGGTCGGTGGCCTGCGCGGAGAGGATCACCGCAATCAGCAGTTCGAACGGCGTGCCGAACTCCAGCTCGCTGCGGGGCTCGGGGTTTGCGTCGCGCAGGGCCGCGTACAGCGCGGTGACGGCCTCCGGCTTCATCGGCTGCGGTGGCTCCGGCTCAGCTGACCTTCATGCCGGGCGTCACGCCCTCGTCCACCGAAAGCACGAACACGCCCTGGCCGTCGCCACTCTTGTCGCTGGCGCAGAGGACCATGCCCTCTGAAACACCGAAGCGCATCTTGCGCGGCGCGAGGTTGGCGATCATCACCACGAACCGGCCCACCAGATCTTCAGGCTTGTAGAACGCGGCGATGCCGGAGAACACATTGCGCTGCTCGGTACCCAGGTCGAGCTTCAGCTGCAAGAGCTTGTCGGAGCCTTCGACGCGTGCGGCCTCGAGCACTTTCGCGGCGCGCAGGTCGAGCTTCGCGAAATCCTCGATGCCGATGTGGGCGGGTGCGGCGGCGGCCGCGGGCGGAGTCTTGTTTTCCATTGAAGCCTTCTTCGTGACGGGTGCGGTGGCCGCGGGTATGGTCGCGGCGACCGGATTCTGGACGATGAGCTGCTTCACCACTGCGGGATCCACCCGGGTGGCCAGCTGCGGATACTGGCCGAGCGGACGACCGAGCAATGGCTCGGCCACGCCATCCCAGCGCGAGAGGGTGCCACTGCCCAGCCAGCCCTCGGCCGCAGCGGCGACGCCGGGCATCACCGGGGCAAGCCAGGTCATCAGCACGCGGAACAGGTTGATGCCCTGCGTGGCCACGGCATGGGCTTCGGCCAGGCGGGCAGGGTCCTTCGCCAGGGCCCAGGGCTTGTGGTGGTCCACGTACTGGTTGGCGCGGTCGGTCAGCTGCATGATCTCGCGGATGGCCCCGGCATAGTCGCGCGACTCGAACAGGTCTGCCACGCGTTCGCTGGCTGCGGTGAATTCGGCATACAGCCCGGGGTCGGGCAGCGAGGAGCCCAGCGAGCCGCCGGCCTTGCCGATGAAGGGCGCGCAGCGGCTGGCGATGTTCACCAGCTTGCCCACCACATCCGAATTCACGCGCGCGGTGAAATCCGCGAGGCTGAAGTCGATGTCGTCCAGCCCGTTGCTCAGCTTGGCGGCAAAGTAGTAGCGCAGGTGATCTGCCGGCAGCAGGTCGAGGTAGCGCCGGGCCGTGATGAAGGTGCCGCGCGACTTGGACATCTTCTGCCCGTCGACATTGAGGAATCCATGCACGTGCACGCCGGTGGGACGGCGGCAGCCGGAGCCATGCAGGACCGCCGGCCAGAACAGCGTGTGGAAGTAGCTGATGTCCTTGCCGATGAAGTGGTGCAGCTCGGTGGTTGCGCCGGCCTTCCAGTAGGCGTCGAAATCCAGCCCGCGCTTCGCGGCCAGTGCCGCGAAGCTGCCCATGTAGCCGATGGGCGCGTCGAACCACACATAGAAATATTTGCCGGGGGCGTCGGGGATCTCGAAACCGAAGTAGGGCGCGTCGCGGGAGATGTCCCAGTCGGAAAGGCCGACCTTGAACCATTCCTCGAGCTTGGCGCGCACGGCCTCCTGCAGGCCCTTGCCGGCCAGCCATTCGCGCAGGTCCTGCTCGTAGTCGCCGAGACGGAAGAAAAGATGCTCGGATTCGCGCAGCACCGGCTTCGTGCCCGTTACCGTGGACACCGCGTCCTTCAGGTCGGTGGGTGAATAGGTGGCGCCGCAGTTCTCGCAGGAATCGCCGTATTGGTCGGGCGTATCGCAGCGGGGGCAGGTGCCGCGCACGAAGCGGTCTGGCAGGAACATGCCAGCCTGCTCGTCATAGGCCTGCCGGATGGAGCGCCGCGCGATGGAACCCTTCTCCACCAGGCGGCGGTACAACTCGACGGACAACCGGCGGTTTTCCTCCGAGTGGGTGGAATGGAAATGGTCGAAGGCAATGCCGAAGCCGGCGTAGTCGCGCTGGTGCTCCGCCGCTGCGGCAGCAATCAGCTGCTCGGGCGTGATGCCGTCCTGGCGGGCGCGGATCATGATGGGCGTGCCGTGGCAGTCCTCGGCGCATACGTAGATGCAGTCGTGCCCGCGTGCACGCTGGAAGCGGCACCAGACATCGGTCTGCACTGCCTCGATCATGTGCCCGAGGTGCAGCGGCCCGTTCGCGTAGGGCAGCGCGCTGGTGACGAGAATCCGGCGTATCTGGCTCAACCCTGGTCCTTCACCGCCTCGAAGCGGGACTTGGCAATGGCTTTCTTGTAGGCCTCCTTGCCTGTGACCTGGCGCTGGTCGTACAGCCCCTGGATGGAGCTGTCCATGGTGCGCATGCCGCTGGCCGCGCCCGACTGCATGGTGTTCTCCAGCTGGTCGAGCTTGCCCTGGCGGATCAGGTTGGCCACCGCGGAATTGTTCACCAGGATCTCCAGCGCCGCGACGCGTCCCTGCTTGTCGGACCTCTGCAGCAGCTGCTGCGAGATCACCCCGCGCAGCGAGGTGGAAAGCATGGTGCGCACATGCGACTGCTTGTCGGCCGGGAACACGTTGATGATGCGGTCCACGGTCTGCGCGGCACCATTGGTGTGCAGCGTGCCCATCACCAGGATGCCCATCTCAGCCGCCGTGACGGCGATGCTGATGGTCTCCAGGTCGCGCATTTCGCCCACCAGGATGACGTCAGGATCCTCGCGCAGGGCGGAATGCAGCGCCTGCGCGAAGGTCTGCGCGTGCACGCCGATCTCGCGCTGGCTGATCAGGCAGTTGCGCCGCTGGTGCACGAACTCGATGGGATCCTCGATGGTGAGGATGTGTCCCTTGTCGCGCCGGTTGATGTCATCGATCATCGCTGCCAGCGTGGTGGACTTGCCCGACCCGGTCTTGCCGGTGACCAGGATCAACCCGTTGTTGGCGCGCGCCAGGCTGCGCACGGACTCCGGAAGCTTCAGCTCGTCCATGCTCAGGGCCTTGGACGGAATGGCGCGGAATACCGCCCCCATGCCATTGAGCTGCCGCATCACGTTGACCCGGAACCGGCCCAGCTCGCCCAGCGTATAGGCGAAATCCGCGCCGTCATGCTTGTCGAAGCGGTCCTTCGCCTTGGCCGGCATGATCTCCAGCAGCGCTTCGCGTGCGAAATCGGCGGTCAGGGGCTCTCCCCGCAGCGGCGCCAGGTCGCCCCACAGGCGCATGCGGGGTGGATCGCCGGCGATGAAGTGCAGGTCTGACCCGCGGCGCTTCATCACCTCGGTGAGGAACTCGTCGATCTTCGCCATGGCCGGCTCAGGCTCCCCCGCCGTTGCCGGCCGCACTTGCGGCGGCCAGGTCGAGTTTGGGCAGCAGGCTGGTGTCGGTGACGTACTTCTGCAGCACGCGCTTGTCGTTGGCGAAGAGGTACGCCTGGTCCGGGTCGATCTCCTTGGCCACCACTGAGGCCAGCAGCGCCTGGTCGAGCAGCTGCATGCCGAACTCCTTGCCCATCTGGACCTGCGCGGGGATCTGGTGCGTCTGGTCGGTCTGGATCAGCTTGGCGATGGCCTTGGTCATCACCATCACCTCGCACACCGCCTTGCGTCCCTGGTTGTCCGCCGTTTTGCACAGCACCTGGGTGACCACGGCCAGCAGGCTCTGCGACAGGAAGCTCTTGGTCTGCTCGCGCTCTTCGATGGGCAGGGCGTCGATGATGCGGTCGATGGTCTTTACCGCGCCGGTGGTGTGCAGCGTGCCCAGCACCAGGTGGCCGGTCTCGGCGGCGGTCATCGCCATCGAGATGGTCTCTGAGTCGCGCATCTCGCCCACGAGGATCACGTCCGGATCCTCGCGCATCGCGGCGCGCACGCCCTCGGCGAAGGAGGGCAGGTGGGTGCCCAGCTCGCGCTGGATCACCTGGCAGTTCTTGCTCTTGTGCACGAACTCGATCGGGTCCTCGAGGCTGATGATGTTCAGCTTCCGGGTGCCGTTGAGGTAGTCGATCATCGCCGCCAGCGTGGTGGACTTGCCCGAACCGGTGGCGCCGGTCACCAGGATCATGCCCTGGTGGTAGTCGCAGAGCTTGCGCACGATGGGCGGCAGGCCCAGCTTGTCGAGTGTGGGAATCTCGGTGGGGATGGTACGGAACACCGCCCCGACGCCCGTCTCCTTGCGGAACACGTTGACGCGGAAGCGCCCGCCGTCGGTCGATACGTAGGAGAAGTCGACGTCGTTGCCCTTGGTGAAAAGCTCGGCCTGGGAAGGCGTGAGGATCTCGGTGAGGTAGCCTTCCAGCTCGGTGTCGCGCAGCTCCCTGA
>JALYWF010000192.1 GCA_030852845.1 Pseudomonadota bacterium
CCTCAGGCCGCAGATGAAATATAAAAAAAACCCAACACCTCGCGGCTAGTGGATTCGCTGGTCGTGGGCGAGACCGAAAATTTCGGCAATCCGAGGACGCCCGAAGAAATCGCCTATGGCCGCAGCCTGCCGAAGCCGCGCATTCCGGACTTCCCCATCCGCGGCTACGAATACTACGATTACCGCGACGATGTGGTGAACACCACATTCGTGAATTTCCAGGACAACGATCAGAGAAAGACCGGCGCGCTGTCCTTCCTGCTGTTCACGAGCGCGGGGCTCAGCACCGGAAGCACCATCAGCGGTGCGAAATTCGTCAATGCCAAGCCGGTCTATTTCCCAAAATTCGACAGCAGGTTCGACAACGACAACCGCGGCGGCAACGCCTATCGGACCCTGTCGTTCCGCGATCTCGATGGATCGGTGACCGGCATCCGCAATTCCCAAGTCCTGCTGCACGATGGCGAGAACGACAGCATCGCCACAGACAACACCTGCAGGATCGAGCCGACCTGGAACGCCTCCGTGTGCACGGGCGACATCGGTCGCCTGAATCTCTCCGACGCCAGGGGAGAGCTTCCAAAAGCGGTCAATCTCGAATCGCGTACCGCCCGGTTCGCCTTGCTGGCGTCGGTCGGCGGGGGCGCTGCGTCTAACGATCCTCTCGTCCAGTCCCAGCGTACCGCCCTGTTCTCCCGTCGTGCTGCCCAGGCGCCCATCTCGCTGGTTCGCAACGGCAAAGAATTCAAGGCACCGGGCGACCAGAGCACTGTGAAGGCCGGCACCGAGATTCAGGTGAAAACCGAGAGGCCGGAAGTGACCCTCAGCCTGACCGAACTGGATACGGGCTCATGGATCATCTTCGAGTTGCCGGGCTTCGCCAGCGCATCGTCCGGCGCGGAGCAGAGAAGCCTGGACGCCTTGCGTCAGGCCAAAGAGACCTCGTGGTTCAGGGACGGGAATACTGTCTGGGTCAAGCTGGTGGCGGCACCTCCGGTCATGCAGATCATTCGTCCAACGGATCTGCAAGCCAGCATTACGGTCAGTCGCGCGCAACCCCCCGGGTCGTCGAGCGTGACATCGAGATAGTTCTTACCGGAACAGCTTCGAACCGAAATCCACCAGCGAGTCCCGCCACACGCTCCACTCATGCCCGCCGGGGAAACTGGCGAAGGTGGCCTTTACTCCCCGCCGGTTCATGTCATTGGCAACGTCTTCCGTGAACTTGATGCGGGGGTCTTCCGTGCCACATGAGAAGTACAGCAGCTTGATCTTCTTGTTGGTGGCCGCTGCGTTGCTGAAGAACCCCGGGGCGAGCGCTTCGGCATCAAAGGGCTCATAGGCCGCGCCATTAACGCCACCGAACAGGCCGGTGCTGAATTCGCCTATCCAGGCGAACTGGTCCAGCCGCGCGAGGCCCACGCTGATCGCGATGCCGCCGCCCATCGACAGCCCGGTGATGGCGCGGTTCTCGCGACCCTTCAGCGCGCGGAAGTGCTTCTCGATGTACGGGATCTCGCCCTTCACGATGTCGTCCACGGCCTTGTCCATATCCAGGCCCATGGGTGCCTGTCCACCAGGACCTCCCGTGTTCGGGTTGGTGCCGGCCACCGCGGGCGGCGAGTGTTTCGGCGCGGCCGGCATGTCCCAGTTGGCATTGGGCATCACCACGATCATGGGCACGAACCTGCCCTCGGCGGTCAGATTGTCGAGCCCGATGTGGGCCAGGCCTGAATCGACCCAGTTGTCCTCGTTGCCACCGCCGCCGTGGAACAGGTACAGCACCGGATATTTCTTCTTCGAGGTTTCGTAGCCCGGCGGCGTGTAGACCAGCATGCGGCGCTCCGCATTGGTGACCGGCGAGTGGTACCAGTGGGCCGACACAGTGCCGTGCTTCACATTGGTTGGCTGGAACGGTGCCGGTGCTGGCGGCGGCGCACCACGGCCAGGGCCGCCCGGCCCGGCCGGGCCTGCGGGCCCCGGGCCTGCGGCACGCTGTGCCAATGCCAGCGGAGCGCAGGCCATCAACACGCAGGCACCCAGTATCGACAAGAGTTTCTTCACTTCGCCCCCAATACAAGCCCAAGCGTCACAACCATGATCATGCGGCGGCTTCCCCGCCCGGTTTCTGGACATCAGTCAGCCAGGTAGCGGTCGGATACCTTCTGGTCGCAGGGCACCCGTGCAAAGTCCAGGTCGGGGCGATGATCCCAGAGCATGTCCAGAGTCGCCGGCACTGCCAGGTATTGCGGGTCTTCGATGGTGACCTGATAGCGCAGATGCAGGCGATCCGCGGTCAGCGTCAGGCGTTCCACCGTATGCTTGCGCGCGCCGGAGGGGATCCCCGAGAAGAGTCCTGACACATGCGGTTTGTAGCCCACGGTATCGATCACCAGCGTCCCGCCTTCCCACCAGCCGATCGAATGCCCGAATAGCGAGGGCGTGACCTTTGCCGGGTGCTGTTTCTGGTCGAGGCGGACTTCGCGCACCGCCACGTCACCGGAATTGTCGAAGCGGAACTTCACGCTGCTGGCGTTGACTTCGATGCTGCGCAGCTCATTGATGGTCGCGATGAAGGGGATGGGTTCGATGTCGCAGGCGCCCACCAGCTGCGCGGCGCTGGCGGCGGGGGCGAGCTTCCACTCATTGCGCACGGCGCCGAACACCTTGCCGGCCTCTGCCAGCGAGGGTGCCCACTTGCCCGCGATGCCGGTGGCTGGCTTCAGCTGCAGGGCCGCCGCACGGCGCTGGTACATGGGACGGACCTTGCCGTCGGCCGTAGTGACTACATCGAGTCCGCGCACGGTGCGGTCGGCACCATGGCGGTTCGGGTTGGCGCGCACCAGCACATGCGTGCCTGGCGTCAGCGCCTTGCGGTCAAGACCATCGACCAGCGCCTGCGTGACCGCCAGGCCTTCGACCTGCTGCAGGCGCTTGCCGCCCTTGCCATCGGCGGTCTCGACGATCAGGTAGATGTGCGGGTTCGTCCAGTCGAGGCGGCTGACGGTGCCTTCGATGGTGATTTCACGCGACGTATCAAATGCCGCCTGGCTGTGGTGGGCCAGCGCCGGGGCGGGCAACTGCAGCGCGCAGGACAGTGCGAAGAACGGCAGGACATGCTGCAGACGGCACACGGTATTCGTAGCCACGGCGACCTCCCCCAGAGATTCTGCATCCTGTCGAAGAGCGGACCATGCTAGCGCAGACCAGCTCCGGGAGCTTGCCCGGTCGCGGCGGTACGACAAAAAATGACCCGGCATCCTGCGATGTGGTTTGATTGCAGCACTCCGCGACAAGAGAGCCAGAGTGACTGGCCCAACCGCGGAACGAGCGAGCACAAGCCTCGCAATGAACAACGATAGAACAGGTTACGGGGACCGAAGTCATGACGAACGGACAAGGAAGCGCGCAGGTGATGGACGCTGGGCCGAAAGGATTCCCACTCTCCACGACCTCCCCATATTTGCCCGCACTGCTGCTGCTGTTCATCGGCAGCGGCTGCGCGGCGCTGATCTACCAGGTCGTCTGGTTCCAGATGCTCTCGCTGATCATCGGCTCCTCGGCGATTTCGCTCGGCCTGCTGCTGGCGGTCTTCATGGGGGGAATGTGCATCGGCAGCGTCGGGCTTCCCTATGTGGTCCGGGCGTCCAGGCATCCGCTGCGCGTCTATGCCTGGATCGAGTTCGGCATCGCGGCGTTCGGCGTGCTCGTGCTGCTGGCCCTGCCGATGATCGGCCCCGTCTATGCGGCGATTGGCGGCAGTGGTCTGGGCGGGCTCGTGCTGCGTGCTGTGCTGGCATTGATCATGCTGCTGCCCCCGGCCATCCTGATGGGCGCGACGCTGCCGGCGATCGCGCGCTGGGTGGAGTCGACGCCAAAGGGAGTTGCCTGGCTCGGGTTCTTCTATGCAGGCAACATCGCCGGCGCGGTGCTCGGGTGCCTGCTCGCCGGGTTCTACCTGCTGCGCGTGCATGACGTGAC
>JALYWF010000020.1 GCA_030852845.1 Pseudomonadota bacterium
TCCTCCCAGCTGCGGATCGGGCCGGAGGCGGCAGGCGCCCCGTCCTTCGCTTCACGCTCCAGGATGGTGCGGATCTTGTAGTTCACGCGCGTCACCAGGTTCTGCAGTCGCGTCTGGTGTTCCAGCACGGTCAGCGCCACCACGTCGCTCTTGCCGCTGAGGTAGGGACTGGTGTCGAGGTACGCCTTCAGCTCATCGATATTGTGGTTGCTGCTGCCGCGCAGCTCACGCAGCTTCTCCCCGTGCCGGCCCTCGCGCAGCGGCAGGTTGCCCAGGTGCGTGCGCTTGCCGGTATTGCCGGTCACGTACCAGCCGCCCCAGCGGGCGCTGAATGGCGTGCTGTCGTCCACATCCTGGCCGGAAGTCACGGTGCGCGTGTCGGCCGGGTCATCCACCGGCGAGGAAAGCACCATCACCCGGGGTACGCCGCCACCGCTCATCGAATAGGTGTCATGGCAGGTCAGGCAGCGCCCGCCCTCGCGGCTGATCTCCGGCGCCAGCTCCTGGCGGTTCTCGAAGCCGTAGAACACCGCGCCCTTGGAGGCGTCTATGGCGGTGAGCTCGATCAGCGGACTGTTCTGCACGAAGCCCACGTAGGTGTCGTCATTGAAGTACACCGCGCGCGGCGTCGCCGGGGAGATGTGTTCGATCTGCAGGCTGGTGCGGGAGAACACCAGTACCTGCGAGTCCATGTCGATTTCCAGGGCCTTCAGCAGCGAGCGCAGGTAGCCCGTCCGGGGCTCCCATTCCAGCTTCAGCTCACCGCTGGCCAGGCGCTGCTGCATGCGCCAGACGCGGTTCTCCCGCGCCGGCTCCGAATAGGCAATGCCGGGGTACTCCACGTCGTAGCGGGTGGAGGTGGGCAGTTTGGCGGGGTCGGCATGGGCGGCGCCTGCGGCCACCAGCAGGGCCGGAACGGCCCATTTGTTAAATAGGTATCCCATATACCCATTATAGAGCGGGCTCCACGGCCAAAGTTCCGGCACTTCGATGTCGAAATCCCTGATTCCGGACCGTCGTCCAGGCAGAGGGCCGCGAGGGGCGGCTGCTGGCAACCCAAGAGGAGACCGCAATGGCGAGCGTGAGCACCTACCTGAATTTCCCGGGCACCACCGAGGACGCCTTCCTGTTCTACCGCACCGTATTCGGCACCCAGTTCGACAGCAACGGCATCATGCGTATGGGCGACGTGCCCACCGCGCCAGGCCAGCCTCCGCTTGCCGAAGCCGATCGCAGCCTGGTAATGCACGTCTGCCTGCCCATCCTGGGCGGCCACCAGCTGATGGGAACCGATTCCACAGCGTCGATGGGCTTCAAGCTGAACATGGGCAACAACGTGTTCATCAACCTGCAGCCGGACACCCGCGCCGAAACGCAACGGTTGTTCACGCGGCTCGCCGAGGGCGGCAAGGTGGATATGCCGCTGCAGGAAATGTTCTGGGGCGATTACTTCGGCAGCCTCACCGACAAATTCGGCGTGCAGTGGATGTTCAACTGCGCGAGCAAGACCTGATGCAATGGACGCGCGGGTCGGCGGCAGCTATCGCCTGTCGGAGATTCCGGACTGAGCTCCCGGCCCAAGGGGCGATTCAGGCGCCGACGCGCCTGCGCATCGCCCCGAGGTCCGCAACCGGCCGCACTTCGATGCAGCCATAGCGGGTCCAGGGGAAGGTCTGCGCAATGCGCAGTGCCTCTTCCATCGACGCCGCCTCGATGAGGTTGAATCCGGCCAGCACTTCCTTGGTTTCTGCAAAGGGGCCATCGAGGATGCTGGTACGACCGCCGCGCACGCGCACGGCCTTGGCCTTCGCCGGCGGTTCCAGCTGCTGGAAGGCCACCAGTGTGCCCTCCCGGGCCAGCTCGTCCGCGTGCTGCATGCACTCCTTCATTTCCTGGTTGAAGCCCTCGGCCGGCAGCTGGTCCATCAGGGCCGGGTCGGTATACACAAGGAGGAGGTACTGCATTTGCGGTGATTGTACCGGCGCCGCCATGATTGTCGAAAATGCCGGGACCCGACCGTCGTACCCATGAAGGGGCACCAGAGGGGCGCCCGGCATCAAGTACAAGGAGACAAGTCATGCGCGTCATGGTCATCGTGAAAGCCACTGCCGATTCCGAAGCCGGCATCATGCCCGCCACCGAACTGCTCACCGAGATGGGCCACTACAACGAGGAGCTGGTGAAGGCGGGCATCCTGCTCGCCGGCGATGGCCTGCATCCCTCCTCGCGCGGCAAGCGCGTGCGGTTTTCCGGCAAGAACCGCACCGTGGTCGACGGTCCCTTTGCCGAGACCAAGGAATTGATCGCCGGCTACTGGATCTGGCAGGTGCGCTCGATGGATGAGGCCGTGGAATGGGTGCGTCGCTGCCCGAATCCCATGCTCGGTGACTCGGAGATCGAGATCCGCCAGGTGTTCGAGCTGGAGGATTTCGGCGCGGCGGTCACCCCCGAGGTGGAAGCCCAGCAGGATCGCCTGCGTGCGCAGCTGTCCGGCAAATAGTCCACCGGCCCCGCATGAGTGATGAACTGCGCCGCACGATCGATGCGGTCTGGCGCATCGAGTCGCCCCGCATCGTGGCTGCCGTCGCGCGACTGGTGCGCGACGTCGGCCTCGCCGAGGACCTCGCGCAGGATGCGCTGGTGGCCGCGCTCGAGCACTGGCCGGGGCGCGGCCTGCCGCAGAACCCGGGGGCATGGCTCATGACCACGGCCAGGAACAAGGCGCTGGACCGGCTGCGTCAGGCGGCGCTGCAGCGCCGCCACCGCGAGGCGCTGGGAGCGGACGCGGATGCGCGCGGCGATCATCTTGCGCCGGACTCCAGCGATGAAGCGGATCGCGAAGAGCACGGCGATGACCTGCTGCGGCTGATCTTCACCGCCTGCCATCCGGTGCTTCCGAAAGACGCGCAGGTGGCACTGACCCTGAAGCTGCTGGGTGGCCTGACCACCGCCGAGATCGGCCGGGACTTCCTGCAGGGTGAGGCCACCATCGCCCAGCGCATCGTGCGCGCCAAGCGCACGCTCAGCGAGGCTGCCGTGCCTTTCGAGGTGCCGCAGGGCGAAGAACTGCACGCGCGCCTTGAATCGGTGCTGGAGTGCATCTACTTGATCTTCAATGAAGGCTACACGGCCACGGCAGGCGACGACTGGATGCGACCTTCCTTGTGTGAAGAGGCGCTGCGCTTGGCGCGCATGTTGGCGCAACTGGCGCCGCGGGAACGCGAGGTCCACGGCCTCGCCGCGTTGCTCGAACTGCAGGCCTCACGACTCAAGGCACGCACTGACGCAGCGGGCCGGCCCATCCTGCTGATGGAGCAGAACCGGGCGCGCTGGGACTGGCTGTTGATCGGCCGCGGCCTGGCCGCGCTGGAGAAGGCACGCAGCCTGCCGGGTATGGCCGGACCCTATGAATTGCAG
>JALYWF010000023.1 GCA_030852845.1 Pseudomonadota bacterium
CCAGACGCTCATCGACCGCGCGCAGATCCAGGACCTGATCACCCGCTACTACAACAACTTCGGCCGCGAGGATGCAGAGAACTTCGCCGACTTCTATGCCGATGATGCCGAGCTGATCCTGGGCACGCGCACATACAAGGGAAAGAACGGCATCCTCGAAGCCTACGGGCGTGCGCCCGGCCAGGCACCGCGGCCGCCGCGGCCACCGCGCTACTCCTTCATCGTCACCATCAGCAACCCGCTCATCGTCGTGCGCGGGAACACCGCCACCGCACAGATGGTGTTCACCGAATACGAGATCGAGAAGCAGGGCGATGCGCCGAAGGTCACCACGCAGGGCAAGGAATACAGCACCTTCGTGAAGGCCAATGGCCAGTGGCGCTATCGCACGCGCCAGATCGCGGGCGGGACCGAGCCGCCGAAGGGGTGGAAGGAATGATTTTCCGGCGCACATAAGACTGAGCCCGGAGACTTTTCAGTCTGGCCGGGCTCAGTTTACGTCTGATGTATCTTTTACGATTCATCCGACGCAGCTTCAGAGTACTGCCTGGCAGCGAAGGCAACCACTCCCGCACGCTCACTGTGATGCGGGACGACTCCTACGCGGCATGCATGGCAGCCCTTCCCCGAAGCCTCAGGCCGCCCTTTCCAGCGCCAGCGCAGGGTAATCCGTGTAGCCACGCTCGTCGCCGCCGTAGAAGGTAGCCGGGTCCGGCGTGTTCAGTGGCGCATTACGGCGGAAGCGCTCGAGCAGGTCCGGATTGGCCAGGTAGGGCACACCGAAGGCCACCGCAGAAATGCCCGAGGCCAGCGCCGCTTCGGCGCGCGCCTGGTCGTAGCCGCCATTGACGATCACCGGGCCGCCGAAGGCCTGCGCCAGCGCCGGCGTGATGGCCTCGGCACCGCCTCCCTCCACCAGGTGCAGGTACGCCACGCCGCGAACGGCCTTTGCAGCGCGGCGGAAGGTGTCCAGCGGATCCACGTCGCTCATGTCGTTCCAGGGCAGCATGGGAGAGAGCCGCACACCGATGCGCTCGGCGCCCACCTCGCCAGCCACCGCGGCCACGACCTCGCTGAGGAAGCGTGTGCGGTCCTGGCCGTAGGCATCGGTGCGCTGGTTGGTGTCGGAACGCAGGAACTCATCGATCAGGTAGCTGTTGGCGCCATGGATCTCCACCGCGTCCGCCCCGGCATCGACTGCGCGGCGCGCGGCGCGGGCGAAATCCTGCGCAATTCCCGGGATCTCCTCCGTCCGCAGCTCGCGCGGCGTTTCGAAGGGCACCGACTGGAAGTTGGCGTTGCGGGATTCACCAGTGCGTATCGGGATGGCGCTGGGCGCAACAATCTCGCCGAACACCGAGGAATGTCCCGAGCGACCGGTGTGGAACAGCTGGATGGCGATGCGGCCGCCGGCGCGGTGCACCGCATCGGTCACCGGCTCCCAGCTGCGCTGCTGGGCATCATTCCAGAGCCCGGGGATGGCCGGGTAGCCATGACCCTGCGCGCTCACGGCGACGGCTTCCGAGACGATCAGTCCGACTGCCGCGCGCTGCGCATAGTAGGTGGCAGCCAGCGGGGTCTGGATGCCGTCCAGCGAAGCGCGGGTGCGGGTCATGGGGGCCATCACGGCGCGGTTGGGCAGCTGCAGGCTGCCTAGATAGGTCGGCGAAAACAGGTGGCTCATGGGGGTCTCCTTTGGTATGGTGTGGATACTATGGATACCAAAGAAACTAACTGGCAAGTAGGTACTGAAAGGTGCGATAGTTCCCGCATGGAAACCTGCAACGGTCCCTGTCCCATCGGAAAACTGATCGAGCTGCTGTCGGGGCGCTGGGCATTCCCGGTGCTGTACCAGCTGCTGCGTGCGCAGGGTCCGATCCGCTTCGGGCAGCTGCAGCGTTCGGTGGGGCGCGTCACGCAGAAGGAACTCACCAAGACCCTGCGCGCCTTCGAGGAGCGGGGGCTGGTCGAGCGCAAGGTCTATCCAGAGGTGCCGCCGCGCGTGGAATACCGGCTCACGGCGCTGGGTGCTTCGCTGGGCGAGCCGCTATGCGGACTGGCGCGCTGGGCTGAAGCCCACATGGCCGAGATCGATGCCGCATGTCCTGATGCGCGCGAGACCCGCGGCGCGGCGTAAGTGCGCGCGCAATGACCAGTTGCGTCAGGCGTCCGGTGCCAGGCGCGGCCAGAGGCTCTTGAACGATTCCACCAGGAATTGCGTGGGATCACCCATGCGCGCGGCATAGTCCTTCGCGGGCTCGGCGGCCAGCATATCCACGGGACCGAAGCCGGCGCGCATCATGCGGCTGAGCTCGCTGGAAAGCCTGGTCATCATTTCCAGCTCGGCCTGCAGGTCGGCCTTCGTGAAGAGGCGATCGCCATGGGCCGTCACCACACGCGTGGCATCGTCACACTGCGCCACCAGGGTGCGGTAGCCATTGGCCAGCCCGGTGATGGCGCCGCCGGTCACCCAGTCGGGTACAGGCCAGCCATTGCCGGCCACCACGCCGCCGGTGACCAGCACATTGGCCTTCACCAGTTTCACGTAGAGGTCGCCATCGGTGTGCGCCTGCGGCAGCAGGCCGTAGCGCAGTGTTTCATCACCGACGGTGAGTTCACCTTCCGTCCATGTGGTCTTGTTGGGTTGTGCGAATTTGGGCAGCGGGCGGATGGGGGGATCATCCGGCTTGTAACGCACGGTGGTGGACAGCCACAGGCGCGTCTGCTCGTGCGCGATGAGGGTGGCGCCGGCCTTGCCCAGCTTCTCGTTCAGGCCGGTGTGGGCAGCATGCCAGTGTGTGTTGATCAGCGTGTGCGGGCGGCCATTGCCGAGCTGGCCGCCAGCGAGCTTCAGCACTGCATCGGCGTGGGTCTTCAGGCCGCCATCGATGAACACCAGCCCGCTCGCATCGCGCAGGGCCAGCAGGTTGGCGCCCGCACCACGAATCCACAGCACGTTGTCTGCGAGCCTCTCTGCCGCAAGCCCGGCGCCTGCTGCGTGCACTGCGGGAGAAAGCGCGGAAATCCCCGTGCCCGCGAGCATGGCAGATGCGGATATCGAACCTGTGAATTGCCGGCGCGTCAGGATGCTGCTCATGGCTGCGGACTCTAACCCATCATTTCCGGCCGCGATAACCTAGAATCCAGCAGGAAACAATGCGGGGGCGAGCAGGGCATGACGGTGAAGGCAGCAGGGGTTTTGGCATCGCTTGCGGGCATGCTGGCGGGCACCACCGCGCTGGCCGCCGCGCCGCATGGCGGCAATGAACCCTTCGGCCTGCTCGACGAATACTGCGTCAGCTGCCACAACAGCACCGACTGGGCGGGCCAGCTCGCGCTCGACCTGCTTGATCGTTCCGCAGCGGCGGTGCCGGAAGAAGCGCAGACCTGGGAGAAAGTGATTCGCCGCATGCGTGGCAGCCTGATGCCGCCGCCGGGTGAGCCACGTCCGGCTGCGGCCGAGTCCGCTGCCTTCGTGCAATGGCTGGAGGGTCGCATCGACGAGGCGGCGCTGCAGCATGTCGAGCCGGGCCACGTGCCGCTGCACCGGCTGAACCGCCGCGAATACACCAATGCCGTGCGCGAGCTGTTCGACCTGGAGTTCGATCCCACCGCGCTGCTGCCACAGGATGATCTCTCCGATGGCTTCGACAATGTGGCCAAGGTGCTGCAGGTCTCGCCCACCTTCCTTGACCAGTACCTGGCCGCTGCACGCAGCGTGGCACTGCAGGCCGTGGGCAACCCGGACCAGCGGCCGGTGGGCACGCCCTACAACAATCCGGTGCCCGGCCCGCAACACACCCACGTGGAAGGACTGCCGTTCGGGACGCGCGGCGGCTTCGCCGTGGACCACATCTTTCCCGCCGATGGCGAGTACGAGCTCAACATCAACAACATGGCCCGCGCGCTGTGGGTGGAGGGCATGGAGTTCGAGAACACGCTGGTGGCGCTGGTCGATGGCGTGAAGATCTACGAGACGCGCCTGGGCGGAGAAGATGACCAGAAGGCCATCGACCAGAAAGGCGATGCGCCGGTGGATGCCATCAATGCGCGGCTGAAGAACATCCGCTTCCACGCCAGGGCGGGGCAGCACCGCGTGGTGGTGACCTTCCGTGCGCGCAGCTACGCAGAGTCGGATGCGCGACTGGCCTCGCTGATTCCCGGCGGAGGCGAGGAGCGGGTGCTGAAGGTGAACTCCTTCGAGATCCGCGGGCCTTTCACCACCGCGGGTGTCAGCGACACGCCCAGCCGGCAGCGCATCTTCACCTGTTATCCGAAGTCGGTGGCCGAGGAGCAGGCCTGTGCGGAGAAGATTGCTTCCAGCATTGCACGGCGCGCCTTCCGCCGTCCGCTGCGCGAGGGCGAGGTGGGGCACCTGATGCAGGCCTTCCACTCCACCCGCAAGGGCACCAGCTTTGACCAGGGCGTGCGCGGGTTGCTCACGCGCATCCTGGCCAGCCCGGATTTCCTGTACCGCGCGGAAGAAGCGCCGGCGGGCACCAAGCCAGGCGATGTGTTCGCGATCAGCGACCTGGCGTTGGCCTCGCGCCTGTCGTTCTTCCTGTGGAGCAGCCTGCCGGATGACGAGCTGCTCACCGTGGCCGCGGCCGGCAGGCTTTCCGGGGATGCGGAGCTGTCGCGCCAGGTGCGGCGCATGCTCGCTGATCCGAGGGCGGCGTCGCTGGCGCGTGATTTCGCCTTCCAGTGGCTGGGGCTGGGCAAGCTGGCCGACATCGAGCCTGACCCGAACGTGTTTCCCTATGCTGCCGCCCAGCGCGACATCACCGGCGACCTGCGCGAAGACCTGCGCGAGGAAGTGCGGCTGTTCGTCGATGACGTGTTCCGCAATGACCGCAGCGTGCTCGACCTGATGCAGGCTGACTACACCTGGCTCAACGAGCGGCTGGGTGTGCATTACGGCGTGCGCGATGTGAAGGGTTCGCACTACCGGCGCGTGAAGCTCGCCGATCCGAACCGCTTCGGCCTGCTGGGCAAGGCCGGCGTGCTGATGGTCTCGTCCTATCCCAACCGTACCGCGCCAGTGCTGCGCGGCGCCTGGATCCTCGACAACATCACCGGCACGCCCCCCACGCCGCCGCCGCCGGGAGTGGAAGCACTCAAGGAGCCCGAAGTGGGTGGCAAGGTGCTGTCGATGCGCGAGCAGATGGTTGCGCATGCCACGCAGAAGAACTGCCACTCCTGCCATGGCGTGCTCGATCCCCTTGGCCTGGCGCTGGAGAACTTCGACGGCGTCGGTCGCTGGCGCGAGAAAGATCGCCTCGCCGGCACGCGCATCGATGCCTCCGGCGTGCTGCCCGACGGCACCAGGGTCGATGGTCCGGCGGACCTGCGCAAGGCGCTGATGAGGAATCCGGACCAGTTCGTGCAGACGCTGGTCACCAAGCTGATGATCTACGGCACCGGCCGGCCGATGGAATGGCATGACATGCCCACCATCCGCGCCATCGTCAAGCAGGCGCAGGCCGATGATTACCACTTCGCGGCGCTGCTCACCGCCATCGTGAAGAGCGCGCCGTTCCGCATGCAGCAGGTTCCCGTCGACGAGAAGCAGCCCGCCATCCGGGCCGCTGCCACAGCTCCCCAGTAGAGGATGACCGCCATGTTCATCACCAGGAAACATCTGGATCGCCGCACCGTGTTGCGGGGTGTCGGGGCTTCGGTGGCGCTGCCGCTGCTGGACGCCATGGTGCCCGCCGCCACCGCGCTGGCGCAGACCGCGGCGGCACCCCGCATTCGCATGGGCTTCGTGTATTTCCCGCATGGCGCGGTGATGCAGCACTGGTCGCCGGCAAAGACCGGCACGGATTTCGAGCTGACGCGCATCCTCGAGCCCGCAGCCAAGCACAAAAAGTCGATGACCATCGTCAGCGGCCTGCGCAACAAGGGCGGCGAGAGCAACACGCCGCACGCCATCATCGCCGGCACCTGGCTGGGCTGCGTGAAGCCGGCCATCAGCCATGATCCCAAGGCCGGCACCACAGTGGACCAGATGGCTGCCAAGGTGCTGAGCGCGGACACCGCGTTCCCGTCGCTGGAGCTTTCCACCGAGGGTGGCGCCGTGTGCGATCCGGCCTATGGCTGCAGCTATGGGCACACCGTGGCGTTCCGTTCGCCCACGCAGCCGCTGCCGTTGGAGTTCAATCCGCGCAAGATCTTCTACCGGCTGTTCGGGCAGGGCGACACTGCCGACGAGCGCGCGCGCATCACGGTGGAGAACAGCAGCATCCTGGATGCCGTGACCGAAGATGCCGCGCGCCTGCAGGCCCGCCTGGGTGCGCGCGACCAGGCTGCGCTGGCCGATTACCTGGATTCCGTGCGCGAGATCGAGCGCCGCATCCAGAAGATCCAGACCGAGGGCATGGGCGGCGTGGAGTTGCCGGACGCGCCGGCCGGCGTGCCGGCCTCGTTCGAGGAGCACCTGAAGCTGCAGTTCGACCAGATCGCACTGGCCTGGCAGGCCAACCTCACGCGCGTGTCCACGTTCATGATGGCGCGCGAGGTGAGCATGCGCACCTATCCGAACCTGGAGATTTCCGACGCCTTCCATCCGCTCTCCCACCACCAGGAGAACGCGCAGAAAATCGACAAGCTGGTGAAGGTGCAGAACTTCCACACCAAGGTGTTCACGGGCTTCCTCGACAAGCTCGCGGCGACGCCTGATGGCGAGAATTCGCTGTTGCACAACTCCGTCGTGCTGTTCGGCAGCAACATGTCGAACAGTGACAAGCACAACAACGATCCGCTGCCCTCGGCGGTGTTCGGCCATGCGGGCGGCAGGATCAAGGGCGGGCAGCACCTGAAATATCCGCAGAACACCCCGCACGCGAACCTGCTGCTCACGCTGCTGGACCGCGCCGGGGTGCCGGTGGAGCAGGTGGGCGACAGCACCGGCAAGTTCGCGGAGATCTGATGAAGGCGTTCAGGTTGCTGCTGGCCGCGCTGCTGCTGGCGCCGGTGGTTGCGCTTTCTTCTGTGGGGGAGGAAGCCAACCGCCAGCTGTTCGAGGCGCTGCGCGCGCAGGATCCGGAAACGGTGCTGTATGCGTTGCAGTCCGGTGCTGATGCCCGCGCGCGCGAGCCCGATGGCACCACGCCGCTGCACTACGCCGCGCATTACGGCGACGTACGCACGGTGACGGCGCTGCTTAAAGCGAAGGCCGACCCGAACGCAGAGAACGAGTTTGGCTCCAAGCCGCTGGCCGAAGCGGCCACCAGTGGCAATGCCGAGGTGATCCGCCTGTTGCTGAAGGCTGGCGCCGAGGTGGAGGCCGTCAACCCTGAGGGGCAGACTGCGCTGATGGTGGTGGCGCGCTCGGGACGGATCGAAGCTGCGAAGCTGCTGCTGAAGGCCGGCGCCGACGTGAACGCGCGCGAGAAGTGGGCTGAGCAGACGGCACTGATGTGGGCTTCGGCACAGGGCCATCCGGAGATGATCCGCCTGCTGGTGAAGAGTGGCGCGAAGGTGGACGCGCGCGGCGCCACGCGTGAGTGGGCGCGACGCATTACCTCGGAACCGCGCCCCAAGGGCATGAACCGGGGCGGTTTCACGCCTCTGCTCTATGCAGCCCGCGAAGGCTGCATCGAATGCGCGCGCGAGCTGCTGAAGGCCGGCGCCGATATCGACCTGCCGGACCCGGACCAGAGCACGCCGCTGCTGGTGGCGCTGATGAACCTGCACTTCGACCTGGCGCTGTTCCTGATCGGGCAGGGCGCGGACGTGGATCGCTGGGACCTTTATGGCCAGACGCCACTGTACGTGGCCATCGACATGAATACCCTGCCCAAGGGCGGGCGGCCTGACCTGCCGAGCGCGGATTTCACCACGGGTCTGCAGGTGGCCGAGGCCTTGCTGGCGAAGGGTGCCAACCCGAACATCCCGCTGAAGCTCAGGCCGCCATACCGCAACTACATCTTCGATCGTGGTGGTGACCAGGTGCTGTCCACCGGCGCGACGCCGCTGCTGCGCGCGGCCAAGGGCGGCGACGTGGAGGCCGTGAAGCTGCTGCTGGCGCATGGCGCTGATTACAAGTTCCCCACCGAAGCGGGCGTCACTCCGCTGATGGCTGCTGCAGGCAACGGACACGGCGCCAACCCCACGCGAGGGCGCTACAAGACCGATGCGCAGGCCGCCGATTGTGTGCGCCTGCTCGTTGCCGCCGGAGCGGATGTGAACGAGGCCACGCGCACGCGTGTGGCGCCGCTGCACAGCGCGGCGGGCAAGGGCTGGAACGAGACGATCAAGGTGCTGGCCGCCGCGGGTGCGGACCTGGAGATGGCGGACAGCAGTGGGCTGCGTCCCATCGACCATGCCGCCGGGCGCACCGCGCGCGGATTCCTTGAGCCGGAGACCGAGGCGAAGAAGGAGACCATGCAGATCCTGCGTGACCTGATCTTCGCGAAGACGGGGCGCGAGCCGCTGGAGTTCACGCCGCCGCCCGCGGGGCAGGGCGGTGCGGGTGGTGGTCGCCGTGGCGGTGGGCCTCCGGGTGGCGGCCCGCCGGGAGCGGCTCCTGCAGGAGCGCCGGCCTCTGCGGGTCGTTGAAGAATCTGACTTTGACGGTAGGAAGCCGGGGCGGCTTCCGATTAGAATGCCGCCCCCTCCAGAACGTCCCCATCGTCTAGAGGCCTAGGACATCGCCCTTTCACGGCGGTAACCGGGGTTCGAATCCCCGTGGGGACGCCATCCTTGACTTCCGGGCGACTCGCAGCGATGGGGCTATGCGAGCGTGTAGAACGCGCCGCGCCCCGCGCCGTGCAGTTTGAGATGTCCGATCCTGGTCAAACTGGCAAGGTGATCCTTGATCGTGCCCCGGTTTGCGCCAGTCATCTTTTCCATCTCTCCCACAGTGATGCGCCCCCTGCTGCGGCAGAGTTCGAGAATCTTCACCGAGAGCTCCGGCAGGGCGCCTGACAGCAAACGCTCCTGTTCCAGCTTCTTCTCCAGCCGCTCCTTCTGCGCGAAGAGTGCGCCCAGGAAATACTGGAGCCAGGGTTCCCAGTCGGGGTTTTCCTGCGACAACGTCTGCTGCGTGCGCCGCAGGGAAAGATAGTAGCGGTCCTTCGTGCTCTCGATCACTGACTCGAGAGACGCATAGGGCACATAAGCATAGCCGCTCCTGAGCAGGAGCAACGTTGTCAGGATGCGTGAGAGCCGACCGTTGCCGTCCTGGAAGGGATGGATGGCCAGGAACGTCACGATGAAGACCGCAATCACCACGAGCGGGTGCTGCGTTCCCTCATCGAGCGTCTTGTTGGTCCATTCGACCAGCGCGGTCATGGCGCGTGGCGTGTCAAAGGGGGAAGCCGTCTCGAACACCACCCCGACCTGGTTGCCTTCCGCATCCAGGGCAACGACGTCGTTGCGCACCATCTTGTACTCGCCCCGGTGGCGCTCGTCCTTCGCGGCGTGCCGCAGGAGGTCACGGTGCAGCTGACGGATGTGATTCTCGGTCAGGTCGATGGCAGACGCATTCCCGAAGACCGTCTCCATGGTCTCTGCGTAGCCGACCACCTCCTGCTCGTCCCGGTTCGCGAACTGCCGGACCTCGACATTGGAGAGCAGCCGTTCGACTTCACGGTCCGTGAGCCTGGAACCTTCTATACGGGTCGACGAGCCAATACTCTCGATGGTGGCGACACGACGCAGGGCGGACAGGCGCTCGGGCGCCAGGCGACCGATTGCCCGCCACGCCCCCTTGAACTCGTCGATTCCGCCAAGGAGCTTCAGGGTCTCCGCGCTGATCTTCAGCCCTTCCACCTTCGGCACGCCAGCCATTCTGACCTCCAATTCCAGCCAATTAACTTGGCAGTTTCTCAGCCAATTGTCCAGCCAATTCCATCCAATTACGGCGAAATAGATCGGGAAGCCGCGCCCAGAGGCCGGGATGTAAGCCCGGTGCTGCTCAGCCGTCTGGAGAAAAAAGCGCCGTCAGCGCCGCCGTGCCTGTCAGGACGGCGGCCATCAGCACGAACTCCGCCATCACCACTGCGCGGAAAATTTTCACCA
>JALYWF010000029.1 GCA_030852845.1 Pseudomonadota bacterium
CCGGGCATGAGGGGTACGACATCGATCCGGCGGTGACGCTGGTATCGGCCGGCCAGGCGGGCGGCAAGCCTGCGATCCGCGCAGTGCGGCTGGTGATGGCGTTGCCGGCGCTGCGACGGGCGTTGAAGCGCATCGACCCGGACGTGCTGCTGTCGGCGGGCAATCATGGCCACTGGGCCGCGCTGGCCGCATCGGCTGCCATGCCGGGACTGGCCCGCATGCTGCGGATCAGCAGCGGGCTGGAACATTACGGCGATGGCTTCATCCGGCGCCGGCTGCGCCGGGCGGGATATCGGCTGGTGCTGGGATGTGCGCAGCGCCTGCTGCTGGTCTCACCGCACCTTGCCCGCGATCCGTTGCTGGCTGCCGCACTCGCCATTGGCCGGGCCGAACTGACTCCCAACGGCATCGCGGCAGAAGAAGTGCGGTGCCGTGCCGCCGAGCCGTTTGCGCACCCGTGGCTGGGTGGGAGCACGCCGCTGGTGGTGACGCTGGCGCGCCTGGTGCCGGCGAAGAACCTGGCCACCCTGCTGCGCGCCTTTGCGCTGGCGGTGAAACAGCGTCCGATCAGGCTGGTGATCGCGGGAGGCGGTTCCGCGCGGGCGCGGCGGCGGCTGGAACGGCTGGCCCTGAAGCTGGGGATTGCGCAACTCGTGCGCTTCGAAGGCGAGCTTGCCAATCCCCTGCCGCTGCTGGCCGGCGCGAATGGATTCGTGCTGCCGTCCCTGTGGGAAGGCTGCTCCAATGCCTTGCTTGAGGCGCTGGCCCTGGGTGTGCCCGTGGTCGCAGCGCGGACCGCGGGCAACGCCCAGGAACTGCTGGACCATGGCCGGTTCGGGCTGCTGGTGGACCCGCTGGATGCCGCGGCAATGGCCAAGGCCATGCTCTACCAGCTCTCGGCCACGCCAGTGCGCCCGCAGGCAAGGGCAGGGGATTTCCCCGCCGCCGCAGCGATCGCGCGTTGCTGCCGCGCGATCACCCGGCCGCTCAATGAGGGGCGTCTGCCGTGGTGGCTGGCTGCGCGTGATGGGCCGGGCGGCCAAACAGGCGCCTGACCCACTGTTCGAAGCCATCCATCAGCGTGTAGATCACCGGCACCACGAACAGCGACAGCGCGGTGGAGGCCAGCAGGCCGCCGATCACCGCCGCGCCCATGGGCGCGCGGAAGCTGTTCTCGCCATGCAGGCCGATGGTGATGGGGATCATGCCGGCGGTCATCGCGATGGTGGTCATGATGATCGGTCGCGCACGCTTGCTGCAGGCATCGAGGATGGCGTCATACCGCGACAGCCCGTGCTCACGCCGCGCCATCACGATGTACTCCACCAGCAGGATGGAGTTCTTGGTGACGATGCCCATCAATGTGAGCAGGCCGATCAGCGCCGACAGCGACAGGTCCATGTCCATCAGCCACAGCATCACGATGGCGCCGCCGGCTGACGGCGGCAGCGCCGACAGGATGGTGACCGGCTGCACGGGATCGTGGAACAGCAGCACCAGCAGCGCGTAGATGCACAGCACGCCGATGACCATCGACACCACGAAGCCCACCATGATGTCGTTGAGGATCTCGGCCTCGCCGGTCTCGACGGTGCGCACGCCCTCGGGCAGCTTCTTCATCGTGGGCAGTTCGTTGACCTTTTCCAGCGCGTCGCTCAGCGGCAGCGTGCCACGGTCGGCCGTGATGGTGATGGTGCGGCTGCGGTCGTAGCGGTCGATCTGCGAGGGACCTGCGCCCAGGGCCACATCCGCCACATTGGTGAGCGGCACCGGACCGAAGCGCGAGGGCACCTGCAGCAGCTTGATCTGGTCGATATCGGCGCGCGTCTTGTCGGTGAGGCGCACGCGGATCGGGATCTGCCGGTCCGGCAGGTTCAGCTTGGCCAGGTTCATGGTGATGTCGCCGCTGGTGGCGATGCGCGTGGCCTGGCTGATTGCCGCGGTGGTCACGCCCAGCTCCGCGGCGCGTTCCGGCCGCGGCCGGATGACCAGCTCAGGCTGCAGGAGGCTGGCGCTGGTGGTCACATTGGCGAAGCCCGGCACCTGGCGCAGCTCGCGCTCGATGTTCGATGCGGTGGTGGCGAGCACCGCCGAATCGTCACCCGTGAGCTGGATCTGCAGCGGCCCGCCACCGGGTCCGCCGCTGAAGCCGCCCTGCACGCGCACGCCGGGTATGTTGCGGAACTCCTGGATCATCGCCTGCTGCAGCTCGGACTGCGTGAGCTTGCGTTCCTTGCGGTCGACCAGCGTGATGAAGGAGCTGGCGCTGCGCGGCGAGATCGAGACGGTGGCGTGCTCCACCTCGTCATAGGCCTCCAGGCGCGTGTAGATCTCGCGCGCCACGGCGCGTGCGTCCTCCATCGTGGAGCCCGGCGGCAGGCTGGTGCTGATGTTCACGAAGCCGTAGTCGCCAGCGGGGATGAACTCACTGGACAGGCGCGAACCAAGCCAGAAGGTGCCGGCCATCAGCAGCGAGGAGGCCAGTACCGTGATCAGGCGGTGCGACAGCACCCAGCGTACCTTGTCGAGGTACCACTCCTTGTAGCGCCCCTCGTGCTCCAGCTCGTGCTCCGGACGCATCAGCTTCGAGGCCATCATCGGCGTGAGCGTGCGCGCCACCAGCAGCGAGAACAGCACCGCCACCGCGGCGGTGAAGCCGAAGGGCTTGAAGAATTCGCCGGGAATGCCGCCCATGAACGCCACGGGGATGAACACCGCGCACAGTGTCAGCGAGGTGGCCACCACGGCCAGGCCGATCTCGATGGCCGCGTCGGTGGCCGCCTGCAGCGGCGTCTTGCCCATGCGCAGGTGGCGCACGTTGTTCTCCACCTCGACGATGGCATCGTCCACCAGCATGCCCACCACCAGCGACAGCGCCAGCAGGGTCAGGGTGTTCATCGAGAAGCCGAACAGGTGCAGGGCCCAGAAGGTGGGCAGCACCGACAGCGGCAGGGCAGCCGCGGAGATCAGCGTGGCGCGCATGTTGCGCAGGAACAGCCACACCACGATCACGGCGAGGATGGCGCCCTCTACCAGCATGATCATCGAGCCCTTGAAGCTCTCGCGGATCTCCTTGTCCTGCACCGAGTTGATCTCGGTGATCTGGATATGCGGATATTTCGTGCGGATCTGCTCGACCGCGACCCGCGCGCCGTCGGCCACTTCCAGCGCGCCCTCGCCCCAGGCACGCAGCACGCGGAAGCCGATCACCGGCTCGCCGTCGAGCAGCATCTCCTGGCGCACCTCGGCGGCCTGGTCGCGCACGTCGGCAATGGCATCCAGCCGTATGTTGCGGCCGTCACCCAGGGTGATGGGCAGCGCCGCCAGCTCCTGCACCGAGCTGATGGTGCCCAGCGTGCGCACGCTCTGCTCCTGCGAGCCGATGCGGGTCTCGCCACCGGGCAGCTCCACCTGCGTGCGCACCAGCTGGTTCGAGACGTCCGCGGCCGTCACGCCGAGGGACGCCATGCGGTCGGGATCGAGGTCGACGCGCACTTCGCGGTCCACGCCGCCGACGCGGCTCACCAGGCCGACGCCGTCGACGCCGCTCATCTCGCGCATCACGCTCAGGTCGACGAACCAGGAAAGCTCGGTATCGCTGAGCTTGTCGGAGGCCACCGCAAAGGTGAGCACGGCATCGCCCACCGTGGTCTCGCGCGAGATGTAGGGCTCGGTGGCGTCCATCGGCAGGTCGGGCCGGATGCGCGACACCGCGTCGCGCACGTCGTCCAGCGCCTGCGACATGTCGGTGCCGAACTGGAACTCGATGGCGGTGCTGGAGCTGCCCGTGCTCACTGTCGAGGTGATGTTCTCGATGCCGACGATGTTGGAGACCGCATCCTCGATCTTGCGCGTGATCTCGGTCTCCATCTGCGAGGGCGGCACGCCGGCGTAGCCGACGCTGATGCTCACGAACGGAAAGGTGATGTCCGGCTGATCCTGCACGTTCAGCTTCGGAAAGCTGATGATGCCGCCGACCACCAGCGCGATGAACATCATCATCACCGGGACGGGATTGCGGATGGACCAGGTTACAAAGTTCACGGAGCCATCCACCAGGCGCAGTGCCTTGTCGAAGAGGTTGCGGAATTCATCGGCTCAGTCCGCTGCGACGGGGGCGGTGTCGGCAGGCGCCGTGGCGGCTATGGCCACCGTATCGCCATCCTTCAGGAAGCCCGCGCCGCGCACCGCGATGACATCGCCGGGCGCAAGGCCGCTGCCGACTTCCAGCTGGTCGCCATACACGCCGGCCTGCTCGATGCGCCGGCGCTCCACGACATTGCCTTCTTTAACCACGAACACGTAGCTGTAGCCGTCCTGCATCACCACGCTGGAGATGGGCACCAGCACCCCGGACCCGCTGCCGGCAGAGATCTGGCCGCGCGCGAACATGCCGGGCCTGGCATCGCCGCTGGTGATGTCGACATAGGCCACGCCGGTGCGCGAATTCGTCTGCACCGTGGGCGCCACCGTGCGCACGCGCCCCTTCAGCACGCTGCCGTCGGCGGCGAAGATCTCCGCCTGCTGCCCGACCTTGATGCGCGAGAGCTGCGCTTCGGGAATCTCGGCGCGCCACTCCACGCGGTCCAGCCGCAGCATGCGCAGCATTTCCTGGCCCGCCTGCGCGATCTGGCCCACCGTGACGGTGCGGGAAGTAATGGTGCCTGCATCCGGGGAACGCACCGTGCCATAGCGCACACGCAGTTCGGCCGTGGTGACGTCGGCCCGCGCTGTCTCCACGCGCGCCTGCGCAGCCACATGCTCCGCGCGCAACTGGTCGAGGTCGGCCGCCGACAATGCGCCGGAGGTGGAAACCGATTCACCGCGCCGCAGGGCGGCCGCCGCATTCGTCAGTGAGGCCTCGGCGCTGCGCAACGCCGCGCGGCGGGAGTTCAGGTCGGCGTCGAGCATGTCGGTGGACAGCCGCACCAGTTCCTGTCCCTTCTGCACGCGTGATCCGACGTCCACCAGCACGGCATCGACGCGGTATCCGCCGACCTCGGGACTGATGATCACTTCCTGCCAGGGGAACACCGACCCGGTGGCCGGCACTGTGCGCACCAGGTCGCGGCTTTCGACGGTGGCCGTGGTGACGGTCAATGCGGCCTGGGGGTTTGAGGAGGAGTCTGCATCTCCCGCGTCGGGCGCGGCCGGGCGGTCGCAGGCGGCCAGCAGCGCCAGGGATGCCAGGCAGGCGGAAAGAACAAGTTGCTTGGCCGCGCGCACGCGCGCAGCAGGAAGGGAGCTTTGGGGCATGGTGCGGGGAAGCTTGTCCGATATCAGGTGACTGATAGAATATCAGCCACCTTATTTTACGGCAGCCGATTGCCAGCGTCCAACCATGCCCGCGTCAAAACCCTGTAGCCGCACCCCCGAAGAGCAGGTTGGCTACCTGCTCAAGCGGTTGATGCATCAATTCCGCCACCAGGTGGAGGAACGGCTGCGCCGGGGCTGCGACATGTCGCTGGCGCACCTGGTCACGCTGGACCAGCTGCAGCAGGAGCCCGGCATCGCCGGGGCGCGCCTGGCGCGGCGCCTGCTCGTGACGGCGCAGACCATGACCGGACTGCTGCGCCGCCTCGAAGAGGAAGGTGCCATCGAGCGGCGGCCCGATCCGCACAACCGGCGCGCCGACCGCTGGTACCTGCTGCCGGCCGGCGGGGCACGCCTGGCCGCGGCGCGCAGCGCCGGAGCGCCGGTGATGACCAACATGCTCGGGCTGCTGGATGCGCGCGAGATCACCGAGCTGCGCGGCTACCTGGAGCGTTGCGTGGAAGGCCTCGAGGCCGGCGCTGCGGCGCCCCGTGAAGGCGCCGTGCGCGAGCGGCGGGCCCGGGGTGAGCCGCGCACGCAGCCATGACGGCGATCCTCTCGCGGCTCACCATCCACCCTGTCAAATCCGCTGCCGGCATCGCCTGCGAGCGGGTGGTGCTGGGTCCGCGCGGGCTGCAGCACGACCGCGAGTGGATGATCGTCGATGCGGCGGGACGTTTCGTCACGCAGCGCGAGGAAGCCCGGCTGGCGCTGCTGGAAGTGGCCATTGATGGCGGCCGGCTGCGACTTTCCAGTCCGCAGGGCGAGGGACCGTCGTTGCCGCTGGATCATGAAGGGGAGCTGTGCGAGGTCACCGTGTGGCGCTCGCAGTGCGCGGCCTTCGATGCCGGCGGCGAGGCGGCGCAGTTCCTTTCCGGCTGGCTGGGACGTCCGCTGCGCCTGGTGCGTTTCGATGCGCGGCGGCAGCGGCTGTCGAACCATGACTGGACCGGCGGCCGCGATGTGCCAAACCAGTTTTCCGACGGCTATCCGCTGCTGGTGCTCTCGCAGGCATCGGTGGATGACCTGGCCGCGCGTGTGGGGCGGTCGCTGCCGGTGGAGCGCTTCCGCGCCAACCTGGTGATCGACGGCGTGGCGCCCTATGCAGAGGACCAGGCCGCGTCACTGGTGGCCGGGGCGGCGCGGTTCACGCTCACCAAGGCCTGCACGCGCTGCGTGATCACCACCATCGACCACCAGCGCGGCGAGCGCGATGGCGAGGAGCCGTTGCGCACCCTGCGCACTTATCGCCATGACAAGGGGCTGCGGGGCGTGGTGTTCGGCCGCAATGCCTTTGCTGTCGAGGGCGTGGGCACCGAGCTGTGGCGCGGCATGCCGGTGAGCTTGCCGGCGGCCTGAAGACCGCTAGAATCCGCCGCCATGGAAAAGACCGTCGAACGCCTGTTTTTCGCCAGCCGCTGGTTGCTGGCGCCCGTCTACCTCGGCCTGTCAGTGGCCCTCATCGTGCTGGGCATCCAGTTCTTCGAGGAGCTGTACCACGCCTTCCAGCTGGTGCTGGCGGGGGCGGGCGAGGCGGAAATCGTGCTCACGCTGCTGGCGCTGGTCGACCTCGCCATGGTCGCCGGCTTGATCGTGATGGTGATGTTCTCCGGCTACGAGAACTTCGTCTCCAAGCTCGACGTGGAGACGCGCGGCAGCGAGAAGCTGGACTGGCTGGGCAAGCTGGACGCCGGCACGCTGAAGCTGAAGGTGGCGGCGTCCATCGTCGCGATTTCCTCCATCCACCTGCTGCGCAAGTTCATGGAGGTGGAAACCATCATGGAGGCGCCGGACGGCAGCGGCAGCAAGCGGCTGATGTGGTACGTGATCATCCACATGACCTTCGTGCTGTCGGCATTGCTGATGGGCGTGCTCGACCGCATCACCGGCAAGGCGCCGGCGCACAAATAACTCAGCCGGGCGCGCGGGTTCCCAGCAGCACGCGCAGCGCCGCCACCAGTGCCACCGGCTGGCTCACCGGCAGGTGGTGATGACTGGCAGGAATGCTGGTCACTGAACGCACATGGGGCAGGCAGGTGGGCAGGCGCGCGGCGCGCGCGGGCGTGACCACGCGGCTGTCCTCGCCGTAGATGAAATCCACCGGCGTGGGCAGCCCCGCCAGCCGCGCCACGTCGTCCACGCCATCAGGCCGGTGGCCGGGTGACTGGAACAGGCGGGTCACGTGCTCGTCGAATTTCCAGGTCCAGCCATCCTCTTCCTTGCGGATGGAATGGCCGGCCATGTGGGCCAGTGCGAGCGCGGGCGCGGGCTCTGCCGGTCGCAGCAGGAAGCGCTGGCGGATGGTGGCCTCATCCGGATAACGCTTCTTCGGCCGCCAGTCTTCATCAAAGCCGCGCACCGGATCCTCCGGCGAGCCCAGGCGTGAATCCACCACGATGGCGCGCCCGAAAAGATCGGGCCTCGCGTGGCAGGCATAGAGCAGTGCGCGGCCGCCGAAGCTGTGGCCGATGCCCACGCAGCCCTGCATGCCAAGGGTCTCGACCAGCCCGGTGACTTCCTGGTGGAAACTGTCGTAGCTGTATTGCGTGCGGTAGGCGGAGTCACCCATGCCGCCGAAGTCCGGTGCAATGACCCGGTGTGTTTCCGCCAGCCAAGGAGCCACGAAATCCCACCAGTGGGCATGGGCCAGGTAGCCGTGCAGCAGCAGCAGCGCCGGTGCACCTGCGGGGCCGGACCATTCAAGATAGTGCAGGCGGATGCCAGCCACCGACACGTGGTGCGGCGTCCCGGGCCGGTGGATGGAGCGCGTGGCGAAGTCTTCGAAACTGGTCAGCAGGGGATCGGTCAACGGGAGCTCCGGTGCGGTGAGCGCAGTTTGCCACCGAATGATGCGCCAGGCAGCGCGCCTTCCTGATCTCCGACGCAGGTGCTCAACCGGCTCCTACAGCTGACCCTGGCAGCCAGGGCCACACTGAGCCAGCTCATGTCTCTTTTTCAGCCCTACCGCGAACTGCGCGGCACATCTGCTTCATGGGAAGAGGGGCGCGTGGCCTTGCCCGCGCGCTCCACGCTGGGCCGTGACCGCGAGTGCGATGTGCTCGTTGTTGGCGCCGGCGTCACCGGTGCCATGGTGGCCGAGGCGCTCAGTGACATCGGCCTGCACGTGATCTGCTGCGACCGGCGCGTGCCGGCGACCGGCGCCACGGCTGCTTCGATGGCCTTGGTGCTGCATGAGACCGACACGCCCCTGGCAAGCCTTGCGCGCCGCATGCACCGCGAGGATGCGGAGCGTCTCTGGCGTCGCGCCTTCGTGGCCGTGCATGCGCTGCGCGACCGCGTGCGCGTACTGGGGATCGAGGCGCAACTGCAGGAGCGCAGCTCGCTGTACCTGCAGGGCGACCTGCTGGATGCGGCAGGACTGCGCGCCGAAGCACAGGCGAGGGCACGGGCGGGATTCGAGGTGAGCTACCTGCCGCCGGCGCAAATGCAGCGTGAATACGGCATCCGTGGACGGGCTGCCCTGCGTTCGGGTGGCGCGCTGGCGGTCAACCCGCGCGCGCTGGCAGCGGGTTTGCTGCGCGCAGCCGCCGCGCGTGGCGCGGAACTGCTGGTGCCTGAAGACATCACCGCCGTGGAGGTGGGGCGCACGGGCGTGCGCGCGGCCACCCGTACGGGCCACCGCATCAACTCGCGGCATGTGGTGCTGGCCAGCGGGCATGAACTGTTCCGCTGGGTTCCGTCCCGTGGCCACCGCATCGTGTCGGCATGGGCCATTGCCACGCGCCGGCAGCCGCGGCAGCTGTGGCCGGGGCCCGATCTCATCCGGGAAGCAGGTTCCTCAGGCCTGCACCTGCGGGCCACGGCAGATGGACGCGTGCTCTGTGGCGGCGGCAACGAGGCAATTGCCCTTGCCGCAGACCGTGAAGCATTGCTGCCGGCGAAAGTGCTGTGGCTGCAGAAGCGCCTCGCGGCGTTGCTGCCGCGGGTGGATGCAGAGGCCGCGCATGCCTGGTCCGTCGCGTTCGGCAGCATGGCATCGGGTCTGCCCGCCATCGGCGAGGTCCCCGGGATGCCGCATTGTTTTGCCATCGTCGGCTGCGGCGGCAATGGCCTCATCTTCTCGATGGTGGCGGCGCAGATGCTGCGCAACCGGCTGTCGGGCGCCGGCGACGCGGAACTGGACCTGCTGGGATTTCGCCGCCGCAGGTAGGAGGTCGCCGCCATGCGCCGGCGAAGGTTTCCGGCAGCCGGTGCCCCGATGCGGGCAAATACTGCACCGGGACACCTGAAGGAGACTGACATGGCCACTGCAACCGGACATACCAAGGCCATCCTGGCGACCCGCGTGGCGGGCACCAAGGTGCGCGACATCAATGGCAACCCCATCGGAGAGATCAAGGATGTGGTGCTGGACAAGACCTCCAACAACATCATGTTCGCGGTGGTGGGTTTCGGCGGCGTGCTGGGCCTGGGCGAGAAGTACCATCCGCTGCCCTGGGCAGAGCTCGACTACGATCCCGAGCAGCACTGCTACGTGATTTCGCGGACCCGGGAGCAGCTGGAAGCTGCACCAGCCGATTCCATCGATGCGCTCACGGCCTACGATGGCATGGTCTACAGGGATCGCGCGTACGACTACTACAAGACCCCGCGGTACTGGTGAGGGCACATTGACAGCGCGGGGCACAGATAGTTAAGTGCCCCGCGATGCTGCATCGAATCGCACGCGGGCTGTTGCCCGCCCTGTTGTTTGTGATCTCTCCGCTGCCGGCCGCCGAGGCGCAGGGACCGCAACTGCTACCCACGCCGCGCGCGCGGCTCCTGCCGGCCAGCGCCACGAACCGGCCCTTCCTGGCTGCGGCCCGCGTGCAACAGCCCGTGGATCTCGGGGCTGCCGGTTATGCCGAGTCCGAATACCTGGTCTCTGGCATTGCCAACATCTACGAGTGGAATGGCGCCCCCGAGCAGGCCGCTGTCAGCGTGCGCGACGCCGCCGTTCCCTACGCCACCCGCATGCTGGTGCGCCGGCCGCTGGATGCCCGCAAGGCCAGCGGCCTGGTGGTGGTGGAACTGCTGAATCCCACCGGACTCTACGACTTCGCGCCGTTGTGGGGATTCTCCTGGCAGCATTTCACCCGCCGTGGCGATGTGTGGGTGGGCATCACGGTGAAGCCCGTTGCGGCTGCGACCCTGAAGCGCTTTGACCAGCTGCGTTATGCGCCGCTGACCTTTGCCTTCCAGCAGAGTGCGGATTGCCGGCCCACGCCGCCCCGCGCCGGCATGCCGGGCGCAAACGACCCGCGCGTGAATCCCATGGATGCGGAGAACGGACTGGCCTGGGACCTGATCGGCCAGGTCGGCACGCTGCTGCGCAGTTCCAGCAAGGAAAACCCGCTGCTGGACATCGCCCCCCGCCAGATCGTGGCGGCAGGTTATTCGCAGACCGGCGGCTATCTGATCACTTATGCCAATGCCCTGCATCCCGTGCACCGGCTGGGCAATGGCGCGCCGGTGTTCGACGGATTCCTCAACGCCGCCGGCTTCAATGCCGCGCCCATCAACCAGTGCGCGGCGCCGCTGCCTGATGAGGATCCGCGCCGGACGGTGCTTGCCCGCGACGTGCCCTTCGTGATGGCGATGACCGAGTCCGACTTCAATCGTGCGCCGCTGCTGCGGCGACCGGACAGCGATGCGCCGGATGATTTCTTCCGCCTCTACGAGATCACCGGCAGTGGCCACGCCGGACCCTTTGCCGCGGGCGTGCCCACCGCCGCTGATCTCAGGATCGCCGGCCTTGGCGCACCGCCCGAGGATCCCTGCCTTGAAACCACCGGTGACTACCCCGTTGGCCTGGCCTTCAGCGCCATCTGGAGCCAGTACGCGGAATGGCTCACGGCTGCTGTGCCCATGGCCAGCATGCCGCGCATCGAGACCGACGCGGCGCACCAGCCGGTACGCGATGCCAACGGCAATGCGCTGGGCGGGTGGCGCCTGCCGCAACTTGACCTGCCGCTGGCCGCCTATGCTGGCAGCGGCACCGCACGCGAAGACAGTGACCGGGGACGCGCCGCCTGCTCGCTCACCGGCGTGAAGCGCCCGTTCGACGCGGCGTTGCTGAAGTCCCTTTACGGCACGCGCGCGCAGTACCTGCAGCTGTTCCGCGCCGCCGTTGACCAGGCGGTGGCCGAACGGCGCGTGACCGCCCCCGATGGCGAGGCGCTGAAGGCTCCGGCCGCGCGCGCGGTGCCGGCCTTCTGAGCCACCCATAGCCAGTCATGGCGCGGCCGCTGCGCCTTGGGGCAGAATCGGCGACAACGAACCGGGGGGACTCATGAACAGACGCATATTGTTTTCCATTGCCGCGGCCGGCCTGCTCATCACCACTGCAGGGCATGTCGCGCAGCCTGCTGCGACTTCCTGCGATCGCGCCTGCCTGGAGGGCATGGTGGAGCGCTATTTCGACGCCGTGGTCGCGAACAATCCTTCCGCCATCCCGCTGTCGCCCAATGTGCGCTTCACCGAGGATGGCCAGCGGCTGCTGATCGGCGATGGCCTGTGGAATACCGCCAAGGGCAAGGGCAAGTACCGCCTGTTCGTCACCGATGTGCCGGCGGGGCAGGTGACCGTGCTGGCCACCATCCAGGAAGACCACCGCGAGGCGAACAACTTCAACGGCTCGCTGATCTCGCTGCGCCTGCGCGTGGCCAACCGGCAGATCACCGAGATAGAGCAGATCGTGTTCCGTTTCCCCAACGAGACGGGTGAGGCGCACAACCGCACCTACGGCCGCGTCGACGGCATGACGACGCATCCGCTGTACCTGCAGGCGATTCCGGCCAGCGAGCGCATGTCACGCAGCGAGCTGGTGATCCAGGGCAACAAGTACTTCAGCGGCCTGCAGAAGAACGACGGCAAGGGCGACTATCCCTTCACGCAGGACTGCCTGCGCCACGAGAATGGCGGCCAGGCCACGCTGGCGCCGACGCCGCCCGGCCAGACACGCACGGATCCGCGCACGGCCACGGGCTATTCGGGGCAGTGGACCTGCACCGAGCAGTTCAAGTCGGGGCTGATGGCCTTCGTGAACCGCATCCGCGACCGCCGCTTCGTGGCCGTCGACCAGGAGCGCGGCATCGTCTTTGCCTTTGCCTTCTTCGACCACTCCGGCGGCGAGACGCGCAAGTTCAAGTCGGCGGATGGCCGCGACATCGTTGCCGGTCCGGTGCAGCCGCACACCTGGCAGATCGCCGAGGTGTTCAAGATCGAGAAGGGCAACATCCGCAAGATCGATGCCTTCCTGCAGCGCGCGCCCTACGGCATGAACGCCGGCTGGAGCACCTGGGAGCAGGGCATGAGCGACCAGGTGCGCGACGAGACCTTCCTCGCGCCCGCCGGCATCTAGGCCGGCCGCTGGCTAACCGTCGCCTGCCGGCAGCGCGCAGGCGACGATGGCTTCCACCTCGATCTGCATGTCCGGCAGCGCAAGGCAGGGCACGGGAATCAGCGTGGCCGCCGGGTGATGGCTGCCGAACAGGCCACGCTGCGCCGCCTGCATCAGGCGCAGCTTTTCCATGTCATGGTCCACGATCAGCACGGTGATCTTCGCCACCTCGTCCGGGCGTGCGCCGGCGGCCTCGATGGCCAGTCCCAGGTTGCGGAAGGCCGCCACGGCCTGGGTGCGGAAATCCGCTGCAAAGCTGCCATCGGGGTTATCGCCTCCCTGGCCGGAAATGAACACCAGGCGGCAGCCGGCCGGGACCACGGCCAGCTGTGAATAGGCGTTGGGCGAGGGGTCGTACAGCGCGGATGGATTGAGCAGCTTCATGTTCCCGGTGTCCGGTGCGGTAGGCTATGCATGGCGATGGACAGCATAGACCGCCAGCCCCACCTGATCACGCCCACGCTGCACCTGAGGCCTCTGCGGCCGCAGGATTGGGATGCGCTGTATGCCGTGGCAAGTGATCCGGCGATCTGGGCCCTGCACCCGGCGCACGACCGCTGGCGCGAGCCGGTATTCCGCGCCTTCTTCCAGCAGGCGCTGGAAAGCGGCGGGGCGCTGGTGGCCATCGATCCGGCACACGGGGGGATCATCGGCTCCTCCCGTTTCGACCTGCGCCGGGCCGGTCCGGGCGAGATGGAAATCGGCTGGACCTTCCTGGCACGCCGCTACTGGGGTGGTGCCATGAACGCCGCGATGAAGCGGGCCATGATCGGCCATGCGCTGCGTTTCGTGGACCGGGTGATCTTCCTGGTGGGCGAAGACAACCTCAGGTCGCGTCGCGCCATGGAGAAGATCGGCGGTGTGCTCACAGAGCGCATTGTTGAACCATCGGGTGGTGCGCCCGGCCGGCATGTGGTCTATGCCATCGATCGCGCGAATTTCCGTGCCGGTCCGCTGATTGCCGGGGCGGCGGCGGCAGAATAGTACGATCCACCGGCCCCCTTCTGCGGGGCGAAAGGACAGTCATGCGGATTCAGATGCGGTTGCCGTGGCTGGGTTTGGTGCTCCTGCTCGTGGCTGCCTGCCAGCAGAAGCCGGCTGCGCTCGACAGCGCCAGCGCCGATGCCTGGGCGAAGGTCATCGTTGGCCACACCAGCGGACTGGTGCCGAGGCGCAGCGAGATCCGCGTGCTGTTCGCCAACGACGTCACGGGTGCCGCGCCACTGGATGCCTCCGTACTGAAGGTGGAGCCGGCCGTGAAGGGCGAGCTGGCGTTGCGCGGATCGCGCGAGCTGGTGCTGGTGCCCGGGGAGGAACTGAAGGCCGGCCAGGAATACCAGGTAACCCTCACGGGGAAGGGACTCGGCGGGCTGCCGCAAGACCTGGCGCCCTATCGTTTCGACTTCCGGGTGCAGGTGCCGCAGTTCGATGTGCGCCTGCTCGACCTGGAATCCGATCCGGCCGACGACCAGCGCATGATCCAGCGCGGCGTGCTCACCACCTCCGATGCGGAGGCACCGGAAGCGGTGGAGAAGATGCTGCGTGCCACTTATGGCGGCAGCGCGCTGCAGGCTGCATGGACGCACTCCGGGGACGGCCGCGAACACCAGTTCACGCTGGCGGGCATACAGCGGCAGGCGCAGCCGCAGGACATCGACGTGCGGCTGGCCGGCGAGGCCATCGGCGCGCGTGGCGAGGAGCAGCGCACTGCCACCGTGCCCGCGATAGGCGAATTCTCGGTGCTCAATGCGCAGGCGCTCGAGGAGGACGGCCGCAAGCAGATCCTGCTCGCCTTCACCGATGCCCTCGACGACGGGCAGGACCTGAAGGGCCTGGTGCGGATCTCGGCAGGCACGTTCACCACGCGCATCGAAGGCAACCGGCTGGTGTTGTATCCCACCGATGAGGTGACAGGCGACGTCACCGTGACGCTGGAGCCGGGCATCCGCAACCGGCGCGGCGAGCGCATGGCCACACAGTCGGTGCACGCGCTGTCGCTGGCCAGTGCGAAGCCGCAGGTGCGCTTCGTTGGCAATGGCACCATCCTGCCCGACGCAAAGCAGATGACGGTGGCTTTCGAGGCGGTGAGCGCGCGCTCGGTGATGGTGACGGCCACGCGCATCTTCCCCGACAACATCCCGCAATACCTGCAGACCAGCACGCTGCGGCAGGCCAGTTACGAGATCGGTCGTGTGGGCCGTTACCTGTGGCGACGCAATGTCGCACTCAACGGGCCGCGCACGGGGCGCTGGCAGCGTTACGAACTGGATGTCACCGAGCTGATGCAGCGCTATCCGGGTTCGATGATCCAGCTCACGCTGCAGCTCACGCCGGCCAACGCGGCGTATCTCTGCGGCGAGACAGACAGTGCGCAGGCCACCATGCCCGCGGACCTGCCGACGCCGCGCAGCCAGGAAAGCCAGCGCTCGGGTATGGAGACGCCCTGGCAGTACGAGGAGGAATTCCTCGGCGTGGCTGAAGACGATGATCCGGAAGATGTGGACTACGACGCCCGCTGGCGCGATCGCGACAATCCCTGTCGCAGCGCCTACTACCTCTACGGCTACAACGCCAAGGTACGCGCGCAGCGCAACCTGCTGGCTTCCAACTTCGGCCTGCTGGCCAAGTCTGATTCGCGCGGCCGCCTGCTGGTGACGGTCACCAATCTCGCCACTGCCGAGCCACAGGGCGGGGTGGCGCTGGAAGTGCGCAATTTCCAGAACCAGCCGGTGGGCACGGCCACCAGCGACAGCCGCGGCATGGCCACCATCGAGCCCGCAGGCACGCCGTTCCTGCTGCTGGCCGGATCGGGTACAGGACGCGGCTACCTGCGGCTGGGCGATGGCAATGCACTGCCCGTGAGCCACTTCGAGGTGGGCGGCGAGACCGTGCAGAAGGGGCTGAAGGGTGCCATCTACGGCGAGCGTGGCGTGTGGCGACCAGGTGATGCCATGCCGCTCACCTTCGTCGTATACGACCGCGACGGCACATTGCCGCAGAACCATCCGGCCACACTGGAGCTGCTGGATCCGCGCGGCAAGGTGACGCAATCACTGGTGAATGCCCGCCCGGTGGACGGCTTCTATCGTTTCGATGCGCAGACTGCCAGCGATGCGCCCACGGGCAACTGGACCGCCCGCGTCTCACTCGGCGGCGCCACCTTCACGCGGCGGGTGAAAGTGGAGACGGTGATGCCAAACCGGCTGCGTGTGGAGCTGGACCTGGGGCAGGGCACGCTCGGCGCCGGCTCGCCACTGCGCGGCCGGCTGGAATCGGAGTGGCTGTCTGGTGCCAGCGCGGCGGGCCTGCGGGCGGATGTGAAGCTGCGGCTGGCGCCCATGAGCACGCAGTTCGCCAACTACGCCGGCTTCGTGTTCGATGACCCGGCGCGCAATTTTGCGCCGGTGGAACAGGATGTGTTCGAGGGCACGCTGGGCGCGGACGGCAGCGTGCGGTTCGAGAAGGCGGTGCAGGCGCCGCAGGCGCCGGGCATGCTCAGTGCCGGATTCACCACGCGCGTGTTCGAGCGCGGCGGCGCCTTCAGCATCAACTACGTGGCGCGCGACTTCGCACCCTACAGCCGCTTCGTCGGCCTGAAACTGCCGCAGGTGAACCGGCGCAACACCCTGGCGCTGGACCAGGAACACACCGTGGACCTCGCCAGCGTGAGCGCGCAGGGTGCCGCCGTCGGCGGCCGTTCCATCAGCGTGAAGCTCTACAAGGTGGAGTGGCGCTGGTGGTGGGATCGCGAAGATGGCTCGCTGGCCTCGTTCGTGGCGCGCGAGAGCAGCACACGCGTGCGTGACGCCGTGCTCACAACCGATGCGCAGGGGCGCGCGCAATGGAAGTTCCGCCTCGCCGAGGCGGAGTGGGGACGCTACCTGCTGCGGGTCTGCGATACGGCGGGCGGCCACTGCGCCGGTGAAGTGTTCTACGTGGATTCGCCCTACTGGACCGAGGGCCGCGACCAGACCGGCCCGGCGGCCACCATGCTGGAACTCACCGCCGACAAGGAGAGCTATCGCGTCGGCGACACCGCCACCATCCAGCTGCCGCAGAGCGCGCAGGGTCGTGCACTGCTGACCGTGGAGAACGGCAGCGGCATCATCGAGGCGCGCTGGATCACGCCAACTGCGCAGGATGCGCGCGTCAGCATTCCCGTCACTGCCGCGATGGCGCCGAATGTCTACGTCGCGGTGACGTTGCTGCAGCCACATGCCGGCAAGCGCAACGACCGGCCGATCCGCCTCTATGGCGTGATCCCGCTGCCGGTGACCGATCCGGACACGCAGCTGAAGCCGGTGCTGGAGACGGCCACCGAGTGGCGCCCGGAGTCTGAGGTGACGGTGAAGGTCAGCGAGGCCGCGGGCAAGGCGATGACCTACACGCTGGCGGTGGTCGATGAAGGCCTGCTGGCGCTGATCGGCTTCCGCACGCCGGACCTGCACGGCGAGTTCTTCCGCCGCGAGGCGCTGGGCGTGAAGACCTGGGACCTGTTCGATGACGTGAGCGGCGCCTATGGCGCCGAGCTGGAACGGCTGCTGGCGCTGGGTGGTTCCGATGCCGCCGATGCCAACGCCGCCAACCGCGAGCAGTCGCGCTTCGTGCCGGTGGCGCAGGTGCTCGGCCCGTTCCAGCTGCCAGCGGGGCGCGCGCAGGAGCAGAAAGTGAAGCTGCCGCGCTACGTGGGTGCGGTGCGGGTGATGGTGGTGGCGGGCAGTGCGGCGAAGCCCGCGGCGTATGGCTCGACGGAGAAGTCCGTGCCCGTGCGCCAGCCGCTGATGATCCTGCCCACCATGCCCCGGGTCGTGGGGCCGGGCGAGGAGATCGCCGTGCCCGTGTCGGTATTCGCCATGCATGAAAGGGTGCGCGACGTGCGGCTGACCATCGAGCCGGATGCCATGTTCCAGGTCGTGGGCAGCGCAGAAGCCAGGGTGGCCTTCCAGGGCACGGGCGAGAAGATTGCGATGCTGAGGTTGCGCGTCGCCGACAGGGTCGGGCGCTCCACCGTGAAGTTCACCGCAGTCAGTGGCAGCGAGCGCGCCGCGGACCAGATCAGCATCGAGGTGCGTTCCCCCAATCCGCCTTCCACGCGCGTGGTGACGCAGATGCTGCAGCCGGGGGCCTCGTGGCAGCACCGCATCGAACCGCACGGGATCCCGGGCACCAACGAGGTGGCGCTGGAGGTCTCGCGCCTGCCGCCGCTGAACCTGGAGCGCCGGCTCGCCAACCTGATCCATTACCCCTACGGCTGCCTTGAGCAGACCACCTCGGCGGTGTTTCCACAGCTGTTCCTGCCGGCGCTGGCGCAGATGAGCGAGGCCGACCTGCGGCGTGCGGAGGCCAATGTGCGCGCCGGCATCGAGCGGCTGCGCGGTTTCCAGCTTTCCAGCGGCGCCTTCACCTACTGGCCGGGTGGCCAGTTCGCCGTGACCGACGGCTACCACCAGTGGGCCAGCATCTATGCCAGCCACTTCCTGGTCGAGGCGGAGCGGCTGGGCTACGCGGTGCCGGCCGCGATGCGCAGCGCCATGTTGCGCAACCTGCGCGCGCTGGCCCGCGACTGGCGTGCGAACAGCAGTCCGCCATTGCACCAGGCTTATCGCCTGCTGGTGCTGGCGCGGGCGGGCGAGGCTGAAGTGGGCGCGATGAACCGGCTGCGCGAACTGCAGCTGGATCCGGTGGAGCGCTGGGTGCTGGCTGGTGCATACCAGCTGGCCGGGCTGGGCGATGCGGCGCGCGCGCTGGCTACGGCGGATCCGCTGGGCGCGCGCGACTATCGCCGCGGCGACTGGTCGTGGGGCAGCGCGCTGCGGGACAACGGGCTGGTGCTGCAGTCGCTGGTGATCGTGGGCCAGCTGGAGAAGTCAGAGCCGCTGGTGCGTGCCATCTCGGCCCGGCTCAGCGAGGACACCTGGCTGTCGACGCAGGAAACCGCGTATGCGCTGCTGGCGATGTCGCAGCTGGCCGGTGCCCGTTCGGACGGCGGGTTCTCCTTCGTCCGCACGCTGGCAGGGCGGGACGCGAACTTCACCTCCACCGCCGCCGTGCAGCGCGAAGCACTGACCGTGCCCGACGCCGGTGCGCCGCTGGCGGTGCGCAACACCTCGCAAGGGCTGATCTTCGCCACGCTGACGGTGCGCGGCGTGCCCGCCGCCGGCAATGAGGACCAGGCCGCCTCCGGGCTGGTGCTGTCGGCGAGCTACACAGACGGTTCGGGCAACCCGGTCGATGTGACCAGCCTGAAGCAGGGCGAGGATGTAACCGTGGACATCGCGGTGTACAACGGCACGCGCGAGGACCTGCGGCACATCGCCCTCACGCAGATCGTGCCCTCGGGCTGGGAGATCGCCAACGAGCGGCTGCATGACATCGATGCGGGCACCGGCGAGCGCGATGTGCGCAACCGTGGCGATGAATTCCGCAACCAGCGCGTCGCGCGGGCGGATTACGTGGACATCCGCGACGATCGCGTGATGCAGTTCTTCGACCTGCCTGCCGGGGCCACCATCCGCTTCCAGACCCGCGTCACCGCGGCCTACCAGGGCCGCTTCTACCTGCCCGGCATCGCCGTGGAGGCCATGTACGATGCCACCAAGTACGCCCGCACCGCCGGCCGCTGGACGCAAGTGGTGGCGCGCTAGGCGGGTCCGCTTCGCCGCCATCCTGCTGGCGGCGGGCGGCATCGCATTCTGGTGGATGCTGCCGCGCCCGCTGTTCAGCGAGCCGCTGTCGGCTGTGCTGCTGGCGCGCGACGGCGCGCTGCTGGGCGCGCGCATCGCCGCCGATGGACAGTGGCGGTTCCCGGAAAGTGACTCGCTGCCCGGGCGTTTCGCCACCGCGCTGCTCACCTATGAAGACCGGCGCTTTTTCGATCACCCCGGCATCGACATCCGTGCCGTGGCGCGCGCAGCGCGCAGCAACTGGCGCGCGGGGCGCGTGGTCAGCGGCGCCTCCACGATCACCATGCAGCTGGCGCGCCTGGTGCGGCAGCAGCATGGACTGCGGCGCGGCCGTGGCTACCTGGAGAAGACCTGGCAATCGCTGCTGGCGCTGCGGCTGGAGTGCAGCTATTCCAAGCCGGAACTGCTGGCGTTGTATTCGAGCCATGCGCCATTCGGCGGCAACGTGGTGGGGCTGGAGGCGGCGGCGTGGCGCTACTTCGGCCGGGATCCCGCGCAGCTGTCATGGGCCGAGGCCGCCACGCTGGCAGTGTTGCCCAATGCACCGGGCCTGATCACGCCGGGGCGCGCGCGCGAACGCCTGCAGCAACGGCGCGACGACCTGCTGCGCGCGCTGGCGGCGCGTGGCGAGCTCGACGACCTCGACCTGGCGCTGGCGCTGGCCGAGCCGCTGGTGGAAGCTCCGCAGCCGCTGCCCAACCTTGCGCCGCACCTGCTCGACACGCTGCGTGCACGCCATCCCGCACGCTACCGTTTCGAGACCACGCTGGACGCCGGCCTGCAGCGTCAGGCCATCGCGCTGGTGGCGGAGCACGCGGCGCTGATGCAACGTTCCGGCGTGGGCAATGTGGCCGCAGTGGTGGCCGACAACCGCAGCTTCGAGGTGCTGGCCTACGTGGGCAATGCGGGCTGGGGACTGGATGCGGGCCGCGCTCTCGCGGTGGACATCGTGCAGCGGCCGCGCAGCACCGGCAGCATCCTGAAGCCCTTCCTGTATGCAGCCATGCTGGACAGCAGCCAGCTGCTGCCGCGCATGCTGGTGGCCGACGTGCCCACGCAGTTGCGCGGCTTCAGGCCGGAGAACTTCGACCGCACCTTCCGCGGCGCCGTGCCTGCCGATGAAGCGCTGGCGCAGTCGCTCAATGTGCCGGCCGTGCGCATGCTGCGTGAGTACGGATATCCGCGCTTCCACGAGCTGCTGCAGCGGATGGGATTCTCCACGCTTGCACGTCCGCCGGACCACTATGGGCTGGCGTTGATCCTCGGTGGTGCGGAGGCCACGCTGTGGGATGTGATGGGTGCGTACGCCAACCTGGCCGATGGCGCGCGTGCGCAGGCCGGCAGCACATCAATGCGTCGCCTGCGCTGGCTGCTCGATGACGTGCAGCCGCCCACCGCCGCACGACCCATCTCCATTGGCGCCGCATGGCTTGCCCAGGAGGCGCTGCTGGGTGTGGCGCGGCCACCGGATGAAGCCGGCTGGGAACGTTTTGCGGGCAGCCGGCAGATTGCCTGGAAGACCGGCACGAGCTGGGGATTGCGCGATGCCTGGGCCATTGGCAGCACCAGCGCGCAGACGGTGGGTGTGTGGGTGGGCAATGCGGACGGCCGGGGTGTGCCGGGACTCACGGGTGGCGCTGCCGCTGCGCCGCTGCTCTTCGCGTTGCACGAGGCCCTGCCGCGCAGCCCCTGGTACAGCACGCCGGTGGGCGCGCTGAAGACGGTGCGCACCTGTGCGGATGATGGCTACCTGGCCAGCGACCTGTGTGAACCGCGCGATGCGCTGGTGCCGGCGCGCAGTCATTTCGACCGGCAGAGCCCTTATCACCAGCTGGTGCACCTGGATCCGGCCAGCGGCCGGCGCGTGAATGCCGCATGTGAGGCACCGGGGCGCATGCGCCATCAATCCTGGTTCGTGCTGCCGCCGGCGCTGGCGCACTACTACGTGGCGCGGCATGGTGATTACCGGCCGCTGCCACCGTGGCGCGCCGACTGTGGTCCCGGCGGGTCCGATGCAGCGCAATCAATGATGGAGTTCATCTATCCAGACGCCGGTGGCCGCCTGTATGTGCCGGTGGACCTGGACGAGCAGCGCGGCCGCGCCGTACTGGAAGTGGTGCACCGTGATCCGGACGCAGTTCTCTACTGGCACCTGGACGAGGATTACGCGGCGCGCACGGAGCTGCGCCACCAGCTGGGCATCGACCTGCCGCAGGGCGCACACCGCGTCACCGTGGTGGATCAGGAAGGACGGCGCCTCGAACGGCAGTTCACCGTGCTGGCGCACGGCAAGGCCGAATGAATGCGGATCAGCCCCGACGCCCGAACAGCCGCGCAAGGAAGCCTGGCTTCTTTGCGGGCCGCACCGGCTGCGTGATGCGCGGCTTCGGTGGTGCAGCAGGTTTTTGCCTGCCCACCGCGCGCCCTGTTGGCGTGCGGGTGTCGTATGGGTTGAAGCCGCGGGTGGCAGCGGGATCTTTTTCCGGTGGACTGCCGAAGGATCGGGGTGGGTCGTTGCTGCCGGAAGGGGCATCATCCGGCGGCAGTTCCAGGCCCTTCTTCTCCCAGGCCTTCTCCTCGTCGCCGACCAGCCGCAGGCTGCTGATGTCCAGCTTCTTCAGCAGACGTGAGGTGGAATCGAGTGCCTGGCGTCCGGATTCGACCGCCCATTCCCAGACGGCCTTGCCCCCTGGCTCGTGGCGGACCCGCCCGGAGCGCTGCGGCTTGCTGTCTGAATCCTGCCCCGACACGTTTCATCCTCCGGAGTTGTACCGATCCGATCTTACAGTTGCGCGCACAAAGGCACAGCGGCGGGTTGTTGTATTTGTCGGATGGGGCCTACATTTGCCGCTGCACGCCCGCATATCGCTGGAGAGACAGTGAAAATCATCCGGATACTGGCCCTGCTGGGACTGGCCCTGCTGGGACTGGCCCTCGCCGGCACGCTCGCCGCCGGACAGCGCTGGCTGGCCAGCGAGGAGAGGGGGCTGGTCACCGACGGGCGTGTGAGCTCCTTCACATTGCCCGCGCCCGGCAGCGGACCCACGACAGTGGCCATCGCACCGGACGGCAGCGTGTGGTTCACCGAAGGCCAGGGCAACCGCATCGGACGCATCCGTGCCGATGGCGCGGGTTACCAGGGCTTTGCCTTGCCCAATCCAGGCAGCTCCCCGCGCATCATCGCGCTGGGCAGCGATGGCAACATGTGGTTCTCCGAGCATGCCGGCAACCGCATCGGCCGCATTACGCCGCAGGGCGTGATCACCAGCTTTCCCATCCCCACCCCCGACTCGCAGCCACGGGCCATTGCGCTCGGGGCAGACGGCAACATCTGGTTCGGCGAATTCGCCGGCAACCGCATCGGGCGCATCACGCCGCAGGGCGTGATCACCGAGTTTCCGCTGCCCACTGCGGATAGTGGACCACGCGCGCTGGCGGCAGGGCCCGACGGCAACATCTGGTACTCGGCCTTCCGCGCCAGCCGCATCGGCCGCATCACGCCCGCGGGCAGGATCACTGAATTCGCGCTGCCACGGCCAGCTTCCGGACCCGGTGACATCACTGCTGGCGCGGATGGCGCCATGTGGTTCCTGCAATTGTCCGGCAACATGGATGGGCTGCAGGTGGATGGCGGCCGCATCGGCCGCATCACCATGGATGGCACCATCACCGAATATCCGCTGCCCGCGCGCACGCCTTCACCCATCAACATCGCCGTGGGACCGGACCGCAACATCTGGTACACGCGCGGCGGCGCAGTGGGGCGCGTCACACCGGATGGCAGCATCAGCGAATATCCTCTGCAAGAGGGCGCGCGGGGATCCGGCCTCAGTGCCGGCAGTGACCGCCAGCCCCCCGGCCGGCTGGTGAACCGCCTGTACGTGGCTGATTCCGGTGGCAACCGCATTTCATGGCTGGAGTTCGCGCCGCAACAGCGGTAAGGATTCGACAGCCACCGCGACTGTTCATTCGACCAATTTCCAGGAGACTGTCTTGAACGCCATTCTGCGAAGGATCTGTGTGTGGCTGCTGTGCAGTGTGCCCCTGGCGGGACTGGCCGCCGCGCCGGCCATGCCCGGTGTGGAGCGCCTGCCCGCCGACACCTGGGTGCTGCTGCAATGGCATGGCGTATCCGCTGCCGACAAGGTGCGCGGCACCAATCCGGTGATGCGCCTCTGGGATGACCCGCAATTCAAGGTGGTGCGCGCGCGGCTGTTCGAAGACCTGGCGCGCGAGAACAGCTCCTTCAACCGCGCGCGTGCCGATGATGTGCTGGCGGTGCTGGAAAATCCCGCACTCGTCGGCGTCGCCGGCGATCCGCTTGCCGCGGCTTCCGCCGGCGACAGGATCCATGCATTCGCCGTGATCAACCGGAAGGGCAAGGAAGAGGCCTGGGCGCGCCTGCGACAGGAAAGCACCACGAAGCCCGGTGCGGTGGAGTCCAGCTATGCATTCAGCGGCCTGCAGGTGAAGAAGAGGGTCACCACCACGCCCGCGCCAGCGATGCCCGACGGTGCGCCGCAGCCGCCGCCGCGCGTGCGCCAGAGCTACAGCGCGCTGCTGGGCGATTTCGAGCTGTTCGCTGATGACCAGCAGCTGATCGAGACGCTGATCACGCGCCTGCAGGCCAGGACAGCACCGGCTGGCGCAACGCTGGCCAGCGATGCCACCTTCCAGCAGGCACAGCGCTTCCGCGCGGCCGGGCCGTTGTTCGAAGCCTTCGTGAAGATTCCCGATCTCGGCAAGCTGCCGCTTCCGCAGCAGCCGCAGCTGGACGTCGGCGCCGGCGTGCGCGAACTGCACCTGGAACGCGCGCGGGGGCTGTGGATGTCCGCCGGCATGGGCAGCGACCGCATGGTGATGCGTGCGGCGTTGCTGGGTGACACCTCTCCCGGCAGCGTGCTCGACCTCATCGGCGGCAACGTGAAGGAGTTCCAGACTGCAGCGGCCGCTTCACCGGCTGGTTCCTATGGCGCGCTGCGCCTCGACCTGCCGGCGCTGTACAACACCTTGCTGCGCGCGGTGCGCGCCGGCCTGCCGCCGGACCAGGGCGCGGCGGCGGGCATCCTGATCGATTCGGTGGTGGCGGCGCAGACGGGCATGCGTGCCACCGAACTGCTGTCACTGCTGGGCGCGGAGATTGGTGTTTCCAGCGTCGGGGAGGGACTGGTCGATGGTGCATTGCCTGGAATGCTGCTGTTCCAGGTCGCGCGCAGCGAACCGCTGCTAGGGTTGCTGCAGATGGTCACCTCGTCGATCCGCCAGGGTGAGGAGCGCATCGGTGCGGCTACGGTGCTGAAGCTGCTCGTTCCGGCCACAGGCGCGGCTGACAGTGGGGAGTCGCCCGTGCTGGTCGCCGTCGCACCCAGGGTCATGGCGGTGACGCAGGATCGGGCGCAGCTGGAGGCCGCCCTGGCGCGCGAGGCCACCGGTGCCGCGGCCCCGGCCGGATCGGTCGCAGCCGATCCCACCTACCAGGCCATGCGTCGTTCCCTCCCGGCTGAGCTCAATGGCGTGAATTTTGCCGACATCAGCCGCGGCCATTGGGAAAAGGATTTCGAAGGCGCGCGCAAGTCGCTTGCCGAACAGAAGGAAAAGTTGCGTCAGCGCATTGCCGAGGCTGGCGCGGCCGACGGCGACGCGGCCAGCGCACAGCAGGCCGAACAGCTGCGCGGCCAACTGCGCACGCTGGAGCGGGTGGAGGAAGCTGCAGATGTCGTGATCCCGCTGTTCACGAAGTACCTGAAGCTTTCCGCCGGCGGCAGCTGGAAGGCTGCGGATGGCGTCTTCTACGACTCGTACGTGAACTGAGCCGGTCAGCTGCGCGGCGCGTTCTCGCGCGCCGCCCACTCGCGGTTGATGGCCAGGGCGACCAGGGTGCAGATGGCGCCCGACAGCAGGTAGAGTCCCACGGCCCACAGGCCGAGCCGGCTGGCCAGCAGCAAGGCCACCAGTGGCGCGAATCCGGCGCCGATGAACCAGGCGGAATTGGCGACGATGGCCGCACCGGTGTAACGATGGACGGGTGGCAGGCTCCTGTTCACCGCGCCGGATGACTGCCCGAATGACAGTCCCAGCAGCACGAAGCCGCCCAGCATGAAGATCGCCTCTCCCAGCTGGCCGGCGCCCAGCAGCTGCGGCGCGAAACCGCTGTAGGCTCCGATGAGCGCGGCGGAAATGCCCAGCACCACGCGTCGCCCGACCAGGTCGGCCAGGAAACCCGAGGCCATGATGGCGCCCACGCACACCGCCGCGCCGGCCGCCTCGAGCAGCAGGAAACGTACCGGATGGCTTTCGGTGTAGAGCTGCACCCAGGACAGCGGGAACACCGTGACCAGGTGGAACAGCGCGAAGCTCGCCAGGGGGGCGAAGGCGCCGAGCAGGATGATGCGCCATTCGCTGGCCAGGGTGCGGAATGGAGGCGAGGGCTGCAGTTCCCGTGATTCGAAGGCGCGCTGGAACTCGGGGGTCGCCACCAGTCGCAGGCGCGCAAACAGCGCCACCGTATTGATGGCGAGCACCACGAAGAAGGGATAGCGCCAGCCCCAGGCCAGGAAATCGTCAATGTTCAGCAGCGCGAGGAAGTAGGCGAAAAGTGCGCTGGCGAGCAGCAGTCCGAGCGGGGCGCCCAACTGCGGCACCATGGCATACCAGCCGCGCCGGCCGCGCGGCGCGTTCAGCGACAGCAGCGAGGGCAGGCCATCCCATGCGCCGCCGAGCGCGATGCCCTGGCAGAAACGGAAAAAGCCCAGCAGCCAGGCGCTGAGTGCGCCCACCTGCGCATGGCCTGGCAACAGCGAGATGGCCATCGTGGAGCCGCCGAGCAGGAACAGGGCGATGGTGAGCTTGGTGCCGCGGCCATGGCGTCGGTCGATGGCGGTGAACAGCAGGGTGCCGACGGGACGGCCGACGAAGGCCAGTGAGAACAGCGCGAAGGAATACAGTGTTCCAGTCAGCGGATCGGCATAAGGGAACACCACCGCGGGGAAGACCAGCACCGAAGCGATGGCATAGACGAAGAAGTCGAAGAACTCGCTGGTGCGGCCGATGATCACGCCGATGACGATGTCGCCGGGCGACACGGTGTCGTGGCGCGCGTTGACGAGTCGGGCGTCGCGCTCGAGATCGGCGGAATTCGCAGGGGACGCAGGAATTGTCATGCTTGGTCCTGAGGTCGTGGCCCTTATCTCATGACGTCGGCGTGTTTTGCAATACGGAAAATCCTACTTGCGCAACGGACGCCATCAGGAGCAATGTCTCACCTGTCCGCGACAGCACGCATCGTTGCAGAGAGCTGACTTGCTGCAGCAGATCACAAACGAACTGAAACGCCGCAAGGCCCTGGCATTGCTTCCCCTGACCTGCCTCCTGGTGGCATGTGGCGGGGCGGTGCTCGATCCTGCCGGCGATGTGGCCCGCCAGCAGCGCGACATCATCTACATTTCCACCGGCCTGATGCTGCTGATCATCGTTCCGGTGCTGATCCTGGTGGTGGTGTTCGCCTGGCGCTACCGCAAGGGCGGCCAGGGCACCTATGACCCGAAGTTCGACCACTCCGCTTCGCTGGAGCTGGCAATCTGGTCCGCGCCGCTGCTGATCATCATCGCACTGGGTGCCCTCACCTGGTCGAGCACGCACCTGCTTGATCCCTTCCGGCCCATCAAGACCGAAGACGGGCGCGAGCCGCTGGTAGTGCAGGTGGTGTCGCTCGACTGGAAGTGGCTGTTCATCTACCCGGAGCAGGGAGTGGCGACGGTCAACGAACTCGCCCTGCCGGTGGGGCGTCCGGTGCGTTTCGACATCACCTCGACGAACATGATGAACACGTTCTATGCGCCCACCCTGGCGGGCATGATCTACGCCATGCCCGGCATGCAGAGCCAGCTGCACGCCGTGCTCGACCGTCCCGTGGAATCCGAGGGTTTCTCGGCCAACTACAGCGGCGCGGGCTTCTCGCACATGCGTTTCGCCTTGAAAGGCATGGATGACGCGGCATTCGCGCAGTGGGTGGCCGGCGCGCGCGGCGGCGACAGGGGTGAGCTCGGGCTCGAGGCCTACCGCGAGCTCGTTGCCCCGTCGGAGCGTGTGCCCGCAAGGTATTACTCCAGCGTGGATCCCGACCTGTACCGCCGGATACTGGAACGCTGCGTTGAGCCCGGAACGCCCTGCACCAGCGAGACCATGCACGCGACCGGCCATGCGAATCCGACCCGGGGAGAGCCGCAGCCGTGACGGGAGCCGCCGAGACCAGCGTGTTGTTCGGGCGTCTCACATGGGAGTCGCTCGCCTTCCTGCACGAGCCCATCCTGCTGTGGACCTTCGTCGTGGTGGTGCTGCTGGGCGCGGGCATGGTGGCGGCCGTGAGCCGCTACCGCCTGTGGGGCTGGCTGTGGCGCGAGTGGCTCACCTCGGTGGACCACAAGAAGATCGGCATCATGTACATCATCCTCGGCATCGTGATGCTGCTCCGGGGCTTTGCCGACGCACTGATGATGCGCCTGCAGCAGGCGATGGCGTTCGATGGCAGCGAGGGATACCTCAACGCCCATCACTACGACCAGATCTTCACGGCGCATGGCACGATCATGATCTTCTTCGTGGCCATCCCGCTGATCGTCGGCATCGTTAATTACGTGATGCCGCTGCAGATCGGTGCGCGCGACGTGGCTTTTCCCTTCCTCAACAGCCTGAGTCTGTGGCTCACCGTGGCCGGTGCGCTGCTGGTGATGGTGTCGCTGTTCGTCGGGGAATTCAGCCGCGCCGGCTGGCTCAACTACGTGCCGGTGGCCAATATCCAGAACAGTCCTGATACAGGGCCGGATTACTATTTATGGGCCCTGCAGATAGCCGGGGTGGGAACCACGCTGTCGGCCATCAACATGGTCACCACCATCATCCGCATGCGCGCGCCGGGCATGACGCTGATGAAGATGCCGGTGTTCACCTGGACTGCGCTGTGCAGCAACGTGCTGGCCATCGCCATCTTCCCCGTGCTTACCGGCGCCTTCGCGCTGCTGATGCTCGACCGCTACATCGGCACCAACTTCTTCACCAACGACCTCGGCGGCAACCCGATGATGTACTGGAACCTCGTGTGGGTGTGGGGGCACCCGGAGGTCTATGTGCTGGTGCTGCCGGTGTTCGGCATCTACTCGGAGGTGACTTCCACCTTCTGCGGCAAGCGGCTGTTCGGCTATTCCTCGATGGTCTATGCCACGGTGGTGATCACCATCCTGTCGTACCTGGTGTGGCTGCACCATTTCTTCACCATGGGCTCCGGCGCCAGCGTGAACAGCTTCTTCGGCATCGCCACCATGGTGATCGCCATTCCCACCGGGGCGAAGATCTTCAACTGGCTGTTCACCATGTACCGCGGGCAGATCCGCTTCGAGGTGCCGATGATGTGGGTGATCGCCTTCATGATCACCTTCGTGGTGGGCGGCATGACCGGCGTGCTGCTGGCCGTGCCGCCAGCGGACTTCGTGCTGCACAACTCGCTGTTCCTGGTGGCGCACTTCCACAACGTGATCATCGGCGGTGTGGTGTTCGGGCTGTTTGCCGGCATGTACTACTGGTTCCCGAAGGCCTTCGGTTTCCGCATGGATCCCTTCTGGGGCAAGGTGACCTTCTGGGGCTGGGTGATCGGCTACTGGGTGGCGTGGACGCCCATCTACATCGTGGGCCTGATGGGCACCACGCGGCGGGTACGGCTGTTCGATGATCCGGAGCTGAGGATCTGGTTCGTGATCGCCGGCATCGGTGCGCTGATCATCCTGGTCGGAATCCTCGGCTTCGTGATGCAGATCCTGGTGAGCATCCGCAACCGGCATGCCCTGCGCGATACCACTGGTGATCCCTGGGATGGGCGCACGCTGGAATGGTCCACGTCGTCGCCGCCGCCGTTCTACAACTTCGCCTTCACGCCCGTGGTGCATGACAACGACGCCTGGTATGACATGAAGGCGCGGGGTGCGCAGCGGCCGGTGGCCGGCTATCGGCCCATCCACATGCCGCGCAATACCGGTGCGGGCGTGGTCATCTCGGCGCTGGCGATGGTGCTGGGCTTTGCGATGATCTGGTACGTGTGGTGGCTGGCGGCGCTGTCGTTCGTGGCGCTGCTGGTGTACTCGATCGCCCATACCTTCAACTACCGCCGCGACTACTACGTCACCGCGGAAGAAGTGGCGCGCGTCGAGCGCGCGGCGGCGAGCCCATGAGTACATCGGTGCACGCTGGAGCCGGTTCGGTCACGCCGGTGTTCTACCAGGTGGAGGGCGAGGAGCACGTGCACGCCGGTGGCGGCACGCTGCTGGGGTTCTGGATCTACCTGATGAGCGATGCGCTGATCTTCGCGACGCTGTTCGCGACCTTCGGCGTGCTCAGTTCCAGCTTCGCCGGTGGGCCGGGGCCGCGCGAGCTTTTCGACCTGGGGCTGGTGGCGGTGAACACGGGCATCCTGCTGCTGTCGGCGCTGACCTGCGGGCTGGCGATGATCAGCCTGCAGGCGGGGCAGCTCGGTGCCGTGCGCCTGTGGTTGGTGGTGACGGCGCTGCTGGGCGCGGCGTTCGTCGGGATCGAGTTGTATGAGTTCGGCGAGCTGATTGCCGAGGGCGCCACGCCCCAGCGCAGCGGATACTTGTCGGGCTTCTTCACGCTGGTGGGCACGCACGGCCTGCACGTGACCTTTGGCATCCTGTGGATCATCGTGATGCTGGTGCAGCTCGGGCAGCGCGGGCTCCACCCGGAGAACCGCCGGCGAATGCTGTGCCTCAGCATGTTCTGGCATTTCCTCGACGTGATCTGGATTGGCGTGTTCACGTTCGTCTACCTGCTGGGTGTGCTGTGATGGACAGCGCACAGGTCTCGCATGCACACGGGCACGACGACACCGGCGAGGCCGCGCACTTCACGCTGCGCACCTACCTCATCGGCTTCGGCCTGGCTGCCGTGCTTACGGCCATCCCGTTCTGGATCGCGATGACGGGCGCCATTCCGGGCCGCCCAGTGGCCATCGCGGTGGTCGTGGTGCTGGCGGTTGCGCAGATCGGCGTGCAGACCTGGGCCTTCCTGCACCTGAACGCGCGCGCACAGGAAGGCTGGAAGCTCATCGCCTATGTGTTCACGGCGGTGATCCTGCTGATCCTCATCGCCGGTTCGCTGTGGATCATGATGCACCTCAACGCCAACATGATGCCTGGCATGATGCAAGACCCGGCGGGCCTGAGCCAGCTGCCGTGAGGCAGGGCGCCGGCAAGCGGCGCGGCCTGCTTGCACTTTGTCTCCTGGGCACGGCTCTGTTCGGCAGCCTCGGCTCCTGGCAGGTGCAACGGCTCGCCTGGAAGCGGGACCTGATTGCGCGGGTCGAGGAGCGGATTCATGCGCCTCCGGTCGCGCCGCCCCCACGCCGCGAGTGGACGCGGCTGGACCTGCACGATTGGGAGTACCGCCGGGTACAGGTTCGCGGCGTGTATCGCCACGATCACGCCGTGCTGGTGGATGCACTGACGGTGTTGGGTCCAGGGGCATGGGTGCTGACCCCGCTGGAGACCGCCGACGGAGTGATCTTCATCAATCAGGGTTTTATTCCCGCGGAACAACGCAAGGCGGCCGGCAGGTCGTGGGATCGTGAGGTCGGTGAGGTGATGATCACGGGCCTGCTGCGGGAATCGGAGCCGGGCGGACGCATCCTGCGTGCCAATGACCCGGCAGCTGACCGCTGGTTTTCGCGCGACGTGGCTGCAATGGCCGCTGCGCGGGGCTTGGGTACGGTGGCGCCATTCTTCGTCGACGCAGAGAACACTTCGGGTCCCGCGGGGGCAGGGCCGGTCGGGAGCCTCACGGTTGTGCGGTTCCGCAACGCTCACCTGGCGTATGCCCTCACCTGGTTCGGGCTGGCCGCGCTATGCGTGACTGGACTGGTGATGACCAGGAAGCCCCCGATTCCCACAAGTGCGTCTGCGGCATAAGGCCTGCCGCCTGCGCCGAACCGCGCTGGCTTGCCCGATCAGCCGACGGCCAGCTGCGGGACGGGTGGTGCCCGGGAGGCGAGCCAGGCTTCCAGATGCTCGCTGCGCATGCCTTGCGCATAGAAGAAGCCCTGTCCATGGTTGCAGCCCAGGTCACGCAGGATGTCGTGCTGTGCGTGGTGCTCGATGCCTTCCGCGACGACCTCGAGGCCGAGGGCGTGCGCGAGCTGGACGGTCGAGGCGACAATGGCCCGGCTGCCAGGGTCAATATGGACGTTCTCGACGAATGAGCGGTCTATCTTCAATCGATCGACCTGCAACTTCTGCAGGTATGCCAGCGAGGAGTACCCGGTTCCGAAATCATCGATTGAAAGCTGCACACCCAGGCCGCGCAATCCGGTCAGGATTGTGAAGGCGCGTTCCGGATCGCTCATCAGTGCGCTTTCGGTGATCTCGAGCTCAAGTGCCTTGGGGGGTACGCGCGCCGCCTCGAGCAGCTCGGCGATGTCCTCGACGAGCTGCGAGCTCTGCAGGAGACGTGCGGACAGGTTGATGGCCACCGTGGCTGGCCAGCCGCGTGCACGCCAGGCGGCGCAGTCCCGCAGGCCCCGCTCGAGCGTCCATCGCGTCAGCGGGGTGATGATTTCCGTGGCCTCTGCCAGCGGCATGAACTGCGCCGGGGATACCTCGCCCAGCTGCGGGCTGCACCAGCGCGAAAGCGCCTCGAAGCCGAAGACCTCGCCGCTCCCCAGCTCGACCTTCGGCTGGTAGACGAGGTACAACTCCTCCTGCCTCACGGCACTGCGTAGCAGCGTGAGCATTTCCAGCCGGCGCGGTGAGTTGACTTCCGATGAGGAGTCGTACGTTTCCAGTACGGTGTGGTTCCGCTTTGCGGCGTACAACGCACAATCCGCCCGGTGCAGCAGGGTCTCGCTGTCTGTTGCATGCTGCGGCCACAGCGCAAGCCCTGCACTCACTCCCAGGGATATGGGTACACCCCGGACGAGCACCGGCTCGCTGGCGCTGGCCAGGAAGGCCCGGCAAGCCCATTGCAGCTGGCCGACTTGGTCGTCGCGCTTCAGCAGCAGGGCAAACTCGTCGCCACCGAGCCGCGCGACAAAGCCGCCGGGTGGCAGCAACCGGGTGAAGCGGCCGGCGAGCTCCTTGAGCACCAGGTCGCCGACGTTGTGGCCAAGGCTGTCGTTCACTTCCTTGAAGCCATCCACGTCCATCAGCAGCAGTGCGCCGCCCACTCCGGTGTGGTGATCGGACAGGACTGCCTGCAGTTGCTCGGTCAGAGCCAGCCTGTTCGGCAGTCCGGTCATCGCGTCGTGCAGCGCCTGGTGGCGCAACTCGCGTTCGCGATTCCTCTGCAATGTGATATCGCGCATCTGCACCGTGACGATGCGCTGGCCTTCCACCTGGATCTGCGCAATGGTCATCTCGACCGTGAGCGGTTCAGCGCCGGGGCGCTGCAGGTCGATTTCGTGCCGGACAACCTCGCCCTCGGGTCGCAGGGAGGCCACACCGGGTACGAATGCACCGAGAGGCGCCCCCGCAAGTGCCCGCTCATCCGCTGCCAGGAACTGCGCCGCCATAGGGTTCGCGGTGACGATGCGGCCCGACTCATCGAGCGTGAGGATGGCCTCGGCCGACCTGGTGACGACCTCACGCAGCAGCGCATCGCGCTGCCGATACTGCTTCCAGTAATGGAACGCCCTGATGCTCTCGCCCTGGACGCGCAGCAGCAGCAGCGTGCCTGCCGCCGTCACACAGCCCGCCACGGCCGGCAGCGGCATCCACCAGATGTCCAGCAGCAGGTAGAGAGCCGCGGACACGCCTGTCAGCGCGCCGGTCGCCGCGACAGCGAAGACGGCGAGCAGACTCCAGCGCAGGCGTCGCCCCAGCAGCGTTGTGGCCACGGCCGCGACAATCACCGCGAGCAGGCCTGCAGGAGCGGGGGTATCGCGCAAGGGGTGCGCGCGCGCGGTTTCATATGAAAGCATCTGCACCAGCACACCGGGCAGGGAGCCTCGCACCGGTACGGCAACCAGGTCGCCGAGCTCCATCGCTGTCGCGCCTATGAATACCGTGCGGCCGCGGAACGCTCTTGCAACCTCAGGGTCACGCAGCACGGTGGCGAAAGACAACATCGGGAACGAAGTGGGTGAAATGCGGTAATTGATCAGCTGCCCGGCGGGATATCCGGAGTGCCGCGGATTCAGAACGTGCGAGAGCGGCGGCGTGGAACCGCTGAAGCCCTCCGGGGTGAGATCGTCGACCCGGCGCACGGGTCCGTCGCTCGCCGGGGCAAGGTTCACCGACCCCAGCTGCGCATGCTCGCGGAGCTCCGGTATGGGCTCGAACAGCATCAGGCTGTCGGCGGTGACACTGGTGCGCTGCCAGAAGACCGGCAGCACCAGGCTCTTCCCGGCCTTTCTGGCAGACAGAGCCAGCCGCTGGTCGGCGATGGCCGTCGACGGCGAGCTGAAATCGATATCCATCACGATGCGGCTGGCACCGGCCCGCACCAGCGCATCGATCACTTCGGCGTGATAGTCACGCCGCCATGGCCACGGGCCAAGTTCGCGCAGGCTGATGGCATCGATTTCAACCAGCGCAGCGTCGGTGGTGACCTCGTGCTGCGAGGCGCGGGTCAGGGCATCAAACAGCGAATGGTCCAGTGGCGTGAGCCAGCCACTGAAGAAGGCGGCGACGCCGACGACGCTTGCCGCCGCGGCGATGAAGACCGTCGCGCGCGGCCGCGGTGCATTGGTCTGCTCCATCTCGATCAGCGTGTGGTGTGCGCTGCAGGCTGCTCAATCACCGCGGGCGGGGTCGGCCGCGACCAGGGTTGCTGTCATCAAGGTGACCGTCGTCGTCACCGTGGCCGTTGTTGCCATCATGATTGTGGCCAGGCTCGTTGTGGTCGCCACCATCGTCATGTTCATGGTCCTCGCCGGGGCCGGGGCCGGGACCACTGTTATCATCGTCATGCTGATCGTCGTCGTTCCCATGGCCGCTGTCGCCGTCGTCCTCTTCCGGCCCGGGTTGTGGCAGCTGCGCACCCGGGTCTGCGGGCACTGTCGGCGCAACAGATGAACCGCGCGCATGCACTGCCGCCACCAGTTCACCCAGATCAGCGGAGACGCGGGCGATGTCCCTGTCGGAGGGTGCGCCCAACAGTGAAGCAGGTCCCGGGGTGCCCGGTGGCACCGCTGCAGCGCGCGGCTGCGCTCCGGGTGGTGCAGCCTGCTGCACATCGATACGAGCGCTGCCAACCCGGCGCGTGGCGCTCTCATTGGGCCGCAGCAGCACGGGCTCTCCTTCAAGGCCAGGCGTCGAGACTTCGAGCGAGCCCTCCAGCAGGGAAACCTGGGTACCGGAATCTTCGGCGGCAACGCTGAAAACCGTTCCCTTGACCACGGACACCAGATGCCGCGTTTCCACTGAGAATGCGCGGTTCTTGCGCTCGACGGAATACAGCACGCGACCACTTTGCTGGCTGATCTTCTGTGGCGCCCCGCGCTGCTCTGACACATCGGGCAGGATCACTACCGAGTTCGGTCCGACGTTCAGTTCAGACCCCAGTTGTCGCAGGGTGACCATGCCGTCGGGTCCGGTGCGGACTTCAAGTGGCGCAGGAAGCTGCATGTCCAGCCGGACTTTCATCAGCTGCCCGCGCGAGCGCAGGGAGACTGATCCCTTCAGCTGTACCACCTGGACATCGGAAGCCAGCACCCATCCCGACATCAACGCCATGATCAGCGTCGCAACATAACGTCTCATATGGGAAAGCCTCTATTGCACCGGCCCGGAGTGCGAATGCTACGTCGCAAATTACAGACAGGCTGTGACCCCGCTCACAGGCGAGCAGCAGCAGTTGGTGCAAACTACTTTTCCGGAGTGATGACGCGCTGGAGTCGGCGCCAACTGGATTCCCTGGCACCCATGAAACATATTGCAGTCGTTCTCATGGTGATGGCGCAGGCGGTCTCGGCCAGCGTGCGGGCCGATACATTTGCATCGCAGGCTGAACTGCTCAATGCGGCATACATCACCGGCAGTCGCTACACGGCACGCGAACTGTTGCCCGTATATGTGAATGACGTAGGGCAACCGGTCACCGACGAACGGATCGAAGCAATAGCCCGTCGCGTGGAAGAAATGTACAGACGAGACGGTTTCCTGATTCCCCTCGTCGTCGCCCAGGACTCCACGGGTGCGACTCCGCACCTGCATGTTTTCGAGGCCCGCATCGCCGAGGTTCGCCTGCGCGGTGATGCCGGTGTGCACCGGGAGGCAGTCAAGGCCGTGGCGGCGAAAATCGAAGCCGAGCCGCTGCTCCACAAGGCGCGCGTGCAGCGCGCGATCCAGGCGCTGGATGATCTTCCTGGGCTTGCCGTCGACGCCAGCTTTTCATCCCTGGGTAGCAGCCCGAATGCTTTCGTCCTCGTGATGAATGTGAGCTACGAACGCGCCAGCGGCAGCGTTGCGCTCTCCAATCGTGTGCCGCAGGAGATCGGCGCCGGACTCATTTCTGCGCGCGTCGTGCTCAACGGCGCGCTGCGAATGCGCGAGCGGCTCACCCTGTCGACTGCGGGCTCCACCACGTTCGGCAATTACTGGTACTTCGCGGGCAGCGTCGAGCGCCGGTTCGGTCCCGTCGACCTCGACGTCTTTGCCTCGCGTGCCACCGCGCACACCCAGCCTGGAACCAACTACGACTCCCGGCGACTCGCCATGGAGGTGGCGTCGCCATGGCAGAGCAGTAGCGCCGTCAAGGTTCGTCCGCTGGTCGGCATCACCGTCCGCAACGCGGTGGACGAGGATGACGCCGGCGAACCCTGGAGCATCACGCGCACACGCACGGTGCTGGCCGGCATCGAGTTCACCGACCCGCGCGGCGCAGGCCTGACCCACGTGCGTGTTGCGGCCGACCGCAGCATCGACAGCTGGAATGCCAAGGTCTTCCGCCGCAACGACACGGAACCGGAGGCGCAGTTCACAAGGGCGACGATGGAGCTCAGCCACGTGCGGCCTGTCGCGAGGGGCTGGCAGTTGCGTGCGGCCGTGGAGGGCCAGTGGAGCGGTGCAGACCTCCCGTCAGGCGAGCATTTCACCTACGGTGGATCGCAGTTCGGCCGCGCCTTCGACCCTGGCACGATGGTGGCTGACAGTGGTATCGCAACAAGCTTGCAGATCGAGCGCTTCCGCCGCTGGAACAACTCGTGGATAGACTATGGAAGTGCGTTCCTGCAGGTCGATGGCGCCGCGGGATGGAACAATGGCGACACCGGCGACCGCACCACACGTGGCAGCTCCACAAGCCTGGGCGTGGCTGTCCGTTCGGATGCGCTTACCACTACCTTTGAGCTTGGCCATGCACTGAGGGCGCCGGGCCGCGGCACGGGGAAGAAGTTGCGCGCCTTCCTGGGCGCGCAGTTCGCCCTCTGAGATACGCGAGGCAGCGCCCGCGGGGGATCAGCGCGCTTCGAGCTCGGCGCCGTACCGCTCTGGATTGGTCACCGGATTCACGAACGGCAGGGTCTCGCGCCCCTTGGTCTGCTCGTTCACCGTGCGGCGCGAGGTGTAGTACCACTGGCCCTTGATCTTCACCAGGCGGTCCACGTAGTGACCGTAAGCGGCGATGCGCGGCTCGGCGCCGCGTACCATCATCCAGTAGGCCTGTGACACGGCGGTGCGACCGTTCTTCGACACCTCGATCACCATCGCGGTGACGAAATGCTGCGCATGTGCGCTGCCCTGTCCGGTTTCGCCGGGTTTGAGGTTCGCCATCTCGCGGTCGCGCATGCCCTGGACGACCTTGGCGATGGCCTCGCGGCCCTTGGCTTCGCCGCCGCCGTAGACAAGCACGCCGTCCGGCGCAAAGGTGCCGGCATAGGTCTGCGGATCGCGCCAGTCCAGCGCGAAGATGTAGCGGTAGGCGAGGTTCTCGATGTCCGCGCGTTCCTGCGCGGTGGGATTGCGCGCGAGTGCGGGGGCGGAAAGGGCCAGGGCGATCGAGGTGATGGCCAGAGTCAGGCGGATTGTGCGCACGTTCGTTCCTTCAATCGGAAAAATGCAGGGCGGGGAAGCCGGGGATGCTACAGCTCCGGTTCATGACAGGCCTACTCCAGCGTGAACCACTGGACCTCGACGCGCCTGTTCAACGCGTTGTCCCGCTCGCCAGTGGGCTCCTCCCAGCCCCGCCCGACGGCCTCGACCCTGCTCTGGCCGATCTCGGGATACTTTGCCAGCAGTGCGTCGCTCACCGCCTTGGCGCGCTGCCGCGAAAGTTCCATGGCCTGCAGTGCCATGCTCTGCACCAGTTGGTCGCCCCCCTGCTTGCGGAATTCAGGTACACGCGCGTTGTCGACGTGTCCACGAAGCAGCACGGTGGAGCCCGGGCTCACCTGCAGGAATCGCTTGATCGTTGCGAGATATTCCTGGTTTGCGGCCTCGCCGCGGTCGAGGTTCGACGAGTTGGCTTCGAAGTAGAACCGGATGTCCTTGCTGAGCAGGGGGTCCCCTTCCAGCGGCGCGCGCGAGGAGGCGCGTATGGGTGCGATCGCGATCTTCTGGTTCGCGAACAGGCCGCGCTTGGCCAGGGCGTCGAGGAATGAGGTGTCGACAAAACGTGACGGGTCGGCGGGGTTCCTGATCGTGCTTCCGTACGCCAGCACCGAAGACTGGAAGATCCCGCTGAACGAGCCGGCCGAATCGATGGTGCCGGAGAAAAACGCCTGGTTCTCCGGCAGGTTCGACAGGTGCACGCGCGAAAGCTCATCGCGTGCATCCTGCTCCGACCAGTTGAAGGCCTTGGCGACCAGGCCAAGGTGTTCGGCCTGGTTGTCGCGCAGCAGGCGGTTGCCCTCGAGAATCCCATGGACCAGTCCCTGCACCATTTTCGGATTGGCGGCAGCAAACCCCTTGTTGACCGCCAGCACGTCGGCGATCACCAGGAGGTTGCGATTGGAAACCAGCATCTTGGCGGCTCCATCCGACGCCTCGATGACCTCGTCGGTGCGGGGTGTCCATCCCACGCATCCCTGGAGCCTGCGCGCGCCGCTGGCCAGCTCGTGTGCGTAGGCATCGCAGGCCACGAATGCGTCTTCGTAGAACACCAGGCCCAGCGCGCCAGCGGGGGGTTTTGAATCCAGGTCGCGCAGCACGGCGATGGGGATGCCGGCCTCCTGGGCCAGGTACCTGATGAAGAATTCGCTTTCATTGAACTGCGAGGCAGCCAGCGCGAGCCCCTTCAGGCCGTTGATCGATGTGATGCCCTGGTCGACCACGACCATGTCTGCGCCGCGTGAGAAGGCCAGTTGCAGCGGAATCACCGCTTCGAATTGCCGTCCCAGCACGGCAAGTGCGTCGGTGGTAGTGGCGGTGGCCGCCAGCTTGCCGTTGTTCAGGGCGCCCCATGTCTCCCCTTCGCTCATGGAGATCTGCACCTGGAAGCCGTATTCCCGGGCGAAGATCGAATCCGGGTTGGGCTCCATGCCGCCGTTGGCAACGATCAGCCCGCCGTAACCGGCGTATTCGCTGATGTCGATGCGCAGAGTGTTGTTGACGGGAACAAACGCGTTGGCAGCCTCGAGGGTGGGCGTGCCCGTTACTGGCTCGACCGGCGCCGGCGGCTCGCCTTCGGCCAGTACGGCTCCCGCTGCGGAGCCTTGTCCCGGGCGGGCATCAGCAGAGGGTTCGGGGTTGCGTGCGAGCCAGAGCCACAAGCCCAATGCCACGAGACCCGTCAGCAGCAGGCCCGTGATGATGTTGCCGGTGACCGAACCATTTTGACGACGCAATTGCATGCGTGTGTCTCCTGTTGTGGCCAACTTTCCTATTCTGACACCTTCGTACGACCCTTCTTCTGCCGGGAAGCGAGCAGATGGGCGGGCGGGGCATCATCCGTAAAAGCATCCAGTCCAGCGAACAATTCACTCTGGTCGCGCAGCCACCGATTGGCCTCGTTCAGCGAGGCCGACAGTGCGTCAAGTGAGCTGCCGATGCTGCCCTCATCGGTGGCCAGCAGCACCTGCTCGCGAACCAGTGATACCTGCTGGCGCAGGCGTACCAGTTCCGCATCGACCAGTTCGCTGCGGTGGCGCGCGTCATCGTGAGCGGCCTTGCGCGAACGGATGACGGAGAGCTGCTGTTCCAGGCTTCGCCGGAGCTCATCGCCCGTGTCGGGCGCCTCGATCCGGGCGCGCCCGCGCTTCTCCTGCTCGTCGAGCGAATGTCGTTCGCGTTCCGCCGCGGTCACTACCTGTGCCAACGCCGCACGGGCCGACAGCAGCTTCAGATGCAGCCAGGCCATCTGGCGCACATCCGCGATCTGTGAATCGTGGCCTTGCGCCCGTTTCAGCAGTTCGACGATCTCCCCCGCCTCTCGCTCGATTTCCAGTTGCTGGGCCTGCGCAGCAGGACCCAGGCTTGCGAGCAGCGTCTCATACCGCGATGTGGCGCCGACTGTGCCCTCGTCTGCATCGACCGTGCGGCGGAAACGAGGATTGCCCGACAGCATCCACAGGTATAGGCCCTCAAGGCCCAGTCCGACCAGCCAGAGTCCGGGATGGACCAGCGCACCAAGCAGTGCGATGGCAGCGACGCCGAACCAGTTGGGTGGAATCGGCATCCCCAGCGGCCGCGCATTGAATGCCCGGCCCAGATAGGATGGCCGGCGTTTCATGGCGCAGCGGCGAACGCACGGAAAGCCGGAGGCACGAAGTTGAGGTCGGTGGCCTCGCGCACCGCGATACGCATCTGGAACTCCAGCACGTCCGGGGGAACCGGGTTCTGGTATCCGGCCAGGCTGGCCTCCAGCGCAGCTCCACCCGAGACATCCTGCGTGCGCGAGTGCCGGTAGGCCTTCACCACCAGCGCCTCCGCAGCTCCCGGCGTCAGGCAGGTGGGTAGTGTCCCCTCGAGCCTCTCCAGGTCTGCGGGGGTAATCGCAAGGCCATAGCGCCGGGCGAGCAGGCCAATGAGTTGCGCGCTTTCGCGCGGGGTGCTGGTGGGCAGGAGCGGAACCTTCACGTCCACGCGTCCGGGGCGCTTCAGGTCCACTTCGATGAGGTCGGGGCGGGAGGACGCCAGCAGCCACAGCACCCGGCCGCGATTGCTGCCATCGGACATTTCCTGCGCGATCATCGAGTAGATCCGCCCCGAGAGGCCCGAGTCGCTGCTGCCGGAATCACGGCGGCCCAGCGTCTGGTCGGCTTCGTCGATGAACACCATGCAGCGACCCAGCGCGCGGATCAGCCGGAACACCTTCTCCAGGTTCCCCTCGCTTGAACCCACCCAGCGGTCACGGAAATTCTTCAGTTTCACCACGGGCACGAGCGCCTCTCCGGCAAGGCACTCGACCAGGAAGGTCTTGCCTGTGCCCACGGGGCCGCACAGCAGGTAACCCATGGGCAGCGCCTTGAGGTCCCCTGCCCGCCATAGCGCAATGTCCTGACGCAGCCAGGTCTTCAGCGCTTCCTGGCCGAAATAGTCATCGAGGGTGCGGCGGGACTCTATGAACTCGACCAGTCCCGGGGAGTCGCGCTCCACCATGTCCTTCTTGAGCTGGGCCAGGTCGTTTTGGTCTATCGGGTCGTTGCCGTGGTGCCGGATCTTGGCGAGGCTCTCCAGCGAGGAGAGCGTGACGCCGGCCAGGGCGGTGGCGAGGGCGGTGGAATCGGGTGCCGCAGGAAGGGCGCGCGGGAACGACTTTCCCAGAATCCTCAGTGCTGCTGCAATGGACTCCGGGTCGGGCAGCGCAACCCTCACGCGTGAAGCGCGGGGCGCGAAAGCCAGCAGGGGTTCCACGTCATTGAGGTTGTCGGCAATCAACAGGCTGGCAAACGCCAGGTCACAGAACGGCGGCTCCGCCGCCCATGCGCGCAACTGGCTGGTAATGCTGCCATGCTCGAATCCCGAGCCATCCGCCGGCACGATGTGGTCAATGTCGCGCAGGATGACGGCAACACTCGGCACCTTGTCTTTTCCGAGCGCGCGCAGGTTCCCGAGGTAGCGCAGGTAGCGCCCGATCCATTGCATGGCGGGCAGCGGCTCGCGTGCCAGCTGCCGGAGCTCCGAACCCTGCCATTGCCCGACGTACTCCCCACCTCGCTCGATGCCAAGGCCGTTGCCCAGGTCGTAGGTGATGACCACGCTGAATCCGGAAAGCAGGGCGTCCTGGAGGAAATCCGCGAGGTTCACCAGGGCATCGCCGACGGCCATGCGGTCATGCACGTTGCCGTACAGGATGAACTGGCTCGCTGCCCCGCTCTCGTAACTGAGCGCAAGCTCGGCGGCCCACGCTGGGATGCTGGATGGGGCGGGCATGTGGGAGCTCCGGTCAGACCTGGGCCGCGCGCGCGGCATCAACCCTGGGGCAGCGGAGATTCGGTCTTGCCCATGCTGCGCTCTTCGGGAGCGGGCGCGGTGGTGCTTTTGAGCGAAATGCCCTCGCGCGCGGCAAAATCCGCCAAAGCCTGGTCGGCGAGCGCGCTCATCTCGGCTTCCTTGATGTCCACCTGCGACATGTCCACCGCGTCCCGCGCAACGCGCGCGCGACCTGCGGCCTTGTCGCGCTCCTCTGTGACCATGGACTCGAGCCGGTTGAGGGTATCTCCGGCGCCGCCTATCGTGGTGATCATGCCCGCCGACATTTCATGGATCTCGGCCATGGCCTGCTTCATGCGCATGTCGTTGATTGCACCCTTCAGCGACTCGATCTTGGCCCTTGCGGTCTGCACGGCCACGTCGCGCGCGCGGATCAGGTCCTTGTAGGTGGTTTCTGCCTGCTCGAGCTGCGTGCGATTTTCAGTGAGCTGCTGCTCCACGGACTGGAGGCGCAGTGCGTACTGCCCGGCGGCAGAATTGTTGCCGGCCCGCATGTGCGCAGTGGTCTTCGCGCGCAGGTCCCGGTGCTCGGCCTCAAGCCGCCGGACCTGACTCATGAGCCGCTCGCACAGGCCGGCGTGCGAGGCCAGGCCGTGGTTGAAATTGCCGATCTGCTTTCGCAGGTTCTCCTGCTCCAGTTCCAGCAGGGCCTCCGGGTTGCGGCGCTCCACGCCGGAAATAAACAAGGACAGGAAGCCTTTGAACAGATTGGCGATGCGTCCGAACATGGGTGTCCCTCCCGACGACCACGCGCCCGAGCGCGATTGTCAGGACAGAATATAGCGAGGGGGCTGCAATGCAAGGCCGTCATGACCTTGCAGACGGAAAAAAGGCCCGCTTGTGAGGCGGGCCTTGTGATCAGTCCTCGACGAGGAAGCTGCGCAGCTGCTCGCTGCGACTCGGATGCCTGAGCTTCCTCAGCGCCTTCGCCTCGATCTGGCGGATGCGCTCGCGCGTGACGTCGAACTGCTTGCCGACCTCTTCCAGCGTGTGGTCGGTGTTCATGTCGATGCCGAAGCGCATGCGCAGCACCTTCGCCTCGCGCGGCGTGAGGCCGGCGAGCACGTCGCGCACGGTTTCCATCAGGCCGATGTTCGTCGAGGAATCGACCGGCGACACGATCGCCGCGTCCTCGATGAAGTCGCCGAGGTGCGAATCCTCGTCGTCGCCGATCGGCGTTTCCATCGAGATCGGTTCCTTGGCGATCTTGAGCACCTTGCGGATCTTGTCCTCGGGCATCTCCATCTTCTTCGCCAGCTCTTCCGGCGTCGCTTCGCGGCCCATTTCCTGCAGCATCTGCCGCGAGATGCGGTTCAGCTTGTTGATGGTCTCGATCATGTGCACCGGGATGCGGATCGTGCGCGCCTGGTCCGCGATCGAACGGGTGATGGGCTGGCGAATCCACCACGTCGCATACGTCGAGAAGCGGAAGCCGGTCCGCCAGTCGTACTTCTGCACGGCACGAATCAGCCCCAGGTTCCCCTCCTGGATCAGGTCCAGCAGGGAGAGGCCGCGCCCGGCGTACTTCTTGGCGATGCTGACCACGAGGCGTAGGTTCGAGCGGACGAACGTCTGCACCGCGTCGATATCGCTCGCCTCGACCCGCTGAGCCAGCTCGATCTCCTGCTGGTGGTTCAGCAAGGGGGCATGGGCGATCTCGCGCAGGTAGAGCTTGAC
>JALYWF010000056.1 GCA_030852845.1 Pseudomonadota bacterium
TTCGGTTTCCTTGATCCGGCGGACCACATAGCCGCTGGTCATGCCGTCGATGGTGGCATCGAAGGTGGCCACCACAGGTCCCCAGTTGAACGGCAACTGGTCGACCGCCGCGGGTTTCAGCTCGTCAGGCAGTTGCCAGTCGAGGGCCGGCCAGAAGTCGTTCCAGGCCTTCACATCATTGAAGCCGGGATGGCCACTGGCCCCGAAGGTATGGGCATGGAAGATCTTGCCGGCGCCGAAAGTCAGGTAGCCGGATTCGCGGAAGTGCCGCGGCAGGGAAGGTTTGTCGGCGAACAGGGGCATGGCACGCCAGTCCTGGGCGTTGTTGTAGACCCCTGTGCTTGAAGGCAGCAGCCCGAACAGCGCCGCGGTGCGGATGGCATTGCACTGCGGGGCAATGGACTGCGCATTAGTGAATACCATGCCGCGATTGGCGAGCCTGGTGAGGTTCGGAGTGATGGCCTGCGGATCGCCCAGCGGCTCTACCATTGCGTTGAGGTCATCAACCATGATCAGCAGCACGTCAGGCTGCCTGGCCCCGGCAGCCGGGATGGCGCCGGCCCATGCCGCCAGCAGCGCGGCTGCGATGCAGGACGCGAGGATTCGGGTAGGTACAGCCTTCATGCCAGTGCCTTCAGTATCCGGGATGACCCATGGTAGTCACGTGGTTCCACCCCACAATCCCCGATCCCTCCGTCATGGCAAAGATTGGATATCACCAGCGGACCCTGACTTCGGGAGACGAGTAGAGCGCAGCCATCGCGGCCATTGGATACAGCGGCGTCCCGTTGGATACTTGAAGCTGGAGCACCGGACCTGAATGCCAACATCCCCTGACCGGATGCCTGCGCTGTTCATTGGCCATGGCAGTCCGCTGAATACATTCGAGCGCAATGGCTTCACCGCCATCTGGCGGGAATTGGGCGATCGCCTGCCTCGCCCGCGCGCGCTGCTCGTCATTTCTGCCCATTGGTACTTCGGTGCCACCGCCGTCACCGCCATGCCGCGGCCCCGCACGATCCATGACTTCTACGGCTTTCCCGAGGCACTGTTTGACTTCGACTATCCCGCCCCGGGGCTGCCAGAGCTCGCCGCCGAGGTGGCCGAAGTGGCCAAACCCCACTGGATGGGCCTGGACCGTGACCAGTGGGGACTGGACCATGGCACCTGGAGCGTGCTCGCCCACATGTACCCCAATGCCGATGTCCCCGTGGTGCAGCTTTCGATCAATGCGTTGCAGCCACTGGACTACCACCTTGCACTGGGCGCCCGCCTCGCACGCTTGCGCCAGCGCGGCGTGCTGATCCTGGGCAGCGGTAACGTGGTCCACAACCTGCGGCGCGTGCAGTGGGACCAGCCGGATGCAGCTTTTGACTGGACGCGGCGCTTCGACGAGGCCGCCGCCTCACAATTGGCTGCAGCACCCGGGGATATCCTCAAGTTGGTGGAACATGCCGACTTCCCCCTGGCGGTGCCCACGCCGGATCATTTCATTCCCCTGCTGTACATTGCCGCCCTCGCAGCCCAGGACGGTGTCGCCGCTGAAGCCATCGTGCGGGGCTACTCGCTGGGATCGATCTCGATGAGCTGCTTTGGCATCGGCATTGCAGGCGCCTGTCGCCAGGCAGACGGCGGTGCGGCCAGGCTGCCGCCTGATGTTCCACCGGAGCAGACCAACACATGATGGGGAGGAGAGCGACAGGCTTCGCGCCAGCAAGGCCGGGTTCGACCTGCTGCTGGTGAAGCCTGTCGACCCGGACAAGCTGGAGGCGACGATCCGCGGCCTGTCCGGGTAAGGCGCAGGCTACTGCGTCTTGCGGCCCACCCAGGGATCAGGCGAGGCAGGACCCACCACGGCCATCGCGTAATCCACTCGTCCGCCGCTCATCTTGAACACATGCACGTCGGCGAGATTGCCCGCGAAGTGCGCGAAGGCCACCACCAGGCCAGCCTCCACATCGGCCAGCGGCACGCGGGGCGGCGGGTGCTTGATCACCAGGCCCTTGGGCGAGCAGTCGTGCGTGGGCGTGGTGAAGATGCCGTTTTCCCAGCGATCGCAGCGCTCGGCAAAGGGCGTGTTCACCATCGGCTCGTTGGAGAACATGGCGAAGTAGTCCGTGGCGGCCGCGGCCATCAGCGCGCGCGACTGGCGCTTGTCCGGCGGCAGGATGTTTTCCCAGTCCAGGTGGCTGGTGGCCATCACGACTTCCGGCTTGTACATGAACTCCTGCTCGCGGCCGAGCACGTGCTCGATTTCGGTGATCGCACCGCCGTCCTGGGTCTGCAGGCGGATCGCGGCATGAATGAGCCGGCCGTTCTCGTTGATCACGCCGAAGGTCACCGCGCCACAGCGCTCGGTGTCGATGAGGTAGTTCTGTTCACCCCAGGCGCCTGCGCCCTTCCACAGCGTGCTGGCGCCAGGTGCCTGCTGCACGCCGTTCTCGGTGAACATCACGTTCGGGGCGATCTTCACCTTCGAGGGATCATGCGCGGCCAGGGCTGCCGAATAGCCGTCGACCACCGCCTTCAGCGTCGCGCGGGGGCACTTGGTGTCCGGCGCTTCGAAGGGATAGTTGCGGCGGGCCTGGCCGGGCGCGCCGCCGGCGAGCGGACCACCTCCGCCACCAGGACCGGCGGCACCAGGACCGGCACCGGCACCGCGCGGCGCACCGCCGGGCGCTGCGCCCTGACCCGGGGGTGTTGGCGCAGCAGCCTGCGCCGTTGCTACTGCGAAGGCGGCCGCGATGGCGGCAGCCAGGATGCTCTTCTTCATGTATCCCCCGGAACAAGGTGGAGTGCGGAAAGTTGCGGCGCAAGCTACTGCGCTGTGCGCCCGGGGGTCAAGGCTTGCCTGCGGCAACTCCACCGGCTTGGTCGGCTATAGTCCACCCGCGGCCGGAACCATGATTCCGCGCCCACCAACAACAGCCTTTTCCCGGGGGATCCTGTGACCGTGTCTTCTGAAGTTGCCGCAGCCCGCGGCCGCAACGCCTTGCTGCCACTGTTTATCGTCAGCGGCGGCGCCGCGCTGATCTACGAAGTGGTGTGGTTCCAGTCCCTGTCACTGATCATCGGCAGCAGCGCGGTATCGATGGCGGTGGTGCTGGCCACCTACATGGGAGGCATGGGCCTGGGCAGCCTGGTCTATCTGCGCTGGCGCGGACGCTTCGGCCATCCGCTGCGCATCTATGCACAACTGGAACTGCTGATCGCAATTTGCGCGCTGCTCGTACTCTACGTGCTGCCCTGGGCTGGCGGGCTTTATACGGCCGTTGGCGGCGGTGGATTCAGCGGCATCCTGCTGCGCGGACTTTTCTGCGCCATCTTCCTGCTGCCGCCCACCATGGCCATGGGTGCCACGCTGCCCGCCGCCGCCGGCTGGCTGCAATCCACGCCGGAGGGCGTGAGCCGCGCAGGCTTCTACTACACCGCCAATATCGCGGGCGGCGTAATAGGTTGCCTGGTGGCGGGCTTCCACCTGCTGCGCGTGTATGACATCCACACCGCCACCTACGTAGGTGTGGTGCTCAACCTGATCGTGGCCGGTGCTGCCTGGATGCTCTCGCGCGTGACGCCCGACGTGCCTGCCGAGCCCGCGGCCGAACGGTCGGCAACGCCAGTTGTATCGCCCTGGCGCGGCCCCGATCTCACCGTCTACATCGCCATCGGCCTGAGTGGCGCCTGCGCACTGGGCTCGCAGGTGATCTGGACGCGCAACCTCGCCCTGCTGCTCGGTGGCACGGTGTACACCTTCTCCCTGATCCTCGGCACGGTGCTGCTGGGGCTTGGCATGGGCAGCAGCTTCGGCGCTTCGGTGGTGCGCAATTCGCGCGATCCGCGGCGCGCGCTGGTGGTGTGCCAGGTGCTCGCCGTGGCGGGTCTGGCATGGGCGGGCTGGATGATCAGCAGCAACCTGCCCTACTGGCCCATCAACCCGGGCAATGCGCCTGCGCCGACCTACCTGTTCCAGCTCGACTTCCTGCGCAGCTTCCTGGTGGCGCTGCCCGCGTCCCTGTGCTGGGGCGCGAGCTTCCCGCTGGCGGTTGCCGCGGTGGCCGACGGACGTGGCAACAGCAGCGCCGCCGTCGCACGCGTGTATGCCGCCAATACGGCTGGCGCCATCGTTGGCGCGCTGTGCACGGGCCTGGTGCTGGTGGCCTGGATCGGCACGCAGCAGTCGCAGCGCCTGCTGATGGTGCTGTCGCTGGCTGCGGCGCTGGTGCTGTTGCTGCCGGCCTTGCGCGGCCATTCCACCGCCCGCGCCCGCACCTGGGCTGCGGCCACGGGCGTGGCGGCCGTGGTCGTGCTCGCCGTGGGCGCCACCTTCGTGCACAAGCTGCCCGGCCCGCTGGTGGGTTACGGCCGCTGGACGGTCACCTGGCTGCCGCCGCAGGTGGAATTCCTTTACGTCGGTGAGGGACTGAACTCCACTCTGGCGGTTTCGCGCGGCCCCGATGGCACGCTGAACTACCACAACGCGGGCAAGGTGCAGGCCTCCAGCCAGCCCAACGACATGCGCTTGCAGCGCATGCTGGGCCACCTGACGACGCTGCTGGCAAAGGATCCGCGCAATGTGCTGGTGATCGGCAGTGGTGCCGGCGTGACCGCCGGTGCGGTCAGCGTGAATCCCGCGGTGCAGACGCAGACCATCGCGGAGATCGAGCCACTGGTGCCGCGCGTGGTGAGCGAGTTCTTCGCCCGCGAAAACCACGGCGTCATCGACAACCCCAAGGTGAAGATACGCATCGACGACGCGCGGCACTTCCTGCTCACCACCGACGAGAAGTTCGACGCCATCACCGCCGATCCCTTCGATGCCTGGGTGAAGGGCGCCGCCTCGCTGAACACGGCCGAGTTCTACGCGGAGATGAAGCGCCACCTGAACCCCGGCGCCGTGGTCACGGCCTGGCTGCCGTTCTACGAGACCACCGTGGAAGCCATCAAGAGCGAGGTCGCCACTTTCGCGGCTGCCTTCCCGCACGTGATCATCTTCGGCAACACCGCCGGGGGACAGGGCTACGATGGCGTGATGGTGGGCTCGATGGAGCCTTTCGAAATCGACGTGAACGCTATGGAAGCGCGCCTCAACAGCCCGGAATTCGAACCAGTGCTCCGTTCGCTCGACGAGGTGGGTTACGGGTCGGTGCAGCTGTTGCTGGGCACCTTCGCCGCCACCGGCGACCAGCTGCAGAACTGGCTGGGAAATGCGGAGATCAACCGCGACCGCAATCTCAGGCTGCAGTACCTGGCGGGCCTGGGCGTGAACAACTACGAGCAGGCGGGCATCTACGCGGAGATCCTGCGCGAGGGCGCGTGGCCGGCCGAGGTCTTCCGCGGGGATCTCTCGACGCTGTCGCGTCTGCGGTCAGAGGTCATGTCGCAGAGGTAGACCGGGCGCATTGCGCAAAGCGAAGCGTCCCGCCTGGGGCGCCGTCGGTCGGGGGTAAGACATTCCAGGTCTCGACAACCATGGGATCAAGTCTTGGCTGCCCGTCAAACCCCTCCCCTAGACTCCGCTCACCTTGGGATAGTGGGCGCAATGCCGTATACATGATGCGGAGCTGGAAATGAGCCGACCCGGACCGAATCGATTCTGCACCACCGTCTTCGCCTCGCTGCTGCTTGCGGCAGGCGCTGTGTTTGCGGCACAGACCCCTGTTCCGGGCGCGCCGCCGGCGCGCGGAGGTCTACCTGGCGCACGCGCCGCAGCGTCACCCCCGCCGGTCACAACGACTCCACGCAGCACGGGCGACCAGCAGCGGCAGTATGTGTTCTCGCCCACGGGCCAGACGCTGCCCTACCGCCTCTATGTGCCCACCACATGGAACGGCAAGGATTCCTTGCCGATCCTGCTGTTCCTGCATGGCGCTGGCGCGAACGAGCGTACCTACCTCGACATGGGCGACGGACTGCTGCGCAAGCTGGCAGAACAGCATGGCTACATCGTGGTCTCACCGCTGGGCTTCACGGCCATGGGCGCATTCGGCAATCCCATCCGCCTGCCCGCCGTGTTCGGCCAGTCTGCAGAAGCGGCGAAGCAGCGCGCTGCGGTAACGCCGGAGCGCCGCCGCGAGCTGGCGCTCAGCGAGCTGGAGGTGATCACGGTGCTGGAGCTGGTGACCGAGGAATATGGCGCTGATCGCGCGCGCACTTTCCTGGCCGGACATTCCATGGGCAGCGGCGGCACCTGGCACCTGGCCGCGCGCTGGCCCGACCGCTGGGCGGCCATCGCGCCGATGTCAGGTCCCTTTGTCGACGAAACCAGTTATCCCTTCGAGAGCCTGCGCAAACTGCCCATCTTCATGACCGAGGGCACGGGCGCAGAGCCTTCTCTGGTTGGCAGTCGCGCGCTCGACAAATTCCTCCAGGCGGGCAAGTTCGATTACCAGTACCTGGAGGT
>JALYWF010000065.1 GCA_030852845.1 Pseudomonadota bacterium
GCGCCTGGTCGCGTGACAGGTGCACGGCGATGGAGCCGACCATCACCGTCGGGGCGATGATGCCCACCACCAGCACCTGGCGGATGGTGCCGACGATCATCTCCTCCGGCAGTGGCTGGCCATCCACGCGCGCTGCCAGCAGGGAGCTGGTGGCGTCCTGGTCCACCGGCAGCGGCCGCGCCTTGCGCTCGGCAAGCACCGCGCGAGCCATCTCGTAGAGCTTGAGGCTGGTTTCCTTCGTGGCGGCCTCGTCGTTCGACTGCACGGCCACGTTGTAGCGCCGCCCCACCTCCGCAAGCTGCGCCGACTGCTCCGGCTGCAGGTTCATCCAGCGGTTGAACACCAGGATGGGCAGGCGCGAGGAGAATTCCTCGCAGATGTCGCCGCCGCCCTTGGCCACCATGTGGCCCAGCAGCTCGTGCGAGATGCGGCGGATCTCCGGTTCGAAGCGGGCCACCCGTTGTGGTGCCAGCAGCGGGGAGATCGCGCGCCTGTAGGGGGTGTGTTCAGGAGGGTCCAGGTGCAGAGGCGGCCGGCGGCCGGTGAAGGCCACCTTGGGCACCACGTTCTGCTTCGAGGTGATGTAGTTGTCGCTGTCGGCGGCGGCGCCGGTGACGTCCGCATATTTCATCAATGCCCAGAATCCGCCCCAGGCATCGCTGTGGGCCACGGGGCATTCGCGGCGCAGGCGCGCGTACTCGACGTGCGGACTGTCGAAGTCTTCGGGGGCCAGTGGGTCGAAATCCTGGGACATGGTGGGGCGAGTATAGTTGGGGTGAAAGCGCTGTCAGGCCGGTTTTTTCAGTGTCGATGGCGCGGCGGCCGTGCCGAAGCGCGGCGCCAGCGTCAGCAGCAGGATGGCGCCGATCAGCAGCGCGGCACCGATCAGCTCGCTGCCGGTCGGGGCCGGCTGGTTCCAGAAGGCATGCAGTACGTAGGCCGCCGCCAGCCCTGCCAGCAGGCTGGATGATCTTTCCAGCGGCACGCAATAACTGTTCTCGCGCGGGTTCAGCAGGATGATGGCCGCGAACACCGAGATGATGGTGAGCGTGAAGCCGCCGGCCGCAAGCAGGACCAGCACCGGGTCGGTCCATGCACGCGTGAATCCCCAGGCAAGCTCGTCGGCCTGTGATCCCAGGCCCATCATGCTCACCGCTGCCAGGGCCACCAGCGACATGGGCAGGGCGATGATCTTCTCTTCGGAGAAGTACTGGCGCACCGAGGCGGCATCGCCGGACTTGGAGATGCGCGTCATCACGGCCAGCCGCAGGAAGTAGCCCACCGTGTACAGCACCACGGTGGCGATCGCCAGTGGCGGCAGGTGGAAACCACCGCGCTGGTGCACCACGAAGGTGAGGGCGATGGCCACGATGACCAGCGCCGTCCAGCTGTACCAGCGCACGCGGCGTCCGAAAATGAAGTCCACCAGCGGTGCGATCAGCAGGATGTCCCCGCGCATCAGCAGCTGGATGAAGGGAATGCTCACGTCGGTGAAGGTGAATGACAGCGGCACCGTGAACAGCACCAGCGCGGTGCCGATGCCCGACAGCACGGTGTAGCGCGTGGGCACGGGCAGCCGCGTGCCACCGATCTGCACCCCATGGGCGTCACGGTGCCAGCCGGACAGCCAGATGAAGGCATAGGTGAGCACCATGTTCACCGTCAGCGAGATGGGCAGCGTCTCCAGTCCCGTGAGCGCGCGGCCGCGTTCCGGATGCACGCCGCTGGTGGCCAGGCGTGTGACGATGATGTTCGGGATGTAGCTGAGGAAGTACATCCCCACGATCCATTCCAGCGGCAGGCGGGTGATGGATTTCATGACAGGATGCGCACGACCTGGCCATCGGTTTCATAGCGGGCGTTCAGGCCGGCCTCGGCCGTGACCGCCTGCATGTAGTCGAGCACTGCAGTGAAGCGCGGGTCCTGCGCGGCCATTACACGGGGTACGGCATCGCGGTCGATGTACACGGGCAGGAAGCCGGCTTCCTGCACACGACCCTCGCGGATCACCAGCCGCGCGATCATCGACAGCCGTGATGCCGGCGGAAAGTTGTAGAGGCTGTCGAAGTCCGGCTCCCAGTTCTCGCCCAGCTTCTGGATTTCCCTGAAGCTGGGACGCGCGGCGTGCTCGGGCGTCATGCGCAGGTCCGTCGCGAAATTGCAGAGACTGTGGAACACAGGCCTTCCCTCGATGCACTCGATGCCCTTCAGGATATGCGCATGGTGGCCCAATATGGCGTCGGCACCGGCCGCAATGGCGGCGCGGGCGACCTCGCGCTGGTAATCGGCGATCACCGCGCGCACGAAATGGATGCCCCAGTGATGTGAAACCAGCACCACATCGGCCTGCCGCCTGGCGTTGCGGATATCCGCTTCCATGGCCGCAAGATCTCCCGGGTGTGCCCAGGTGTGGATGCGCGCCGGAGTGCCCGGCTGGTCGTGCTCCACCTGTTCGTAAAGCGTGTGTGCCCGCATGGGCGCGCAGCCGGGGCGCCGCTCCTCGGCCCAGTAGCCCTGCGGCAGGATGGAGGAATACGCCAGGAAGGCCACCCGTGTGCCGTCGGCCAGTTGCCGTATGACCGGCCTGCGCGCCGCGGCGATGTTTTCACCGACACCAACGACCTCCAGGCCCGCGTCCGCGAGGTTGTGTAACGTCTCGAAGAAAGCCTCGTTGCCCCAGTCGAGACAGTGGTTGCCGGCGAACGAGATGACGTCAAAGCCGGCGCGCGCCAGCGCGTCCGCACAGGCCGGTTGCGCCAGCACGGCGTGCCTGGCCTGCGGCAGACGGGTGCCCCGCGTGGCGAAGCTGGTCTCCAGTTGGCCGAAAACCAGTTCCGCACCATGGAGTAGATCGCGTGTGGCTGTGAAGCACTGGTCGGGGTCCTCACGATCCGGCGCCAGATCGCCGGTGGCCAGCACAACGCCAGCGCCGGCGTTCTTCTCCATCGACATTCAGGTCTCCTGCGTGGCCGGTGACTGTGCACCTGAACTGACCCCGGATGCAAGCGCTTGCATCGGGCACGCAGCGACACCGTTCCATCGCTCGCAAGCTACGGCGCCGTCGCCCTTGTAGCCGGCCTTCCCGCCCGGTCAAGCAGGTACACCTTCAGGTCCTCGGCCTCGTCACGGCGCAGGTACTTCGCGAACGACGGCATGCCCGCGCCCGTGAGTGCGCCGTCGAACAATACGGCGTCGAGATTGTCGAGCAGGGGCGAGCGGCGCAGGTCTGGGGCACCGCCCGCATTGATGGCTGCCGGGCCATGGCAGGAGCCGCAATGTGCGACATACAGTTCCGCGCCACGCTGCATGCGCGGATCATTGGCCCGAGGTGGAATCTCCAGCGCAGGCAGCGGTTCGGGCTTTGACGGGAGCGTGGCCTTGCCGCCCAGCCCGAAGACAAGCAGGCGGCGATCCACGCCATAGCGATAGCCCATCGGCACCAGGCCATGTTCCTGCGACATGCCGCCGCCGATGCCCGCCATCACCGCCACGTACTGCTCGCCATCCACGCTGAACACTGCCGGTCCGCCCATCACCGCGTTGTGCGCAGGTGCTTCCCAGAGCAGCCTGCCATCCCGATCATCGAAGGCCAGGAGTCGTCCGTCGCCCGTGCCGGCGAACACCAGTCCTCCTGCGGTAGCTGCGGTGCCACCTGCAAACATCGTCGGCAGCGGATGACGCCACGCTTCGCGCTGGCGCACCGGATCCCAGGCCATCACGCCACCCTCGGTGGCGCCACCCACCGGGCCACGGCGCAGGGAACTGTCGAAAACCCCGGCGCGGAATTCATACTGCGCGAGATCGGGCGCCTCGTAGCGCAGTCCCGCCTCGCGATAGGCGAAATACGCCAACCCGCTCTGCGGGCTGAAAGACATGGGATACCAGTTGTGGCCGCCGGCCGGGGAGGGCCAGATGTCCACGGGGCCGGCATCGAAGCGGATGCCTGGCGCCTCCACGGGGCGACCCGTGGCCGGATCCACGCGTTCGGCCCAGGTGACCTTCACGTATTTCTCCGCGGAGATCAGCTCGCCGGTAGCGCGGTCCAGCACGTAGTAGAAGCCATTCTTCGGCGCCTGCATCAGCACCTTGCGTGGCTTGCCGTCGATCTGCAGCTCCGCGAGCACCAGGTCCATCGTCGCTGCGTAGTCCCAGTTCTCCCCTGGCGTGCCCTGGTAGTGCCAGGCGTACTTGCCGGTGTCCACGTCCACCGCAACGATCGAGGACAGAAAGAGGTTGTCGCCGCCGCCGGGCGAGCGCACCGCCTGGTTCCACGGCCCGCCGTTGCCCATGGCCAGGTACACCAGCCGCAGCGCAGGGTCGTAGGCGAAGGCATTCCAGGGATTGCCACCGCCGCCGTACTTCCACCAGTCGCCGGTCCAGGTTTCCGCGGCCATGCGCATGGCCTCATCCTCGAATCCCTTCGCAGGATCTCCGGGCACGGCGTAAAAACGCCACAACAGCTTGCCCGTGGCGGCGTCGTAGGCGCTTGCATAACCTCGTGTGCCGATATCACCTCCGCTCTGGCCGATGATCACCTTGCCGTCGAACACCCGCGGTGCGCCGGTGCTGCCATAGGGAATGGCGCGGTCGAAGGTCTGCGCGGTCCACACGACCTTGCCGTCGCGCGCATCCAGCGCGATGAGCCGCCCATCGGCCACCGCCACGTACACCTTGCCCTGGTAGAGGGCGACGCCGCGATTGCGGTCCCAGACCACGGCCTCCGCCGCCCGCGCCTGGGCCCCGGGGTCGTGGGTCCAGACAAGCCGGCCAGTGCGCGCATCCACCGCATGCACCACGCCCCAGCTGCCCGTGGTGTAGATCACGCCGTCGGCCACCAGTGGCGTCGCTTCCACGGTCCCCTTCGCGGGCAGGTCCACGTACCAGGCCAGGCCCAGCTGCTGCACGTTGTCGCGAGTGATCTGCGCCAGCGGGCTGAAGCGCTGCTCGGAATAGGTGCGGCCATGGCTGAGCCAGTCGCCAGCCCGTGCAGGATCCTCGATGGCAGTGCCGTCGATGCGGGCCGTTGCGGCCAGCGCTTTTTCCAGTGGCTCGTTTCGGCTGCATCCTGCAGCCAGCGACAGTACCAGCGGCGCAAAGACCGCAGCGCAAAGGCATCCGGCGTTTTTCATGGGCCCCTCCCGTGCACCGATCCTAACCCACGCTGGCGGGCGGCGCGGCAACAGGCCTATGCTGTCCGGATGAAAGTGCCAGTCGCTGCTGCCGTGATCACCCTGGCCAGTTTCTGCGCTGGCGGTGCCGCACCCGAAATGTGGGTCACGCCACCCGCAGATGCCATGCGGGTTGAAAGGGCGCCGCCGCTCGACCGCAACGGCAACTTCATCGTCTCACCCGCTACGCGATGGGCTGATGTTCCGCCCTACGAGGTGCGTGAAGGCGTGGCGCGTGGCCGTGTGGTGCAGTTCGAGGTGCCGTCCACCGCTTCAGACATGTATCCGGGTGTGGCCGGGCCGTACACACGCAACGTCTGGGTATACGTTCCTGCCGGGTATGTGCCCGGCTCCGAGCTGCCGTTGATGGTGGACCACGACGGCCGCGCGGATGCGGTGATCCAGACCACGCTGATCGCGGTGATGGACAACCTCATTGCCGAAAAGCGGCTGCCGATGATGGCGGGCCTGTTCATCGCCAATGGCGGGGATGGCCGCCCCAGTGAACGCTCGCTGGAATACGACACGGTGTCGGGCAGGTACGGCGAGTACATCGAGAAGGTCATCGTGCCGCTGGCCGAGGCCGCAGCCAATGTGAAGTTCACCCGTGACGGCAATGGCCGCGGTGTGATCGGGCAGAGCTCCGGTTCCGCTGCCGCGCTGGGCATGGCCTGGTTCCACAACGACCTCTACACGCGGGTGATTTCGTATTCGGGGACCTTCGTCAACGTGCAGAACAGCGAACAGCATCCGCGTGGTGCGTGGGAGTACCACGCCGGCATCATCCCGGGTTCGCCGAAGAAGAACCTGCGCATCTGGATGCATGTGAGCGACCGCGACAACAGCTACGGCCTGCCGGAAGAGAGCTGGCGCAACTGGCCGCTGGCCAACAACCGCATGGCCGATGTGCTGAAGGCAAGGGGCTACGAATACCAGTACCTGTGGTCCACCGACTCGGGCCACGTGGAGCGCGGCGTGGAACGCCAGACTCTGGAGCAGGCCATGGAGTGGGTCTGGAAGACCTACTCGGGGAAGTAGGGCGGCAGCCTCAGGGTCTGCCGATGGCCTTGAGCACGTCGGCGCTGAACCGGCTGATGTCGAATCCCGCCCCGGAATCAAATCCCCGCCGCACGATCACCACCTTGCGCGAAGGAATCACCATCGCATAGTGGCCCTGGCCGCCACTGGGGGTGAAGGCATCCTCCGGCAGGCCGGCGATGCCGCCATGCAGCCAGAACTGGGCGCCGTAGAACGGCGCGCGTGCCGGCTGCGCCGGGCCTTTCGTGGTCACGTATTTCACCCAGCCTTCCGGCAGGATCCGCTCGCCCAGCCAAACGCCATCGTTCTGGTAGAGCAGGCCGAAGCGCGCGAAGTCGCGCGCCGTGCTCCAGGTCTGTCCCGACATCAGGAAGTCGCCGTTCCAGTCGGTGTTGGTGGTGGTGCGCGTCATGCCGATGCGCCAGAAAAACTCGCGATAGGGGAAGGCGGAGAAGCGCGCGTCGTCCTGCATGGCCTCGCGCAGGGCGCGCATCGCCAGCATGGAGTCGGGCGGGCTGTACACAAAGGTGGTGCCTGGCAGGGCATCCAGGAAGTTGGTGGCCGCGAGTTCAGCGACCGTGCCACCCTGCGAGTAGATCTTCTGCAGCGGACTGCCTCGTCCCTGCGTGTACAGGCCGCTGGACATGCGCAGCAGGTGTTCAAAGGTGATGGTGCCGCGCGGATCACCCGGCTTGCGCCAGGCTGCAATGGGCGCCGGGTCCTGCACCTTCAGCAGTCCTGCTCCGCTGGCAATGCCGAGCAGGCTGGCGACGAAACTCTTGGCCGCCGAATGCGTCTGCGAGCCCTTGTGCAGGTCGAAACCCCGGTCGTAGCGTTCACCGACGATGCGGCCATCGACCACGATGACTACGCCCCAGGTGGTGCCACCATAGGTCTGGCCGTCGAAAGCGGCGGTGAGCAGCGTATCAACGGCTGACTGCAGGGCCGCCGGCAGCCGTGTCGTGGCGTCTGCATCGCCCATGGGCCACGGCCGGCTGTCCAGGTCTGGCGCGCGAAGCCTGTCATCCACCCGCGGCAGGAACCGGGCGGCGTCAAGCGATGCACCGGGGGGCAGCTGCACGCAGCCGAGCACCGGCCGCCAGGCCACGTGGCGCGGCGGCATGGCATCGTCGTATCGCACCGAGACAGTCCGGGCAGCTTCGTCGATGGAGGTCGGGAAAGCCGGCAGGGCGCCCATTGCCGGGTCGCGCCCGTTCAGGTCGCGTTCGATGATCTCCTCGCCCAGTCCGCCCGACCAGCGGCCACTGCACAGGTTGAGCGCGCGGGTGGCGGCGATTCCCGCAGCCGTGTTGCGCACCGTCTCGCCGCTGCGGCGGGCCGCGGCCTGCAGGGGCGAATCCTCCGTGGCGGGGGTGGCTGCAGGCGCCCCTGTCGCGAAGGTAAACAGCGCGCAGAAGAGGAACGAAGCAGGCAGGCGGGACATGGGGCGATCCTCGAATCCGAATCGCGTGACATAAGACTGGAATTAGGGGTTTCCCGCAACCGGCGGTGTGTGTGCGCTGCTTCACAGTTGGCGGCCAGGGGCGGCCCCTAGACTCGCGCCATACCGCCCCTTCACGGCCCGGGCAGGGCCTCAATACAGGTCAATTGAGCACCCACCGATCCATTCCTCTTTCCCAACTTCCCGATTCATCCTGCGCAAAGGAACTGCATGCCGGTGTTTCGCGGCTGCGCTTTGCCCCGCCACTTGAGGCCGCATTCCGCCAGCACCACCTGACCAGGGTGCGCGTGCGCACGCGCACCTGGGCGGTGGTGACGGCCATCTTCTCCCTGACTTTCACCACCCTGCAGGTGAAGGCTGAGGGGCTCCTGGATCCGGGCAGCCTGCTCGATCTTTTCATCCTCCCGTTCTCGATGCTGGTGGCATACCTGCCCTGGAGCCGGTTCTACCTGACGCATTACCTGCAGATCGCACGTTTCGCCACGCCCCTCGCCAGCGCACTGATGGCTCCGTTCTCCGCCCTGGCCGCATCCCAGGGGCAGTACGAGGTGCTGGTGCTGTTCGCGCTGCAGATCGTGGGCGTGTTCCAGTTCACCGGCCTGCTGTTCCGTGCCGCATTGTTCACCTGCGTGGCGATGGTGGTAGGTTTTGCTGTCGGCGCCGTGATGTGGATGTCACCTGAGGAGGTCGGGAAGTTCGTCTTCACCATGAGCCTGGCGACGGCCATCGGCGGCGTTGCGGTGCGTGATTCGGAGAAGGTCGCGCGTACGCAGTTCCTGGAAGACCGGCTGCTGCGCGAACTGATGGAGCGGGATCCGCTCACGGCACTGAAGAACCGTCGCAGCTTCGACGAGCACCTGCAGCGCATCTGGATGCAGGCCCAGCGCGACAACCGCACGATGGCGGTGCTGATGGTCGACGCGGATGACTTCAAGAAATACAACGACACCTATGGTCACCAGGCCGGCGACGAGGTCTTGCGCCGGATCGGCGCCGTGCTGCGGGAGTTCGGGCGCCGCCCGCTTGACCTGGTGGCGCGCTATGGCGGCGAGGAGTTCGCGCTGATCATGAACGATGTGACGCCCGAGCACGCCGCGAAGGTGGCCGAGCAGCTGCGGGCTGCGGTGGCCGCGATGGGCATCGTTCATTCGTCTGGTCGCGGCCCCGGGGTCGTCACCCTGAGCGTGGGTGTGGCGGTAGGCAGGCCTGTTCTGGGTCGCACGCCGGAGGGCCTGCTGCAGCTGGCCGACGAAGCGCTTTATGAAGCCAAGGCCGCTGGCCGCAATCGCGTTGTCATCAAGGGGCAGGATGCCTACAACGCGCTGGACAGTGGTGTATTCCACACTCCGCGGGCAATGCGCGAACAGGCCGCTGGCTGAGCCGACAGGCCGGCAGGCAGCTCAGAACAGCGACCCCTCACGTCCGATTTCCTGGACCCGACGCACCAGCCGCACGAATTCCGAGCGGTATCCGTGCGGATCAGCGCCCAGTGCGCCCTCGGCTTGGCTGGACACATTCTCGTAGGTCAGCGCTCCCGTGTAGCGGCCACCCTGCAGCAGTTGAGCGAAACCTGCCACGGCGGTGGCGAACTGCACGTCCTGCCGCAGCGAGCGGGGAACTCCTGCATTCATGGCGATGGGTTGTTCGAGCAGTTCGGACTCGCTGTGACCCGGCAGCTTGTAGCGGATCTTCAGGAAACCATATTCATTGCTCCTGACCCGGGGCGCCGCCACTTCGTTGCGGGCGCCGTAGCGCCGCTCATCCACGAGCCGGGGCGCGCCAACCGGGGTGATCTCGTAGATCGCCGTAAACGTGTGGCCGGCGCCCACGTCGCCAGCATCCACCCGGTCATTGTTGAAGTCTTCGCGGTTCAGGGCGCGCGTCTCATAGCCGACGAGCCGGTACTCCGCCACCGTGGCGGGATTGAACTCCACCTGCAGCTTCACATCGCTGGCGATGGTGAACAGCGCCGCTCCGGCTTCTTCCACCAGCACCTTGCGTGCCTCACCCAGGGTATCGATGTACGCTGCAACCCCGTTGCCGTTCTGCGCCAGCGCCTGTGCCATCTCGTCGCGATAGTTGCCCTGGCCGAAGCCCAGCACCGAAAGGAAGACGCCGCTTTCGCGCTCGCGCTCCACGAAACGCTTCAGCTCGGCGGTATCGGAAATGCCGACATTGAAGTCGCCATCAGTTGCCAGCAGGATGCGGTTGACCCCGTCGTCGCGGAAATTGCGTCGGGCCAGCTGGTACGCCAGGCGGATGCCGGCGGCACCAGACGTCGAACCGCCCGGGCGCAGCGAGTCCAGCGCTTCGATGATCTTCTCCTTCTCGCGCACCGGCGTCGGCGGCAGTACCTCACCCGCGGAGCCGGCGTACACCGCAATGGCCACGGTGTCGGTGGGCTTGAGGCTGTCGAGCAGCAGGCGCATGGAACGCTGCGCCAGCGGCAGCTTGTCGGGTGAGTTCATCGATCCGCTCACGTCCAGCAGCAGCACCAGGTTCACGTCGGGCCGTGTACGGTCCGGCATCTGGTAACCCTTGATGCCGATATGCACCAGCTTCCGGCCGGCATTCCACGGCGAGTCGCTGACAGTCACCGTGGGACGGAAGGGCCGCTCGCGCGACGTCGACGCCGGCCAGGCATAGTCGAAATAATTGATCATCTCTTCCGTGCGGACGGAGTCCGCCGGCGGCAGCATGCCCTGGTTGATCTGGCGACGCGCAAAGCTGTAGGAGGCGGTATCCACATCGATGGAGAAGGTGGAAACAGGCTCATCGGCAGTGCGCTTCACCGGATTGACTTCGAAGTGTCCGAAACGATCGCCGCCTGGGGCCGGTACCAGTGACACTGTGCGGCGGCCATCGACCAGGGTCAGTGTGCGTGAGCCGGACGTGGGCTCCAGTCCCCGCAGGTTGGCGATGGTATTGCGGATGAAATTGCTTCCGGGGTCCGTAACCTGATTGACGGGCGTGACGCCCTGGGTCTGGATATGGCCGTTCTGTGGCACCAGCATCGTGAGGGCATCGGCAACGTTGACCATGCCGAGGCGATTCATCTCCTCTGCGCTGACAGAAGGTTCCTGGCTGCCGGCGGATAGTGTCGCGGGCTGTACGACGCGCGCGGCTGTCACGGCCGCCTCGTCCAGCTTGCCCGGGGTGACCCGAGGCTGCGGAGCAGGTGCTTCGCTCGCAGCCGGCAACGGTGCCGCGGGCTGCACGGGAGCTTCCAGGGAATTTACTGGCGCTGCGATTGGTCGTTCAGCCACTGACGCCGGCGGTGGCTCCATCGCCAGCGGCGCAGGCATACGCTGCTCTTCCGGCATCAGCCTGAAGATGGAGAGCCCAACTACCGCCACGCCAGCGGCAGCCAGGCCGCTCCACAGGCCGTTTCTCCGCCCCCATGCGTGGGCCTTGTGCGCCCCGGCCTGCCCCGGATGGAGGCGCGTGAATTCGGCCAGCGCCACGCGACGCGCCTCCAGGCGTGAGCGCGGGTGAGGGGATGGGGCGACCGCGTCCCGCAACTGCCTTTCGAATGACTGGTTTTGCATGGTTCAACCGCCTGCCATGGCTTCATGGCGATTCAGGTGTTTGCGCATGGTGTGGATGCGCCAGGAAATGGTGGATTCGCTGACCCCGAGAATGCGACCAGCTTCGGCATGACTGAAACCTTCGGCATGGACCAGCAGTGCGGTTTCCTTCATGCCCTCGCCGAGTGCATCCAGCTGCTCGAGAAGTTGCGCCAGGTAGATGGAATCATCCGCGCCGCAGTCCGCTGCCCAGGCGATGTCATCCGGCAGCTCCGCATGCGCATGCCTCTGCTGTGAGCGCTGCCAGTCCCTGGCGCAGCTGACCACCAGCTGGTAAAGCCAGGTGGAAAACGCCGACTGGAAGCGGAACCGGGAAACGCTGGCCGCCAGCTTCACGCAGGACAGTTGCGCAATGTCTTCGGCATCGGCCCGGTTGCCGCACCACTTCCACGCGAAGCGGTAGATCATGTCGTAGTGCAGATCCACCAGTTCGGTGAAGCCGGCGGCATCGCCGCCCTGTGCGGCGCGTACCAGGCCCGTGATTTGCTGCTCGTGCATCGGGTTTCTTCTGTTGCCCCTGCGCGTAAGACGAACGGGAAAGGAAAAAGCTTGGAATGTTTCGCAGCGGCCGGCTCATTCCGCCGGGCGGATGGTTATCAGTTCCCCGTCAAGCCTGACGGACCAAGGCTGGGCTAGACTCGCCGAGCCATGAAAACACTGCAATCCGGACTGCTCGGTGCGCTGCTTGCCACAGCGCTCTTTTCAACCGTTGCCGTGGCGGCAGAGGACGTCGCCGCCACGCTGGCCAGCTTCGGCATCCAGGAGTCGGATGTCCGTGCCCGCGACGTGCCCAGCTGGCGCGCTCCGCGCAAGATACTGCTCCTGCAGTACGGCTTCCGCCCCAAGGACCCGGCCATTTTCGAAGGCGTCGCGCCGGGCGCCACGGTGGTATCGGCGAACAACCTGGCCGCTGCCATCCGCGAGGCAGCCGATGCCGACATCATCATCGGCGACAATCCGGAAATCTGCGATGCGCGCATCATCAATGTCGCGCGCGAGCTGCGCTGGCTTTCCTCTCTTTCCGCGGGCATGGAACTGTGCGCGGCCGTGCCGGCGCTGAAGGAACGGCGCACGCTGGTGACGAACCTGCGCGGCGTCGACTCGCCGGTGATTGCAGAACACGCCATTGCGATGATGCTTGCGCTGGCCCATGGCCTGGACAGGTTCGCGGTCGACAACTCGCAGGGCCGCTGGAGCAGCGGTCGCAACAGCACGGCCCCTTCGCGCGTCCGCTACCTCGGCGGCAAGACCCTGCTGGTATCCGGACTCGGCAGCATCGGCACGGAGGTGGCGCGCCGCGCACACGGCCTTGGCATGAAAGTCGTGGCCACACGGGTGGGCGGTACCGGCAAGCCGGATTTTGTCGACCATGTCGGCCAGCCCGACGAGCTGTTGAAGCTGGCGCGCACCGCCGACGTGATCATCAGCTGTGTGCCACTGACTGATGAAACCCGCGGGCTCTACAACAAGGAATTCTTCGAAGTGCTGAAGCCCGGCGCGTTTTTCATCAATATTGCCCGGGGCCCGAGCGTGGTCACCGATGAACTGGTGAAAGCACTGAACGAGGGCCGGCTCGCCGGCGCAGGGCTCGACGTGGTGGATCCGGAGCCGCTGCCCGCCGGCCACCCGCTGTGGAGCTCGCCGCGGGTGCTGATCACGCCCCACATTTCGGCCCAGTCGGACGCCCCGCCGGACACGCGCTGGACCGTGGCGGTGGAAAACCTGCGCCGTTATGTCGCGGGCGGAAAGATGCTCAACGTGGTGGACATAGAGCGGGGCTTCTAGCCCCGCGCAGGCGATGCCCTGCGGGTGACAACTGGTGGGTCGCGGGGCAGCGCCACCGTGAAAGAAGTGGTGCCGCCGCCGCTGGCCACCAGCACCTCGCCGCCGTGCGCACGCGCCAGCTGCTGCACGATGTAGAGCCCGAGCCCGAGCCCACCGCCGCGGCCGCTGTCCTCGTCACTGCGGCCGCGGAAGGGTTCGAAGATCACTTCGAGCAGTCCGGCAGGTATCTCGCCCGGGTTGCTCACCGAGAAGCGCAGCCTCGTGGCATCGCAGCCATCCAGGTGCACGTGGATCTCGCCGCTGGCGGCTCCATGCTGGAGCGCATTGCCCACCAGGTTGGATGCCATCTGCGCCACGCGTTCGCCATCGAATTGTCCGCGCAACGAACCTTCCTGTGTCAGGACGATGCGGCGGTCAGGATTGGTGGCCTGGTGTTCCTGCAGCACACGTCGCGTGAGCTCGCCCAGGTCCCCCGGCTCGGGCCGCACGGTGATACCGCCGGCCAGGCGTGCACGGGAGAAATCGAGCAGGTCCTCGATCAGCCGCGCCATGCGTCGGCCGCTGCTGAGCACCCGCTGTCCCATGTTGCGCGCCAGCTCGTCCTGGCTCTGTCTGAGCACATGGGCGGAGGCCACGATGGCGCTCAGGGGATTGCGCAGGTCATGCCCGAGCACGGCCGCGAAGACTTCATTCAGGCGCAGCGTCTCCGCCAGCTCGGTCACATGCGCATCCAGCTGCTGGCGCTGGCGATGCAGCTGGTGGAACACTTCGGCCTTGCTGCGCAGGATGTGCGGATCAATGGGCTTGTAGAGGAAGTCCACCGCACCGGCCTCGTAGCCGCGGAAGTGACGGTGCGAATCGCGCACGCCGGCCGTGACGAAGATGATGGGCACGTGGCGCGTTCGTTCGGTGCCGCGCATCAGTTCAGCCAGCTCGAAGCCGTCCATCTCCGGCATCTGCACATCCAGCAGGGCCAGGGCCACGTCATGCTCGAGCAGCAGTTCCAGCGCCTCCCGGCCTGACCTGGCGCAGAGGATCTCCACATCCAGTTCGCGCAGCAGCGCGGACAATGCGATCAGGTTGTCCTCCAGGTCATCGACGAGCAGGAACTTGACCGGCGGCAGGGCCCTGCGGGTGGCGTTCATGGTGCCCGTCCCAGCTGCGAGAGCATCGCGCCGATGCCCGCCAGCGGCAACACATGCTGCGCCAGGCCGGTGCGCACGGCACCCGCGGGCAGCGTGTCGGCGAAAGCCTCGCCGGGATCCTGGACCACGGTAATGCCTCCGCGGCGGGATACGGCGGCAAGCCCCTGCACTCCATCGCTGTTGGCGCCAGTGAGGATGATCGCCATCAGCCGGTCACCCCAGCACTCGGCCGCCGACTCGAACAGCACGTCGATGGATGGGCGCGAGAAATGCACGGGCTCATCCACGGAAAGGGCCAGGGCCACGCTTGCATCCTCATTTGTCTCCACCATCAGGTGATAGTCGGGCGGTGCAAAGTACACTGTCCCGGGTTCCACGGGTTGTTTGTCCTGCGCCTCGCGTACCTGCAGCGGGCAGCGTGCGATGAACAGGTCCTTCAGCAGGCTGGGCCGCTGGCGCGGCATATGCACCACGATCAGCACCGCTGCCCTGCAGCGGGCGGGCAGCGCCGGCAGCAATACGCCCAGCGCCTCGACGCCACCTGCCGAAGCGCCGATCACGACCGCCGAGATCTCCTCCAGCGGCCGCCGGTTCACGAGGCCACCTTCTGGTAGATGCGGTCATCCACGCTGAACTCCGTGAAGCTCGCGGCATGGGCCGAGAAGCGCAGTGACTCGCTGGAGCCGATGCCGAGGAATCCCTTGTAGCAGAGGGAATCGCGGAACAGCTCCACGGCCCGGTCCTGCAGCGCGCGGCTGAAATAGATCAGTACATTGCGGCAGGACACCAGCTGCACCTCGGAGAACGCCGAGTCCGTCGAGAGGCTGTGGTCCGCGAAGGTCATGTGTGCCTTCAGCGAACGGTCGAAGGCCGCCTTGCCATAGGCGGCGGTGTAGTGTGCCGACAGCGAGCCGTGGCCCCCGGACTTGCGGTGGTTCTCGCTGAAGCCGCTGATGCGGTCGATTTCATACAGCCCCGCCTGGGCCTTCTCCAGCGCCACGGTGTTGATGTCCGTGGCGTAGATCAGGGTGCGTTCCAGCAGGCCTTCTTCCTTCAGCAGGATGGCGATGGAGTAGGCTTCCTCGCCCGTGCTGCAGCCGGCGACCCATACCTTCAGCGATGGATAGGTGCGCAGCAGCGGCACGACGCGCTCGCGCAGCGCGCGGAAGTAGGGCGGGTCGCGGAACATGTCGGTGACCTGCACCGTGAGGATGTTCATCAGCTCGGGCATCAGCGCGGCCTCGTGCAGGAGCCGGTGCTGCAATTGCGAGAGACTCTGGCAGCCGAACTTGTCCATGGCCACGCGCAGGCGCCGGCGCAGCGAGGAGCGTGCATAGCTGCGGAAGTCGTAGTGGTAGCGCAGGTACAGCGCTTCCAGCAGCAGCCGCAGCTCTATGTCCCCGACCCGCTCGTTCATGCGCGCCGGATCATTGCGGCATCCACACCCGCACCAGCGACAGCAGCCGCTCGATGTCCAGCGGCTTGGCCAGGTAGTCGCTGGCGCCGGCCTGCAGGCACTTCTCGTGGTCGTCGCGCATGGCCTTGGCGGTGAGCGCGATGATGGGCAGGCGCTTCCATTCCGGGTGCTTGCGGATCTCGCGCGTGGCGGTGAGCCCGTCCATCTCCGGCATCATGATGTCCATCAGCACCAGGTCCGGGGCGCGCTCGGTGCCGCGGGTCCTCTCCAGGCACTCCAGCGCCTCGCGGCCATTGCGCGCGATGTCCACGCGCGCACCGCGCGGCTCCAGCACCTTGGTCAGCGCGAAGATGTTGCGCACGTCATCTTCCACCACCAGGATGCGCCGCCCCTCGAAGGCAGCCTCGCGGTCGCGCGCGGCGCGCAGCATGCGCTGGCGCTCCGGCGGCAGCTCCGACTCCACCTGGTGCAGGAACAGTGTCACCTCGTCGAGCAGCCGTTCCGGCGAGCGCGCATCCTTCACGATGATGGAGCGCGAGAAGCGGCGCAGCCGCTGTTCCTCGTCACGTCCCAGGCTGCGGCCCGTATAGACGATCACGGGCGGGTAGCTCACCCCGTCGAGCTCACCCATCTTCTCCAGCAGTTCGTAGCCGCTGAGGTCCGGCAGGTTCAGGTCGAGCACCATGCAGTCGAAGGTATGCTTCTGCAGCAGCTCCAGAGCGGCCGCTGCCGTGCCCGCCGGCACGATCTCCACCCCCTCGCTGGCCAGCAGCGCACGCACGCTCTCCCGCTGGCGGGCATCGTCCTCGACGACCAGCACGCGACGCGTGCCGGGCGAAAGGCGCGAATCCAGACGCCTGAGCGCTTCGGCAACCTGCTCGCGATCCACGGGCTTCAGCGCATAGCCCACGGCACCGCGGCTGAGCGCCTCGTGCGAGTAGTCGGCCACCGACATCGCGTGCACGGGGATGTGCCGCGTAGCCGGATTGCGCTTCAGTTCGTCCAGCACCGCCAGGCCAGTGCGGTCGGGCAGGTGCATGTCCAGCAGCACGGCGCTGATGTGCCGGTGCTGCAGGGCTTCGAGTCCTTCGCGGGCCGTGTGGGCGAGGATGGCCTCGAAGTCATGTTCGCGTGCAAGGTCGCGCAGGATTGCCGCAAACGCCGGATCATCCTCCACCACCAGCAGGAGCCTGGCGCCGGATTCCGGCGGCAGGTCGCGTGGCGCAGGGGCGTCCGGGGCGGCCGGCGCCGGCATGGGCTGGCTG
>JALYWF010000098.1 GCA_030852845.1 Pseudomonadota bacterium
TCCTCCAGCAGGATCTTCAGACGCTCGGCGAAGCGCCGTTCGCCCGGCATGGCGCTCCGAGCGCCGGACCATGGGCTGGAGAGGAAGGTGGCCACGGGTGGATCATGGCAGAGACTGGAGACTGAGCGTGCAAGCGCTTGATCCAATTAGTGAAGTCGCGCACAGTGCGGGCGGCTAACATGTCGCGCCAGAACGAGGCAACGACAAGAACAGAACAAGATCAGGGATCGAGACGCAAAGACAATGTCCGACGCTTTCTTCAAGCACCCCATTCTCAATTCCCCGTACGAGTATCCCGGCCGTCACTGGGAACTGGATGCGCACGGACAACCCACCCAGAAGATCGTCGAGACGCGCCGCAAGGTTTCGCTAATTACGCCCATTCCCAAGCCGAAGAAGCGGCGTGCCGCGCAAGTCGAGCTGCAGCTCGATGAAGGCAAGGGGATCTCCGATGAGAAGCAGAAGTACGACCTCACCTCCATCATCAATGAGGTCCGCAGCGCGGTAGACACCTGGCGCCGATTGCCCGACAGCCAGTGGCAGGTCACCCCGGAAACCGCGCGCCTTCTCCGACACTGGCGACACCACAAGTTCAGCGAAGTCCGACCATTCTTCTGCCAGATAGAAGCGGTTGAAACTGCGATCTGGCTGACCGAAGTCGCCCCGCACTCCGGCAAGACAGCGGCCACGCTGCTGAATCATCTGAAGGCCGCCAATACCGACGCCAACCCGGAGCTGCACCGCCTCGCGCTGAAGCTTGCTACGGGCGCCGGCAAGACCACGGTCATGGCCATGCTGATCGCCTGGCAGACCATCAACGCTGTGCGACGCCCTTCGGGCAAGCAGTTCACGCGTGGCTTCCTGATCGTTGCGCCGGGCCTCACCATCAAGGATCGCCTGCGCGTACTGCTGCCTTCCGACCCGGACAGCTACTACGCCAATCGCGAGCTGGTGCCCGGCGACCTGCTGGAGGACGTGCGACGCGCCAAGATCGTCATCACCAACTTCCATGCATTCAAGCCGCGCGAGACGCTGGAACTGTCAGCCGGGGGTCGCGCCCTGCTCAAGGGGCGCACCGGCGACGAGCTGCAGACCACCGAGACCGAAGGCCAGATGATCCAGCGCGTCATGCCCGACCTGATGGGCATGAAGAACATCATGGTGCTGAACGACGAGGCGCATCACTGCTACCGCGAGAAGCCACCGGAAGCCGATGACGCCGACCTGACGGGCGACGACAAGGCCGAAGCCGAAAACAACAACGACGCCGCGCGCCTGTGGATCTCCGGTCTGGAGGCCGTGAACCGCAAGCTAGGGATTTCCCGCGTGCTGGATCTCTCGGCGACCCCCTTCTTCCTGGCTGGTTCCGGCTACGCGGAAGGCACCCTGTTCCCGTGGACCATGAGCGATTTCTCGCTGATGGATGCCATCGAGAGCGGCATCGTCAAGCTGCCTCGCGTACCCGTGGCGCAGAACATCACCAGCCCTGATGAGCTGCCGATGTACCGCGACCTGTGGAAGCACATTGGCAAAGCCATGCCGAAGAAGGGTCGCGGCAAGAGCGGCGATCTGGACCCACTGAAGATCCCCACGCCATTGCAGACCGCCTTGCAGGCTCTCTACGGCCACTACCAGCAGACCTTCGAGCTCTGGAGGCAACAGGGCATCTCGGTGCCGCCCTGCTTCATCATCGTCTGCCAGAACACCGCCATCTCGAAGCTGGTCTATGACTATGTCTCCGGCTTCAACCGCGAGGACGACGATGGCAACAGCATCCTCGAGAATGGCCGTTTGCCGCTGTTCCGCAACTTCGACGAGGTGACTGGCAATCCGCTGCCTCGCCCCAACACCCTGCTGATCGACTCCGAGCAACTGGAAGCAGGAGACAAGCTCGATGACCGCTTCCGCGCCATGGCCGCCGACGAGATCGAGCGCTTCCGGCGCGACATCGTCGAGCGCACCGGCGATGCCACGGCGGCAGAGAAGATCACCGACCAGGGTCTCCTGCGCGAGGTGATGAATACCGTCGGCAAGGAAGGCCAGCTCGGCGCCGGCATCCGCTGCGTGGTCTCCGTCTCGATGCTCACCGAGGGCTGGGACGCCAACAATGTCACCCACATCCTGGGCATCCGTGCCTTCGGCACGCAGCTGTTGTGCGAGCAGGTTGTGGGCCGCGCGCTGCGCCGCCAGTCCTACGAACTCAACGAGCAGGGTTTGTTCAACACCGAGTACGCCGACATCTTCGGCGTGCCCTTTGATTTCACTGCCAAGCCCGTGGTGGCCCCACCGCAGCCACCACGCGAGACCATCCAGGTTCGCGCCGTGCGCCCCGAGCGCGATCACCTCGAGATCAAATTTCCCCGCGTCGAAGGCTACCGGGTGGAACTCCCGGAAACCGAGCTCGAGGCCACCTTCAACGCGGACTCGAAGCTGGTACTGACCCCGGAACTCGTTGGCCCGTCGCAGACGACCAACTCCGGCATCATCGGTGAACAGGCGGATATGAGCCTCGCGCACCTGAAGGATGTGCGCACCTCGACCCTGCTCTTCAATCTCACCCGCCATCTGGTCCTGAATCACTGGCGCGACCGGGGTGAAGACCCGCACCTGAATCTCTTCGGCCAGCTCAAGCGCATCACCCGCGAGTGGCTCGACACCTGTCTCGAATGCAAGGGCGGCACCTATCCTGCACTGCTGATGTACCAGGAGCTGGCCGATCACGCCTGCAACAAGATCACCGCCGGCATTACCCTGGCCATGCAGGACGAGCGCCCCATCAAGGTGCTGCTCGACCCGTTCAATCCCACCGGCTCATCTGCACATGTGCGCTTCAACACCTCTCGCGCCCTGCGGTGGGATACCCGCGGCCCGCCACCGAAGAATCCCGTCAACTGGGTGGTGCTCGACAGCCACTGGGAGGGAGAGTTCTGCCGCATCGTCGAGGCGCACCCACAGGTAGTGGCCTACACCAAGAACCACAACC
>JALYWF010000110.1 GCA_030852845.1 Pseudomonadota bacterium
GCATGCGTGGGCATGCCCGCCGCTTTTCATTTGGCCAGTGGATCCGGCCGCTTCTGGAAGTGCACTACCAGCGGTCGAGACCCCTTGCCCGTCTCCATCAGCCACGGCGTGCGATCGCCGCTGGCAACCCACAGGCCGCGTCCCTTCCATCCTGCATCGGCATCGTCGATGCGACCTTCCATTCCCTTCATGTAGAACCCCAGTGGGTAGGGAATGCGCAGCGTGACCATGGTGTCGCCCACGCGCGCGTGCACACCGTCGAACAGGTTGCCAGTGACGATGGGGACGTCCTTGCCCAGCCCCAGCGTGTCGTGCTGGTCTACCCACGTGTAATAGCTGGACTCGACGCTGAACTGCGGGAGGTCCGCGAATCCCGGCCCCGGAAGGTCATGCAGTGTCCACCCTTCGGGGCAGTGGTCGCCCGTGGCCTCAGGACCGTTGAGCGGGGCCTTGCACTTGCGCCGGTCGAACTCGCCCAGGTGCCCGCTGCCCAGCGACACCCACACGACACCCTGCGTATCAATGTCGGCGCCACGCACGCCAAAACCCGGCAGGGGCGGGCGGTATATCTCGCTGAGCTGCGTCTGCGGATCGAAACGCAGGACGGCACCTGGATACTGGAATGCCACCGTACCCCACACCGAGCCGTCGGCGGGGCTGGGCATCACTGCGTAGAAGCCGGCGCCGATGCGCGTGTCGCGCTTCGCGTCCGCGGGCTGCCCTGGCTCCACCCACCCGTCATCGCGCCGGCCGTTGCCGTTGGTGTCGAGCACATGCGGCGACCAGCCCTGTGATGCCGCGGCATCGCCGGTGGCATCGAACTTCTTCGTATCCAGCCACCCGACTACCTGGCCGCCGCCACTGGTCCACAACGTGTCGTCCGGATCGTCGTATGCGAACTGCAGGTGGTGCGTGCCGTAGCAGGTATCGACGAAGGTGTACTGCTTCGTATCCGGCTGGTACACCGCCAGCTGCCTTCCGGAACGCTCGAGCGGGAAAACCTTCGCCGAAGGATGGTCGGACCCGCGCCGGCAGAAATCCGGATTCGCGGCAGCACGGATACGTGCCGTGTACCACACGCGGCCCCGTGCATCGAGCATGGGGTTGTGCGAATTGGCCTTGCTGTCCCAGATACGCTCATCGGCCCAGTAGGGCGAAGGAGCAACCACCGCGTCGTCATGTGTCGTCGGTGTATCCGCGTCGCGCACGGGCGCACGGAACGTGGTGGCGGTATTGGTGCGCGGATCCAGGATGGGGAAGTCATCTGTGCTCAGTTCGGGCGAACCGTACAGCGGACCATATCCATTGACGGTGGGATTGCGGCGGTCGGTGCCGGACAGGTCGTGCAGGTAGTGTTGCTCGTCGAGCCAGTCACGCACCGTGGCCACCACATTGCGCTCGATGCCCTGCGGCCGCGCGGGTTTTTGCGTCGGCAGTTCGCCGAGGGCCACGCGGTCCGTCCAGTCCGAAAGGTATTTCAGCGGCAATCCGCCCAGCGTGCCCGCCGCAATCTGGATCATGTTGTTGCCGGCCTGCCCGGAGGAGATGCGCCGCAGCCAGGCGTCGTGCGAGGAGTTGAACTTGCCGAGGCTCGGCGGCAGCGTGCGCGTGGAGAGCTGGCCGAGCTGGTGGCAGCCCACGCATCCCATGTTCTTCACCCACATCAGGTACTCGTTGCGGCCATGACGCAGCGAGGCCGTCTCGGCTTCCGTGGGCAGCTTCACCATCGCGTACCAGTACGCGGCGGGGTAGACCTGCGCCGCCGTGGCGGCATCGGGTGCGACCTTTGCCGCCAGGTTGATGCGGGTGCCGGGCTTGCCGGAAACCTTCCCGGAATCTGTCAGCCCGTAGCCACGCACCCACACCTGGTAGCTGGCCGGGGGCAGGTCGGGAATGAGATAGCGGCCCTGCGCGTCGGTGACGACGATCCTGGCGAAGCGCGTGTCCAGGTCGGCGGTTTCGGCGATGACCCACACTCCCGCTTCTGGTCCGGCAGTGGAGGTGACGACACCGGCGATGTCGTCGCCGTCGATCGGAATCTCGCCGCGCTTGCTGCAACCGGAAAGCACGATGGCAGCTGCCAGCAGGAGGAGGAGCGGGTGGCCAGCAACAGGTGGGTGCCGCAGTGCCGTTTCCATGCGTTCGCTCCTCCGGGGCCCGGCGAAACCGGCGCGCCGCAGCGGTGACGATGACCTTCAGCTGCGGCGCGATTTCTACCTCAAGCGGATCAGCCGCCCTTTGGCGTGAGCTTGTCCAGCTCGGCCTGCAGCTTGGCCAGGTTCTCGTCGCTGAGGGCTTCCGGCTCATATTGCTGGATGGACTTCAGCGTGGCGTCGCGGCCCATGGTCTGGAACATCTCGTTGGCGTACACCGTCGGGATCATCTTCTTCAGCACGGCGTTCGCTGCAGGATCGTCCAGCATCTGGCCCACGAGGGTATCGTTCACCGAATACTTGGCCGGCTTGGCAGCTGCTGCGGCCTGGGCGCCAAAGGCCTGCGTGGCCACCAGTGGCAGGGCGCCAGCCGCGAGGGCGGCCAGGATCAAGGCAGGAATGGTCTTGCGCATGCATCGTCTCCTTGTCGGTGTATGCCCCTTGCGGGGTACTTGGCGCCGGAATTCTCCCACGGGAATATTCACAGGGACAGGAATATTTGCCGGCCGCTCCATGCATGGGCAGCAATCCGGTTCCGGCCAGTGGCCACATGCCGTACTCTCTTGCGCCCCTGGAAAGGAGCCGGCCAATGAAGATCGTCACCAGCCTGAGTTTCAAGGGTCAATGCCGGGAGGCGTTCGAAACTTATGCCCGCATCCTGGGCGGCCGGATCACCGCGGCGATGCCATATGGCGAAGGCCCTCCGGACATGCCCGTGGATCCCGGGTTCAAGGACTGGCTGATGCACTGCTGGCTGGAGGTGGGCGACCAGGCATTGATGGGTGCGGACATGGATTCAGCCTGGGCACCGAACATCGACAAGCCCAAGAACGGTTTCGACGTCACGCTGCACAGCAACTCGGTGGAGGAGGCGCGCCGCTGGTTCGGGCAACTGGCCGAGGGCGGGCGCGTGGTGATGCCGTTTGCAGAGGCGTTCTGGTCGCCGGGCTATGGCTCGCTCATCGACAAGTTCGACATTCCCTGGATGGTCAACACCATTCCCGGCCCGGACTGGAAGCCCTCGGCGCCCGCTGCCTAGCCGGTGCGCGCCCTCGCACGCGCGGGATAATGGTGTCCATGCTTTCGGCTGAGCAATGCGACAGGTTCATCGAAGAGGGTTTCGTCCGGCTGGACGATGCCTTCCCGTCGTCGATCGCCGCGCGGGCACGTGAGACATTTTTCCACGACCTGCGCGCGCAGGGGATTACCGAAGATCCGGCCACCTGGACAAGGCCCGTGGTGCGACTGGGCATGTATGCGCAGCCGCACATCGTCGCCGCGGCGAGCACACCACGGCTGCACACGGCCCTCGACCAGCTCGTCGGACCAGGAGCCTGGCTGCCCTGCCGTGCAGTGGGCACGGTGCCGGTGCGGTTCCCATCTGCGACGGATCCCGGCGATACCGGCCTTCACATCGACGTCAGCTTCGGCGGCGATCCGGCCGATTTCCTGTCCTGGCGTGCCAATGTGCACTCCCGGGGACGTGCCTTGCTGATGCTGTTCCTGTTCTCGGATATCGGTGCGGAGGATGCTCCGACGCGCATCCGTGTCGGCTCGCACCGCGACATGGCACATGCGCTGGCGCCGGCGGGGGAGGCGGGGCTGAGCCTGGGTGAACTGCTGCCCCTGATTGCCGGCGCCCCCGCGCGGGAAGAAGTGCAGGCAACCGGGCCGGCAGGAACGGTCTACCTGTGCCATCCATTCCTCGTCCATGCCGCGCAGGTCCATCGTGGAACAACGCCCCGGTTCCTCGCACAGCCACCCCTGCTGCCCGTGGTGGATCGCTGGCTTCCGGAGGGGCCTGGCGCTGACTATCCGGTGGCACAGGCGATCACACAGGCCACCCGTGCGCCCCAACCAGCTTGATGAAATTGCCGCAGTGAAACCCGCATCCGCTCTGCCTTTCCCGCCGCCACTGTCTGTGGTGAACATTGCTGCGTATCGATTCGCGCCGCTGGCCGACCTTGCTGCCTTGCGAGCCGAACTGCTGGCGCTCTGCCGCAGCCACCAGCTGCGCGGCACCATCCTGCTGAGCACCGAGGGCATCAACCTGTTCGTGGCCGGTGGCGAGCAGGGAATCGACGCGCTGCTGCAGCGCCTGCGGGCAATTCCCGTACTGGCGGGGCTGGAAGTGAAGTCCAGCCACACGGCCCATCAGCCCTTCCGGCGCATGCTGGTGCGGATCAAGAAGGAGATCATCGCCTTCGGCGTGCCAGGTATCGATCCGGCCCGCCGCACTTCGCCGAAACTCCCGCCGCGACAGCTGAAGGCCTGGCTGGATGAGGGACGTCCGGTCACGCTGCTGGACACGCGCAATGACTACGAAGTGAAGCTCGGCACCTTCCACAATGCGCTGGCGGCCGGCGTTGATCATTTCCGCGACTTTCCCGCGGCGGTATCGAGATTGCCGGAGGCGCTGAAGGAACAGACCATCGTGATGTTCTGCACCGGCGGCATCCGCTGCGAGAAGGCCGGCCCTTACATGGAATCGCAGGGCTTCCGCAATGTGCTGCAACTGGAAGGCGGCATCCTCAAATACTTCGAGGAGTGTGGCGGCGCGCACTATCGCGGCGAGTGTTTCGTGTTCGACCAGCGCGTGGGAGTTGACCCTACGTTGCATGAGACCGACGCCGCGCAATGTTTCAACTGCCTGTCGCCATTGACCGCGGCGGAGCAGCAGGATCCACGTTACGTGCCGGGAAGTTCCTGCCCGTGGTGTCATCGCTCTGCAGCCGAACAGATGGCAGAGGCGCTGGCCAGGCGCAACCGCGCCATCAGCCAGGCAACCAATCCCCTGCCGGGCAGCGTGCCTGCGGAGACGTTCCGCCCGCTGCGCGTGCCAGTGGAATGTGAGGGGCTGACCGTGGTCGGCACATTCGCCCGCCTGATCAGCCATCTGCCGGCGGATCATTGGGAAGCGGAATGCCGGCAGGGCAACCTGCTGGACTCGCGTCACCAATTGCTGCAGCCAGACCATGTCGTGCATGCCGGAGACCGTCTGCTGCACCGGCTGCCCTGCACCAGCGAACCGCCGGTGAATGGCGGGGTCACGGTGCTGTACGAGGACGAGGCGCTGATCGTGCTGAACAAGCCGGCGCCACTGCCCATGCACGCAGGCGGTCGCTACACCCGCAACACGCTGCAGCAGATACTGAATACCGTCTACCGGCCACAGAAGCCCAGGCCGGCGCACCGGCTCGACGCCAACACCACCGGCGTGGTCATCGCCGCACGCAACCGTCATTTCGCCGGTCGCCTGCAGGCGCAGTTCGCCGAAGCGCGCGTCACCAAGCGCTATCTGGTGCGCGTGCATGGACACCCGGTGCACACACATTTCCAGTGCGAGGCACCGATCACCCGCGCTGCCGGTGTGGCCGGAACGCGCGAGGTGGGCGTAGCCACGGACGCGCCCGCCCTCACGACCTTCAACCTGCTGCGGCGTTTCGCCGATGGCACCAGCCTGCTCGAAGCGCTGCCCGCTACAGGCCGCACCAACCAGATCCGCCTGCATTGCGCCTTCCTGGGGTTCCCGGTGGTCGGGGATCAGGCGTACAGCGGCGCGGCCGGCGAAATCCGCCAGACACTGGATCCGGATGATCCGCCGTTGTGCCTGCATGCCTGGCAGATCGGCTTCGCGCACCCTGTCAGCGACGAGCCCGTCAGCTTCACCGCACCGCCGCCCGACTGGGCGGCCTGAGCAACAGAACACGGAGGTTGAAGATGGCCAGCTACCACGGTTCCTGCCAATGCGGCGCGGTGTCCTACGACGTTGAAGTCGATCTTGGACAAACGGTGACCTGCAACTGCTCGCGCTGCCAGCGGATGGGGTTCGTGCTCGCCTTCGCTCCGGCCGAGGCATTCCAGCTGCGCTCGGGCGCCGACGCGGTGACCGAATACCGCTTCGCCTCCCGCACCATCCGCCACCTGTTCTGCAGCACCTGCGGCATCGAGAGCTACGCCGAGGGCCGCAAGCCCGATGGTTCCGCAGTCATGGCGGTGAACGTGAACTGCCTGGAAGGCGTGGATCCCCGGGCGCTGGGCAGCAAGCACATGGATGGCAGGTCCAGGTAATCGAGGGGTGATGGACGACCGATTCCACTTTTACGAACCGGCCAGGGGTCACGGCCTGCCGCATGACCCGTTCAACGCCATCATCGGCCCTCGGCCGATCGGCTGGATTTCCACCCACGACGGCGCTGGCCGGTTCAACGTTGCGCCCTACAGTTTCTTCAACGCGTTTGCCTACAAGCCGCCGGTCATCGGTTTTTCCAGCAGTGGCCGCAAGGACACGCTGCGCAATGTCGAGCGGACGGGGGAGTTCGTGTGGAACCTGGCCACCATGGCGCTGGCCAGCCAGATGAACGCGACTTCCGCCACGCTGCCTCCGCACGCCAGCGAATTCGACTTCTCCGGTCTTACCCCGGTGGCTGCGGTGATGGTCGGGGCGCCGCGCGTGGCGGAAAGTCCCGTCGCATTCGAGTGCAAGGTCACGCAGATCGTGCAGCTGCACGACCGTCTGCAGGCAACCATGCCCAACTGGGTGGTTTTCGGCGAGGTGGTGGGCGCCCACGTGGCGCGGCACCTGCTGGTGGATGGAATCTATGACACGGCCGCCGCACATCCCGTGCTCAGGGCAGGCGGGCTGGACGTTTATGTTGAAGTAAGGCCGGAAAATGTCTTCCGGATGAAGCGGCCGCCCTAGTCCCAGGGCCGGCTTGATTGCCCGCCCCGGGCATGCGGGATACCCTTGCGCCAAGCGCGGGGAGGCTCAGAAGGCACACGGGGTGCGAAGTTCCCGGCTCCAAATCTAAGGAATCCAACATGAACAAGTCCCGCCTCGCGGCGTCGCCGCTGCTCTGCGCATTGCTGGTCACCGGCCTCGTCGCCTGCTCCGATCCGCCGCCACCGCCGGCGGCAGCGCCGCCTCCCCCAGTGAGCCAGGACGTGCGCACCTTCAGCATCGGCGCCATGACCGGTATCGCGCTGCGCGATGGGAGCCTGGAGCTTCCCAACGACAACAAGGTGCTTGGCGTCGGCCGCACGCCGGCAGAGGTAGCCGACCTGCTGGCAGCTGCGGGCCTGCCCACCGACAAGCTGATGCTGTCGATACAGCCGCTGCTGGTGAGGGTCGGTGGCCGCGTGATGCTGTTCGACACCGGCGCCGGTACGGGCATGGGCGAGGGCGCCGGCAAGCTCGGTGCGTCGCTGGCCGAGGCGGGCATCACCCCCGACAGCATCACCGACATCTTCATCTCGCACCTGCATGGCGACCACGTCGGCGGGCTGATCGATGCGGCAGGTGATCCGGTGTTTGCCAATGCCACCGTTCGTCTTTCAGAGACGGAATGGCAGACGCTGCGCGGGCTCAATGACCGCACGGCGGCGGGTTTTGGCCTGAGCCGCCACACCGAGATCGCGCGGGCCATCGAGCCGGCGGTGGCAACGTTCAAGCCTGGGGCCGAACTGCTCCCGGGAATCGTGCGCGCGGTGGAGGTGAAGGGCCACACGCCAGGGCACTCTGCATTCCGCATCGGCACGGGCGGCAATGCGTTGCTTTACGTCGGTGATTCCATGCACCACCACGTGGTGTCGGTGCAGAAGCCGGAGTGGCCCATCGCCTTCGACACCGATGCCGCCGCAGCCGCGGCCAGCCGCGCCACCCTGCTGGGCGAACTGGCGACCAGCGGCCAGCGCGTCTACGCCGTGCACTTCCCCTTCCCCGGGCTCGGCCGCATCGAGAAGCGCGGCGAGGGTTTTGCCTGGGTGGCTGAATAGACGAGTCGGATGGCACCCGGGGGCCTTGTGTTCCCACAACTCCCGGGTGGGAGGAATGCGTGGTCGGGTTCTACGGCGAACCCGGCACTTCCCTCGAGCTCGTGGAGATGCCGGCAACAGCCGGCGGATAGCGCGGCATCAGCAGGAAGCCACCGCAGGTCACGAGCAGGCCGATCGCGCTGGCACCCAGTGCGATTGAATAGTTTCCGGTCGCATCGCGCACGGCGCCCACCCACAGGGGCCCGAGCCCCGAAGCGAACACGAACGCGAAATACAGCCAGCCGAAGATGCGGCCGAACTGCGCCAGCCCGAAATACCTGGCGATCAGGAAACTCATCAGGTCCAGCTCCGCTCCCAGGGCAAGTCCCAGCGCGATCGCGGTGATGGAGGCGGACTCCACGCCATTGACCAGGAACATCAGGATGCCCGCCGCGGCAACCAGGCAGATGGCGATGGCGATGCGGGGCGCGAACACGCGGTCGAGCAGGAAACCCACCAGCAATCGGCTGGCGATGACGGCGAGGCCGATCTGGCCGGCCAGCTTGCCGGCTGTGCGCGCGTCGATTCCCGCATCGTTCAGCATGGGCACGAAGTGGGGCAGCAGGCCGGCGAATGCCAGCGACATCATCGCGAACGTACCGGCCAGCATCCAGAACACCGGGGAGCGCTGCCATCCGGCCGCCGCTGCGACAGCAGAAGCCTGTGCCGCGGGCGAGAGCTGCTCGCGCTTGTGCATGCCGACTGCATGCCGCGAGGGCAGCAGGAAGGCAATGAACACCGCACCGACCAGCGGCACGATGGCCAGGTGGTGGTAGCCGGAACGCCACCCATGGTCGTCGATCTCACCGGCAAGCAGCGGTGGAATCACCGCCGCGGCGATGCCGATACCCGTCATCGTCAGGCCAAGGGCGATGCCCCGGTGGCGGTCAAAGGTCTCGTTGACGATCTTGCTGAAGGCGATCGGGCCTGAAGCGGCTCCAATGAAAGCCACAAGGGCCTGCAGCAGGAAGTAGCTGTTCACTGAGTGGATGAACGTGCCCAGCGAGGCGAATCCCAGCGACAGCAGGAACAGCCCGGCCACCGACGGCCACTTCGCGCCCAGCCGGTCTACCAGCCAGCCCACCATGGGATTGGCGCAGGCCAGTGCCATGGTGACCAGCAGCACGCCGAAGCCGAACTGCGAGCGTGTCAGCCCGAAGTCGGCCGTGAGTCCCGCCACGAACAGGCCGTTGGTGTACAGCAGCAGTGCCGATACACCAGTGGCGCTGCCTAGCACGGCCCCGGAAAGGCTCCGGGGCCAGCCGCGCGCGGGATCCATTCAGGGCTGCGCCACGAACCGGTGCCGCTGCTGGCCGATGCCCTCGATGGTGCACACGCCCACATCGCCCGCCTTGATCCAGCTCGGGTTGTCGCGTTCTATGTTCGTGCCCGAGGGACTCCCCAGCGCGATCATGTCACCCGGCCGCAGCGAGAGGATGTTCGAGGCGTAGGAGAGCATCTCCCACTGGTTGTATTCCATGCGGCCGGTATTGGAATCCTGCTTGGTCTCGCCATTGAGCGTGAAGTAGTGGCGGATGTTCGTGGGCTCGGGCACGAACTCCTTGGGCACGATGAAGGGGCCGATGGGACCGAAGGTGTCATGGTTCTTCTGCACCAGCCAGTCCGGTCCGCCGCCCATCTTGCGGTCGCCGCGGCCGCCGCGGTCTGAAAGGTCCATGTGCACGGTGTAGCCGAAGATGTAATCGGCCGCGGAATTTACCGGCACGTTCTTCGCCGGCTTGCTGATCACCACGGAGAATTCGCACTCCCAGTCGATCTGGTCACGGCCGCGCGGGATGATCACGTCATCGTTCGCGCCGACGATGGTGGTGGGCGACTTGATGAACAGGTATGGATTGTCCCCGCGGGTGTCGCCGGGAGCGCGCTCC
>JALYWF010000127.1 GCA_030852845.1 Pseudomonadota bacterium
GCTTGGTGAGGTAGTCGTCGGCGCCCAACTCCAGCGCCCTCACCAAATCCTGCTCATCCCCCCGCGCCGTCAACATGATGATCGGCGTGCTCCCCCTCTCCCGCAGGCTCGCGCACACCTCAAACCCGGTCGCCCCCGGCATATTGATGTCGAGGATCACCAGATCCGGCGCCTCCGCATCAAACCCCGCCAGCGCCTCCGTTCCGCTCTTCGCCTTCACCACCAGGAACCCGGCCTGGCCCAGCGCATAGGCAACCAGGTCCAGCAGGTCCGGATCGTCGTCGGCGACCAGAATCTTCATGCGTTCTCGGCGGGAATTGTCAGCGTGAAGCGGGTGCGCGCATTGGCGGTGCGCGTGGCTGTCAGTGTACCGCCGTGCCTTTCGGCGATGGAGCGCGAGATGGAAAGCCCCAGTCCCATGCCGCTGGGCGCGGGTTCCACGCCGCCGCGGCTGAAGCGCTCGAACACGGATTCCAGCGCACCTTCGGGTGGGCCGGGGCCTTCATCTTCCACCCAGGCGATGACCTGGCCTTGCTTGCGCTCGGCGCCGATGCGGATGGGTGTGCCTTCCGGGGCGAACTTGCTGGCGTTGGCGAGCAGGTTCACCAGCACCTGGGTGAGGCGCACGGCATCGCCCCGCAGGCTGAGGTCTTCGCCGACTTCGCGCACGATGTTCTGGCCGCGCTGGCGCAGCAGGGGATCGATGGTGGCGACGGCATCCTCGATCACGCCATCGAGTTCGATGTCCTGGCGGCGGATGTCGAGCTGGCCGGCCTCGATGCGCACGCTCTCCAGCAGGTTGTCGATGAGCTGGGTGAGGCGCACGGTGCCGCGCTCCAGCGAGAGCACCAGTTCCTCCAGCTTCTCGGGTGGGCTGCTCTTCAGTCCGTCGCGCAGCAGTTCGATGGACGCGAGCTGCGCGGCCAGCGGGGTGCGGAACTCGTGCGACACATTGGCGAGCACGGTGTCGCGCGCGCGGCGTACGGCTTCGAGCTCGGTCTCGTCGCGGATCACCTGCACCTGCAGGCCATCGACGGGGCGGGAGCTGGTGAGCACCATGCGGCGGTCGCCGGCGGGAGTGGCGAGGTATTCCACGACTTTGCCCTCGCCGCCGGTGCGCGCGTGGCGGATGGGGCAGAGCCGCTCGCAGGGCAGCTCGGTGCCGACGGGGCGGGGGTTGAGCACGTCGCCGCAGAATCGGCCGATGGCTTCGGTGGCGTTGATGCCGAGGAGCTTCGCGGCGCGGTCATTGAGGTAGCGGATCTTGCGGTCGCTGTCGACGGCGTACACGCCCTCGACGATGCCATCGAGCACGGCCTTGGCCTCGGCTTCGCGCGCGCGCAGCGTGCCGGTGAGGTCGATGAGGTTGCGGCGCATGTCGTCCATGGTGTGGGCGAGCTGGCCAATCTCGGCGGGGCCGCCGCGGGGAATGGCGGCGGCGAAGTCGCCCTGGCCGAGGCGCGCGGCGGCGGCGGTGAGGGCCTGGGTGGGCAGTGTGACGCGTCGGCCGAGCACCAGGCCACCGAACAGCGCGGCGGCGGCGAGCAGCACGGCCACCCAGATGAGGCGGGTCTGCAGGGCGCCGACTTCCTTTTGCATGGCGGCGGCAGAGAGCCGTGTCTCGAGCAGCGCGATGCCTTCGCCGGTGGTGGAGAACACGGGATGGCTGGCGGCGTAGAGGTTCTGGCTCTCGATGTGGGCGACGGCGAAGTTGCCGTCGGCCAGTGCTGCGGTGTGCAGGGCTGTGAAGGCATCCTCGGGGCCGCTCTGGAAGAGCCGGTAGTTGCGCAGCTTCAGCTCTACGCCTTCGTGGCTGGCGAGGGTGGCGGCGAAGTCGTCATCGAGGCGGCGGGCCACCAGCACCTGCGCGCCGGGCACGGTGTCGGTGGCGCCGTCGGCGGTGAGGGCGGCTTCGGCGCCCAGCCAGGAATGGGGCTCCCCTTGCGGCGCGACCATGAAACGCTCGCCTTGTTCGGCGGAGGCGGCGCGCATGGCTTCCCACGGCACGGGGATGCCGGCGGTGGCCAGCACCACGCCGTTCTCGATCACGGCGCAGGAGTCGGCGCCGGCGCGGGTGCAGAAACGCTGCAGGAAGGGCGGGATGTTGGCGAGGTCGCGGTCGCGCAGCAGGCGGCGCAGGGTGGGGCGGTCGGAGAGTACGCGTGCGAAGGCGAGGGCATCTTCGCTGGAGCGGGTGATGCCGGCGCGGGCGTCGGCGCCGGCGAGCTGCACCTCGCCGCGCAGGCGGTTGTCCGCCAGGTCTTCGAGCACGCCGATGGCGGCCCACGACACACCAGCGGCGACGACCAGTACCAGCAGTACCTGGATGCCGGCCAGCCACCAGCCGAGGCTGCCGCGACGGGGCGGCAGGTCCTTGATGGCCGCCAGCGTGTCGTCATCCGGCAGCCAGCGCTTCAACGATGATGCAATCCGGTTCGCCATTCGAGCAGTGACTTCAGTATGAGGGTAACGACTGCGAGCAGGGACAGCAGCGACGCCACGGCAAAGGCCGCGGTGAAGCTGTATTCCTGGTACAGGATCTCGATGTGCAGGGGTATGGTGTTGGTCAGGCCCCGGATGTGGCCGGAGACCACCGACACGGCGCCGAATTCGCCCATGGCGCGTGCATTGCAGAGGATCACGCCATAGAGCAGGCCCCAGCGGATGCGCGGCAGGGTGACGCGGAAGAACGTGAACCAGCCGCCGGCGCCCAGCGTAATGGCGGCTTCCTCCTCGTCATTGCCCAGCTGCTGCATCAGCGGGATCAGCTCGCGCGCCACATAGGGGAAGGTGACGAACATGGTGGCCAGCACGATGCCGGGCAGCGCGAAGATGATGCTGATGTTGTGTTCCTGCAGCCACAGGCCGAACCAGCCCTGCAGGCCGAAGAGCAGCACGTAGACCAGGCCGGAGACCACGGGAGAGACGGCCAGGGGCAGGTCGATGAGGGTGAGCAGCAGGCTCTTGCCGCGGAACTCGAACTTGGCGATGCACCAGGCGGCGGCAACGCCGAATACCGTGTTCAGTGGCACCACGATGCCGGCGGTGAGCAGCGTGAGGCGGATGGCGGCGAGGGTGTCGGTGTCCCTGAAGCTGTCGACCCAGGCGAGCCAGCCGTTCTCCAGCGCGCTGACGAACACCACGGCAAGGGGCGCGAACAGCAGTCCGCCGAGGAACAGCAGCGCGATGGCGATGAGGATGACGCGCGTCATGTGCGCGCTCCATGGGCGCGCCTGCGGCCCCACTGCTGGATCAGGTTGATCGACAGCAGCATCAGGAAGGAGATGAACAGCATCACGCAGCCCAGCGCGGCGGCGGCGGCGTAGTCGTATTCCTCCAGGCGGATGATGATGAGCAGCGGGGTGATCTCCGTCTGCAGCGGGATGTTGCCGGCGATGAAAATCACTGAGCCGTATTCGCCGATGCCGCGGGCGAAGGCCAGCGCGAAGCCGGTGAGGGTGGCGGGCAGCAGCGCGGGGAAGATCACGCGGCGGAAGGTGTAGAAGTTGCCGGCGCCGAGCGTGGCGGAGACTTCCTCCACATCCTTCGGCAGTTCCTGCAGGGCGGGCTGGATGGCGCGCACCACGAAGGGCATGCCGATCAGGGTGAGGGCGATGGTGATGCCGAGCTGGGTGTAGGCCACCTTGATGCCCAGCGGCTCCAGGTGCTGACCGATCCAGCCGTTGTTGGCGAAGACGGCGGTGAGGGCGATGCCGGAGACGGCGGTGGGCAGGGCGAAGGGCATGTCGATGATGGCATCGACGATGCGGCGGCCGGGAAAACGGTAACGCACCAGCACCCAGGCGACGACGAAGCCGAACACCAGGTTGATGGCTGCGGCAAGGAATGCGGCGCCGAAGCTGAGTTTGTAGGAGGCGACGGCGCGGGGGTCGGTCACGACGTCGATGAAACGCTCCAGCGTCATGCCGGCGCCCTTCATCACTAGCGCGGCCAGCGGCAGCAGCACGATGGCGGTGAGGAAGAAGGTGGTGAAGCCCAGGGTGAGGCCGAAACCGGGCAGCACATTGCGTTCGCGGCGGAGCATCAGGCGCTCCTCTCGCGATAGACGATGAGCACGGGGAGCTGCGGGTTGTGCTGCAGGATGGAGCCCAGCAGCGGGCCGGCTTGCTCGAGGTTGGTGGTGCCGAGCACCAGCATAGGCAGCTCCAGGGTGGCGAGGTAGTCGTTCAGGGACTTGGGCAGCTCGCCGTTGAGCAGCTCGGTGCGGGTTTCGAGTGCGTGCACGGCGCGGGCTTCGGAGTGCGCATCGATGAGGGCGCGCAGGCCGGCCTGGCGGCCGTCGCGTCCGCTGTTGCGGCCGGCGACGCAAATGGCTTCGGAGGGGAGGTGGCGCAGGAGGCTGGCGGCGACGGCGAGCGTGGCGCCGCGGGCGCCTTCATCCACCCAGTGGATGCACAGGTGTTGTGGCAGTTCGGGGCGGCCGGTGAGCAGCAGGGCTTCGTTAGCACCGGCGCGCAGCAGTTCGATGGCGCGCAGGGGGTCATCTGCGCCGGTGACGGCCACGCCCTGGGGTGCGTCATCGCCGGCGAGCTGCGTGGCCACGCGGGTTTTCATGCGCGAGACCAGTGTGCTGAGAACAGGGTCGTCCTGCAGGCGCTGCGCGGCGGCTTCGTCCTGTGCGTGCAGCACGAAGCTGGACAGCGGCGTAGGCAGCACGTGCAGGCGGCGGGCGCCGAGGAATACCTGGTCGCCGGGTTTCAGCGGCACGGCGCGGGTTTCGGACTGGGTGCGCGTGGCGTCGATGCGTCCGCTGGCGCCTTCTCCATTGCCGTGCAGGGAGACGAACGGGTCGAGCAGCTTCAGGCGCAGGCGTTCCAGTGCGCCGGTGAACTGGACTTCTTCCACTACGGCGGAGCCAATGGGGCTGGAGGCGAGCATCTCGGCCTGTTCGGCGAGTTCGACTTCTTCGGGGCGCAGCACGGCGACCACTTCGTGCTCGCGCGTGCCGCTGCCGGACTGTGTTCCGGTAGCTTCCACCAGGGCCTGGCCGACGTGTATGCCTTCCTGGGTCTGGCGCGCGAACAGCAGGTTCGCAGCACCGAGGAAGGTGGCGACGAAGCGGGTGGTGGGGCGTGCATACAGCGTGTGCGGGTCGCTGGTTTCGAGCAGGCGGCCGAGGTTCATCACGCCGATGCGGTCGGCGAGGGCGAAGGCTTCTTCCTGGTCGTGCGTGACGAGCACGGTGGTGATGCCCAGCTCCTGCTGCACGGTGCGGATGGTGCGGCGGAGTTCCTCGCGGATCTTGGCGTCGAGTGCGCCAAAGGGTTCATCCAGCAGCAGCACGGGAGGGCGATGTGCGAGGGCGCGGGCCACGGCGACGCGCTGCTGCTGGCCTCCGGAGAGTTGTGCGGGCAGGCGGTCGTCGTAGCCTTCGAGGGCGACGAGCTTCAGCAGCTCCTTGCGGCGTGCGCGGCGTTCGGCGGCCTTCACGCTGCGCACGCGCAGCGCGAACTCGATGTTGTCGGCGACGCTGAGGTGCTTGAACAGGGCGTAGTTCTGGAATACGAAACCCACGCCGCGCTCACGTGCGCCCACATGGGTGACGTCATTGCCGTGCAGGGAGATGGCGCCGCCATCGATGTTGGCGAGGCCGGCGATGGCGCGCAGCAGGGTGCTCTTGCCGCTGCCGCTGGGGCCGAGCAGCACGAAGAACTCGCCCTCGGCCACATCCAGCGACACATCGTTGACCACGGGCTGGCCGTGGTAGCGCTTGGTGACCCGTTCGAGCGTGATGGACATGCCGGCCCTGATTGTCGATTTGGAATAAGGGAAGGTAATCCTAGCAATCGGCTGGTATGAGCCGGGTGGTCCGGTGGTTATAAAGCGGTGACAAAATCCCGGGCCGGGGTGAGCAGCAAGACTTCGTAGCGGGCCGCGAAGCGGTTACAGTCGTTAAGGAAGCAGCCCGGAGGTCAGGGATGACCCACATCGATGCATGTTTTGCGACGGACTACGCGGAGGCGCGGCACCGCATCCGCGATCGCGCGGCCGCAGCGGGTTTCGAGCTGCAGGAATACCGGCATGGCGGGCAGGTTGGCCCGGCCGGCGAGGCTCTGGCCACAGATGTGGCCCGGAGCGGACCGAAGGATGCGCCCTTCACCTTGCTGATCTCCAGCGGCACGCACGGCGTGGAAGGGTTCTGCGGCTCTGGCTGCCAGAATGCGTTGCTCGAGTCGGGAGTGCTGCGATCCCTGCCCGCACACATCTCGGTGGTGCTGGTGCATGCGGTGAATCCTTTCGGCTTCGCGCACCTGCGACGGGTGAACGAGGACAACGTCGACTGCAACCGCAATTTCATTGCGCATGACTCGCATCCGGCCAATCCAGCCTATGACGAGCTGCATCCCTTGCTGGTTCCGCCGGACTGGACCGGGCCGGCGAAGCAGGCTGCGGACCAGGCCATCTTCCAGCTCGTGGCCACGCGTGGACAGCGCGCGTTGCAGGAGGCGGTGTCTGGCGGGCAATACACACATGCGGATGGACTTTTCTATGGCGGGCGGGCACCGGTGTGGTCGAACACCACCTGGCGTCGCATCGTGGCCGAGCATGCGGGTGGGTCGCGTGAGGTGATTGCCATTGACCTGCACTCGGGGCTGGGGCCTGCGGGAGTTGGCGAAGCCATCTGCACCGGAGTGGGCGAGGAGTTGGAGAGGGCGCGTGCCTTGTTCGGCGAGGATGTCACTTCGAGCACGGAAGGCAGCTCTTCATCCGCGAAGGTGGGCGGGAGCATGGGAGAGGGAGCCAGGGAGGAGCTGCGGGGTGCGCGATTGACGATGGTGACGCTGGAGTACGGAACCCAGCCCATGCTCGCGGTATTCGAGGCACTGCGGGCGGACAACTGGCTGCATCTGCATGGAGACGTGGCGTCTGCGCTGGGCAGGCAGATCAAGAAGGCGGTGCGCGATGCGTTCTACGTCGACACTCCAGAGTGGAGGAGCTCCGTCGTTGAAAGGTGCCTCTCGCTGGTCGAGAGAGTCGAAGAGCGCGCGCCAGCGGCGCTTGGCTGACGCGGCTCCCGGGTCGGTCTCAGTGCGCCGTTGACCCCGGCATGCGCTGCTTCAGCAGATGGAAGGCGGCGGCGAAGAGAGCGAAGAATGCCACCGCGCGAAGGGCAATCATGCCCAGTGTTGCCGCGCCATTGATCCTCCCATTCATGTAGACAGCGGGGATGACGGAACCGCGGATGCCGGTGGCAGCGCCGGCCTCGGCTCCCATGAAGTGGATGTGCACGCCGAATGGTCCGCTGAGCAGGGCGACCGCGGCAAGGCCGATCCATATCCATCGCGAACCCAGGCGCTGACGCAGGGCGACGGCAATGCAGACCGCGGCCAGCGCCGGCGCGAGCAGGTAGCTGCCGACGAAGGACAGCGCCATGCCGACAGCGCGGGCGCCTTCCGGAATGTCCGTCCCCAGTGCGCGGTAAGGCGAGAAGAAGCCCATGGCCAGGCTGTTCAGCAACATCACCAACACGATCAGCGCGACGACGGGGAAGAGACCGAACACGGCCCACGGTGCTTTTGCCGACAGTGCGCGCGGCGGGCTGCGCTCAAGCATCGCCACTACAAGCTGGGCGTCGGTGCCGAGGAGGGTGCGCGCCCTGGCGTCCGCTTCCTGTGCTCCTGTTCCCCTGGAGCGCTCCTGCGCGATGAGGTCGGTGAGGTGATCCTGCAGCTCGGTGATGTAGCGGTTGACGTGACGGGGCGAGATGCCAGCCTTGAGCAGCGGCTCGCGGACATTCCTGAATGAATGGCTAGACACGCAATGCTCCTTTGATGACCGACTGGATGGCGGAAGTGAGCGTGGACCAGCTGCTGGCCAGGTCCTGGTATCGCTTGAGGCCGCGAGCCGTGACGCTGTAGTAGATGCGGCTGCGGCCGTCGACGCGCATGCGGCGGGATTTCAGGGCGCCGTCGCGCTCGAGTGCGTGCAGCACGGTGTAGGCCACGCCCTCGCCAATGCTGACCACGTCACCGGTCTGGGTGCGGATGGACTGCACGATCTCGTAGCCGTACATCTCGCGCTGTTGCAGCAGGCGCAGGATCATCAGCTCGGGAACGCCGGCCATGAAGTTTGGGCTGGTTTCGCGGGGCATGGGATACCTCTTGGTAAGAGGTATCTTATACCTCTCCGCGAGAGGTATGCAAGACTCCAGCGTAGCCTGCCGCGGCAACGATGCCCGTATAGAATCCGCGCCATGAAAAAGAGTCTGTTGCGGGCGTTGCCGGTCCTGGCGCTGGCGGTCGCGGTTCCTTCATGGGCCGCGGAAGAAGTATTCCTCAAAGTATCCGGCAGCGTGCGTGCGCGTTACGAGTTCATGGACGGCCAGTTCCGCCCCGGCTTCGACAATCGCGACGACATCATCGCGATACGCAGCACACTGCTGGGCGAATTGCGCACGGGTGCCTGGCGCGTGGTGGGCGAGATCATCGACAGCCGCGCCTATGACACCGATGCTGGCAGTGTGCTCTCGACCAACGAGGTGAACACCTTCGAGCCGGTGCAGGCCTATGTGCAGAGGGATTTCAGCGCACCCTTTGGTGAAGGCAGCTCGGCTTCGGTGGCCGTCGGGCGGTTTACCTTCAACCCGGGATCGCGGCGCCTGGTGGCCTCCAATGACTATCCCAACGCGCCGCAGGGCTATACCGGCCTGCGCGCCGAGGGGCGCACGGCTGCGCAGTCACAGTGGCAGATGTTCTACCTGTTGCCGCATCAGCGCCGGCCTGGTGACTTTGCATCGCTGCGCGACAACGACTGGGAACTGGATTACGAGGGAACGAACCTGCAACTGTGGGGTGTGGTCGTGGGCAGGCCCGGCCTGCTGCCCGGCGGTGCAATGGGCGAGTTGGGTTACGTCGGTCTGAGCGAGGAGGACCGTGGGTCCCGCCAGACCCGCGATCGCGACCTGCACAACTTCAGCCTGCGCACGCTGCGCGCAGCGGCTGCGGGGAAGATGGATTTTGAACTCGAGGGCATCTACCAGTCCGGCCACGCCAGTGCAACGGCGACCCCCGGAGCGCCGCGGCTGGATGTGAGCGCCTGGTTCGCGCATGCGGAGGCGGGCTATACGCGCGCTGACACATGGAAGACACATCTTTCGCTGGAGTTCGACCACGCTACAGGTGATGGGCCGGGCGCTGACTACCAGCGCTTCGACACGCTCTATGGCATGCGTACTGCGGATCTGGCTCCCGCATCAACCTTTGCGGCGGTGGGTCGCACCAACCTGCAGGCGCTGGGTGCGCGAGTCGAGGTGACGCCTTCATCGCGGCTCGATTTCATGGCTGCGTGGCGCCTGCTGCGTGCCGCGGAGGCTACCGACAGCTTTTCCACCACCGGTGTTCGCGACGCCTCTGGCGCCGCCGGGCGGAACGCGGGATGGCTGATCGATACGCGCCTGCGTTACTGGATCGTTCCCGCTACGTTGCGCACGGAAGTCAGGGGCGTGTGGATGAATCACGGACGGATGCTGCGGGATGCGCCGAATGCAAACCCCTGGGGCGACACGCACTACGCTGCTGCCGCACTGACCTGGACTTTCTGATCGGGTAGCATCGGCAGATGAATATCCGAAACGTCTCTGTCTCGCGTGCGGGCCTTGTGCTCGCTGGATTGGTCCTGCTTGCCGGCTGCGGTGGTGAGGAAGTCGATGTTCCTCAGTTGCCGGCGCCATCTGACGCCGATGCTGGTGCGGCGCAGCGGCCGCAGGTCACAATGGTGGTCAGTAATGGCGAAGGTATCAGCGGTACGTTCGTGATCACCCTTGTGCCGGAGCTCGCACCAACCACCGTAGCGAACTTCCTCAACTACGTCGAGAGCGGCTTCTACGACGGCACCGTGATCCATCGGTACCATCCGAATTTCGTGCTGCAGGGCGGGGGCTACGTTGCACCGGTGACTGCGGCGGTGATTCCTGAACATAAGGCCACTAACGCGGCCATCCCGCTCGAAGTGAAGGTATCCAACGTACTGGGCACGGTAGCCATGGCGCGCGCCAACAGCCTGAATTCTGCGACGTCGGAATTCTTCATCAACATCGGCAACAACACGGCTTTGAATTATCAAGATGGGGGTTACGCCGCCTTCGGCTACATCAGCAACATGGCGCCGGTCACGGGCCTGTTGCAGGCCCCCTGCGTGAACGCCGCCATAACCTCGAATGGCGCCTACGGATGCCTCCCAGTCCCAAATCTCGTGATCACTTCGGCGACCAAGACCCGCTGAAGCAGATACATACGGGATGAACTCCCAGGATCCAGCACTCCTTCGCCGCCTGCTGCGGGCGAAGGACTGCATGGACAGGGCGCCGGACGAGGAATGGCCCGTCACGCGCCTGGCGAAGGTGAGCCATGTTTCCGCCGCGCACTTCGCGCGCCAGTTCAAGGAAGCCTTCGGACTGCCGCCGCATCGCTACCTGCTCACGCGCCGTATCGAGAGGGCCAGCGCCCTGCTCAGGGACACGCAGATGTCCGTCAGCGAGATTGCCTTCCACACGGGCTGGAGCAGCCTGGGCACCTTCGGTCGCACGTTCCGTGACGTGACCGGCGACAGTCCCGGGAACATCCGCGAGGGAATCCGCGAGAACGCAGCCAGCCTCGCCAGTGTTCCCGCCTGCATCGTTGCCGCCGCGCACCGCCCGGACCTGAGGACAGCAGTTTCGGAGAAGCGGCGCAGGAAGGCAGCCGCTATAAATGGTTCCCCACAGACACGGAGGGGATCCAATGAGCCAGGGCGTGGAAGTAGTCGGACTGTACGTGAGGGACCAGGACGAGGCGCTGGCGTTCTACGGGAAGCTGGGATTCCGCGTCCACACGGACGTGCGCAACGGTGATTTCCGCTGGCTGACTGTCCAGCATCCGGAACAACCTTCCTTCCAGCTCGGACTGTTCGTCCCGGGGCCGCCCATGCTCGATGAGGGGTCCGCACAGGCGCTGCGCGCGCTGGTGGCCAAGGGTGCCATGCCGCCGCTCGTCCTCGTGGTGAATGACTGCCGGGCGATGCACCAGCAGATGCTCGCCCAGGGCGTGGAGTTCACGCAGGACCCGGTGGACCGCTACGGCACCGTGGACGCCGGATTCCGCGATCCTTCGGGCAATGGCTGGAAGATGATCCAGGCGCGCAAGTGAGATAGGCTGGCGGCCGCCAGCTACCACATGTTTGTCCGGGGGATTCATGCGTCGCCTGATTTTCGGCCTCATCGGCACTATTGGCCTGCTTTCGTGCACCGCCACACAACCTTCCGGCAGCGATGCCAAGGGCGACCTGGAATGGACCACCCATGGTCGCACCAACGAAGAGCAGCGCTACGTGCCGCTCGACCAGATTAACGCGGACAACGTGAGCCAGCTGGGCCTCGCCTGGTATGCCGACATCGCCGACAAGGGCGGCTACCAGAGCACGCCGCTGGTGGTGGACGGCAAGCTTTACATGACCGGTCCGTGGAGCAAGGTGTTCGCTTTCGATGCCGTGACGGGCAAGCAGCTGTGGAAGTTTGATCCGCAGGTGCCGCGCGAGCTTGCGGCCACGAGCATCTGCTGCAACATCTCCAACCGCGGCGCGGCCTACTGGAAGGGCAAGGTGATCATCGGCACCATCGACGGCCGGCTGGTGGCGCTGGATGCGAAGAGCGGCCAGAAGGTCTGGGATGTGCAGGTCACCGATCCCAAGCTGCAGTACTCCATTACCGGCGCGCCGCGCGTGGGCAAGGGCATCGTGTACATCGGGCAGGGCGGCGGTGAGTTCTACACGCGTGGCTTCCTGTCGGCGCATGACGCCGAGACGGGCAAGCGGCTGTGGCGGTTCTGGACGGTGCCGGGAGATCCCTCGAAGGGGCCTGAGGGTGAGGTTTCGGATGAAGTGATGCCCATGGCCGCCGAGACTTGGAAGGGTGCGAAGTGGTGGGAGAAGGGCGGTGGCGGCACGGTGTGGGACGGCATCGTCTATGACGAGCCGACCAATACCGTGGTGTTCGGCACCGGCAATGGCCTGCCCTGGCCGCACTCGATCCGCTCACCCGGCGGCGGCGACAACCTGTTCACCGCCTCGATCGTGGCGCTGGATGCGAAGACCGGCAAGTACAAGTGGCATTACCAGACCACGCCCAAGGACAGCTTCGACTTCGACAACAACAATCCGCTCACCGTGGCGGAGCTGATGATCGATGGCAAGAAGAAGCGCGTGGTGATGCAGGCGCCGAAGAATGGCGTGTTCTATGTGATCGAAGTGGCCACGGGCAAGGTGGTGTCGGCTGATCCTTATGTGCCGACGATCAACTGGGCCACGGGGTTCGACAAGGCCAACAACTGGGCGCCCATCATGAACCCCGATGCCATCTACGGCACGAAGGGGTTCTATGTGATCCCGTCGCAGGCGCATGTGTGGTATCCGCAGTCGTACAACCCGCAGACGGGGCTGTTCTACTTCGGCATGCGCTATGGCGTGAGCTCGTTCGTGGCTGAAGAGGGCGGGCGCATCCTCGGCAACCAGATGGTGGACGTGAGCCTGGGCAAGCAGCCGGAGGGGCAGACGCGTCCCACGATCGAGGATGCGGGCAATGCGCTGCTGGCGTGGGACCCGGTCAATCGCAAGGTGGCGTGGAAGCAGCGCGCGGGCAATGGCAGTGCCGGCACGCTGAGCACGGCCGGCAACCTGGTCTTCCAGGGCACGCCGGGGCAGAAGTTCTCGGCCTTCCGCGCGGATACGGGCGAGCAGGTGTGGTCGGTGTCCACGCAGGGCAACGTGGTGCCGGGGCCGATCAGCTACTCCATCGATGGCGTGCAGTACGTGGCGGCGATTTCCTCGGCGAGCACGGGCTTCTCGGCGGCGGCCGGCACGAACCGGCTGCTGGTGTACAAGCTCGGCGGCGCGGTTGAGCTGCCGCCTGCGCCGCCACCGGTGCAGCAGGTGCTGAATCCGCCGGCAGATTTCGGGGACGCGACCATGCATGCGCGCGGCAAGGATCTCTACGAGCGCAGCTGCACGGGATGCCATGAGGGTGGGCGCATGTTCTCGGGCTTCCCGGACCTCAACTACAGCATCGCGCTGGGCAATGCGGCGTTGTTCAAGGGCGTCGTGCTCGATGGTGCGCTGACCGAGGGCGGCATGATCTCGTTCAGGAATTCACTGAGCGAGAATGATGTGGAGTCGATCCGCTCCTATCTCACGCTGCGGGCGAATGAACTGAAGCGCAATCCGCCGCGGGGTGCGGGTCCGGGGGGACCGGGCGGACCGCCGGCTGGTGGCCCTCCGGCGGGCGCGGCCCGTGGTGCGCCTGCTCCCGCGCCTGCACCAGCGCAACCGGCCGCCCACCAGTAAGGAAAGGCGCGCAGGCGCCAGGGGAGAGCGTCATGCTGACGAAGCGGGACCGTGATGACAGATCAAGGTGGACCGTGAAGCGCGCGGCAGGGCTGCTGCTCACCCTGGCGTCAGGCTTCGCGCCCGTGGCGCTGGCGGCGGCACCGGGAGCAGCGCCTGCCTCCGCGGAACGCAGTGCGGCGGCTGAGCGCCTCGCCCGGTGGCGCGCCGAGCTGCCGCAGGGCTCCGGATCGCACCGCGTCGTGCGACTCATCGAGCCGGACCTGACCGAATACACCATCTATCGTCCCGCCGACCTGGGTCGCGCCGGCAAGCTGCCCATCATCGCCTTCGCCAATGGCGCCTGCCGCAATACATCGACCGAGTACGCCGCTTTCCTCAGCGAGCTGGCTTCACATGGCTACCTGGTCATCGCGGTGGGCCGTGACGATCTGGGGCCTGCGCAGAACGGCGCGACCACCGCGCCGGACGGACGACTGATACAGGTCATCGACGTGAAGGTGCTCAACCAGGCCGTGGACTGGGCCCTTGCGCGCAACAAGGATTCCTCCAGCGCTTACCACCGCAAGTTGCGCGCGGACCGCATTGCCTTCATGGGACATTCCTGCGGCGGCATGCAGGCGCTGACGGCCTCTGCCGATCCGCGCACCACCACCACGGTCGTGCTGAACAGCGGTTATTACCGCACACCGCCTGCAAGACCGCCTGGACCACTGCCGGAGTATCGCCGGTGGTCCGAACTGCATGCGCCGACGTTGATCCTCGCGGGTGGGCCCGATGATGTGGCTTACCGCATCGCCAAGGACAGCTACGAGGATGGCGTTGCCGCCAGGCTGCCGATCTTCCTGGCCAGCCTGCCCACGGTCGCGCACGGCGGGGCTTATGAAGCGCCGGATCGCGAATGGTCGCGCGTGGTGCTGGCCTGGCTCGACTGGCAGCTGAAGGGTGATCGCAAGGCCCGCTCGCAGTTCGTGGGCAAGTCCTGCGGGCTGTGCACCAATGCTGCCTGGCAGGACGTTGCCGGATCCGGATTGCGCTGAAGCACAATCCGGACGTGCGGCTAGTGCCTGGAGAAGAACTCCATGATCCGCGCGGTGCTCGGCGCAACCATCGAGCCGTGGGTGCCACCGGCGATCTCGACATAGGTCACCTTGCCGCCGGCGGCTTCGAGCGCCGCCACGGCTTTCTTGCTGGTGACCACGGTGTCGGCTTCCTGCTCGCCGACCGCCACCAGCACCGGGATGCGGGCCAGCTTCCTGATGTCCAGTGCCTTCAGGCCGGCGTCATTGATGCCTGACATGGGCGCGATGGCCGCCCACTTGTCGATGTGCTTCTGCCCGAGGAACCAGGTGCCGAAGCCGCCCATGGAATGACCCATCAGGTACATGCGCTTCGGGTCGACCTTGTATTCGCGCGTGACGATCTCGATCACGTTCAGCACATCCAGCTCGCTCAGCTCACGTTCGAGCAGCTGTTCTTTTTCGGTGCCGGTTTGCGGGACCGGAAGCCTGGAGCCGGGTGGAGGTGTGCCTGGCACCGTGATCGGCGCGCCATACCAGCCGCTGGTCGAATAGCCCATGGGGGCGACACAGATGAAGCCGTTCTGCTCGCAGAGAGCTGGCAGGTCGGGCACGGACGAAAAGAAGAAGCCGTAGTTCACGCCATAGCCGTGCAATGCGACCACCAGCGGTGCACCGACACTGGGGTTGTACTTCTGCGGGACGTACAGGTGATAGCCCATTTCCCGTCCGGCCTTTTCAAGGCGGTAGTGGCGCTCCTGGAATCCCTTTGCGCCGGGCGTCTGGGGCAGCGCTGCAAGTGCTTCGCTGGTGGGGCCGGGTCCGACGAACGCGGCGGGTGCCTGCCCGGCTGCTGCGATTCCTGCGAGGGACCCCAGCAGCAGCGTCAGCAGCATTTGTTTCTTCGAGTTCATAACACCTCCTGCGATCGCTTCAGGCGATTCCCTTCACACTCACATCGCTCAAGAGCCTCACACCGTTCAGGTTGAACTGCGCGGTCTCTTCTTTCAGCTGCTGGTAGACATTCGCCGTCTGCGCGTCCAGGGCGCTGCGATCACGGACGTAGAGGTGATAGGCGGCGATCTGCGTAGCCTTCTGTCCGCCCGGCTCGATGCCCACGGTGGCTTCGAGCCGGCGTACTGCATCGGACCCGTACAGCGAGAACAGCCGGGGCAGGTAGCCTTCAGCGAAGGCCCGCGCGTTGAACGGCGGCACGCTGCCTGCCGGCGGGACGGGAACGTCCTCCCTGTTGCGCTTGTAGGCCACGAACTGGCGGTAGTAGTTGGAAACCACCGGTGTGTCGACGGCAATTTCGCTGCGGGCATCGCCGAGTTCGAGCACGACCCGGTTCGTCTGCACCAGCCGGTTGCCATATGACAACGCCTCCAGATGCTGGTTGATGCGCTGGGCGTTGGCGGCCAGCTTCTGACCGAACGCCGCCACGTCCCTGATCCATAGCGTGGTGGCGGCGCGTGGCACTGCAATGCCCGCAAACATGGGCACTGCGGTGATGAGCGCCTTGGGATCCCGCTCGGGTGCGGCAAGCACCTCGATGCGCTCGACGCTGTCGCCATACACCTCGCGCAGCAGCGGCAAGTGGTCCTTCACGTAGTTTTCCGTGTCGAACTTCACTTTGCCGCCATCTTCGAAAACCATCGACAGGCAGACGCTGCCGGGTTGGCCCTGGTGCGCCTGGGCCGCTTCCTGGGCGCGCGCCACCGACAGCAGCTGGCCGACCGCGGATCCCACGGCCGCATAGCCCGCACCGGCGAGCACCGAGCGTCTCGACAGGTTCGTCGACTTCATGTCTCTCCCTTCAATCGCTGAACCGCTGCGGAGTATGTGCCGGTTCGCCAGCCGGATTCTACCGGACACGATACGCGGCTCGCTCCCACCAGCATCGCGAGCGTCGCTGCCACGGGGATGACCAATGCATCACCCGTCATGCACTGCCCTCGGCGACGAGGTTCCACGAATCCGCGGTGCTGGCATCCCCGTCAGCTGCCCCGGTGCGAAGTGCGTTCACCGCGACGTGCCGATGACGCGGCATGAATGCGCCCGTAGTGGCGTCGAAATCCCGCCGCTCCATGTGCATCCGGCGCTGCGCCAGATCCTGTTCCAGCACGATGACGTTGTACGAATTGGGCACGCCCTGGCGCGTGCGATGTGAAATGCAGGTCCCCGCCTGCAGCAGCATTGCCCTGCGTTGGCCATCCGGGGTCTCCACCGGCAGGCAGTAGGGCAGGTGAATGTGGCCGCCGAGGAAAAGATCCGCGCCGGCGCCGATCCAGCGCTGCAGCGCCTGAGGCGCGCCATGGATCACGTTGCGGGTGTCGCTGTGCGTGGCCGAGGCCAGTGGCTGGTGCGTGGCCACGAGCCGGAAGGGCTGGGGAAGCCTCGCGATGCGGCTCGCCAGCCCGTCGATCTGCGCCGCATTCACCTTGCCGTCCTTGTGACGCCAGGGGCTGGTGGCATCGACGCCCAGCACTGCCAGCCGCGCATCCTCGAACACGGGTTCGCGCTGTGGAGAGATGAAGCGCCGGAAGCGGCCATAGGGTCGCGTGAACCGCGTGAACACATCGAACAGCGGCAGGTCATGGTTGCCGGGCAGGCATATCCGCGGCATGGGTGGCAGCGCACCGAGGAAGTCGCGTGCCGCGGCGAACTGCGCACTGCGGGCACGCTGCGTGATGTCACCGGTGAGCAGCAGCAGGTCCGGCGGGTCGGCGTGCAGATCGGCAAGCAAGGCGTCGCGCACCGCGTCGACTTCGGTGCCGAAGTGCGGATCGGAGATCTGCGCGATGCGTACCGTGAGGAGCGCACTCATTTGCGTTCTTCCGGCTCGCGCGGCACCACCACCTCGAGGGCGTCGCGCACTACCTCGAATTGCAGCGGGAGCCTGCACTCCAGGCTCTCGCCATCCACCGCCACGCGCAGCCGGCGACGTCCCGGCAGCAGCACCTGCGCCTGCGAGGCGCAAAGCGTACGCAGGTCCGTGGAATCATGCAGCCGGTGCAGCGCACCGCGCAGCGCCAGGCGCAGCAGCTGCCAGCGTCCGGAGGGCTGCAGTGCGATCACTGCCATCATGCCGGCCTGCGTGCAGGCGGCCGCATCCATGCCGAGGTTCTCGAACTGCAACGAGTTCAGGCCGAAGAACAGCATCGGTGAGCGGATGGCCACCGGCTTGCCATCCACATCCAGGTGCAGCGTGTAGACCTTGCGAAAGCGCAGCAGTGTGTAAAGCCCGGCAAAGGCGGCCACGATCTTGTAGCGACCAAAACGCTGCTTGAACTGCTCGCGCTCTTCCAGCAGCGCCCGATACAGTCCGAAGCTGGCGTTGTTCAGGAACAGGTTGCCGTTCACGCGGCCCACGTGCACGCGCCGGCGGACGCCGGTGGCCAGCGCGATGGCTGCCGCGCGCGGTTCCAGCGGGATCCCGAGATGGCGTGCGAGGTAGTTGAACGTGCCCAGCGGCACAAGGCCGAAGGTCAGCCCCGCATCGAGCACCAGGCGGGCCAGCAGGTTGATCGTGCCGTCGCCACCCGCTGCGGCAATGATCGGACGTTGCGCATCGGGCGGCGCATCGCGCATCTGTGCGCGCGCCTCATCGATCGCGCGTTGGGCCAGCGCCTCGACCTCACCGGCCGCGTTCGCGATCACCAGCCGGCAGGGACAGCCGGCCTCATCGAACCCTGCCTGGATTTCTTCAGCAGCCCGTTGCGCGTCATGGTGCCCGGAGGAGGCATTCAGGATCACCGTGACCCGGGGCACCTGCATGCGTGTCGGGTCAGCGCTCTGCCCGGGGCAGCTCACCTTGCTCCACACATTCGAATGCTCGCGCATATGGCCGGGGATGGTGGCCATTCTACGCGACGCTCCATGCCTCGGCGCGGAAGCCTTGAGTCGGAGGCGTCCGACAGACCGGATTGTCCTCGCCGCGGCCATGCCGGAAGTGGCACGGCGTGACGAAAATAATGGAAACTTTGCAATTGTCTTGGCCGTTTTATGGTCGGCATACGTATTGAACCCCAGGGGCCCTTGCTGGAGGAGCTGCACGGCTGACACTTAATCATCACCGGCGCTAGCCGTGGCATCGGCGTCGCGACGGCGCTGCTGGCCGCGGGCCACGACTACGCCGTGTGCGTGAATTTCCCTAACGATGCTAAGGCGGCGCAGTTCGTCGTCGATACCATCCGCAGCAGTGGCGGCAACGCAATCGCCGTGCAGGGCGACGTGGCCGTGGAAAGTGACGGGATCCGGCTGTTCGATGCCTGCGAGACCGAGTTCGGCGAGCCAAGGGCCTAGTGAACAAGGCAGGCATGCTGGAGCCGCAGATGCGCTTCGAAGACATGTCGGTGGAGCGCCGGCAGCGTTCTCGCTACCAATGTGGTTGGCTCGCTTCTCTGTGCCCGGGAGGCGGTGCGGCGCATGTCCACGCGGCATGGCGGCGGTGGCGGCGCCATCGTCAACCTTTCATCCATGGCCGCGACTGGGCGCGCCCCAAGTCAGCGCGGTGGGCCGCGGTGACCTGGGGCCTGCGCCGAACGGCGCCACCGCTGCGCCGGACGGGCGACTGATACAGGTCATCGACGTGAAGGTACTCAACCAGGCCGTGGACTGGGCGCTGGCGCGCAACAAGGTGCCTTCATGAGTCATTCCTGCGGCGGCAGCTCTTTGAGACCAGCGATATCTGTGTGTGCCGGGGGAAGCCAGCAATCGCTATGCATTGCTTCGATCAGCGGGTCCCTAAGTTACCTCACATCAACCCCGGCCCGGGTGCCGGGGAGCTACAAGATTGAACATGCCGACGCCACGCTATCGTTGCAGATGCTGTGGATTCGTCTCTTACGCAGGCTCGACGCCTAATCATGAAGGTCAAAGGCGCTTCGCCGCGATCTGATCAGATATTTCCCTCGCCTCTCCGAGCGCTACCGAATAGTCGATTGGTTCACCGCGAATGTCGGCCTGCAATTCGGACATTGCTCTGTCCTCTCTGGCGATAGTCCGAATGGCATTTTCCGTAGTTTCGACCTCTAACGCGGTTAGAAAAACCCACTCGGCGCGGAGATCGGGATCCGACCTGTCTCTCATATTTCTAGCGGCCTTCAAAAGAGCCGTTGGCTCCCCGGCGGCCGAAAGCTCTATCGCCGCTGCTTTTACAAGCCCGCGGAATGTATCCGTAAGCGCGTCACGTCGCCCCAGGATCTCTCGTTGCGCGTCCACATCTCCCATCGCGACAAGTTGGGCTAACTGGCTTATCGGAAACTCGTCGCCATACCGCGTTACATGTGTTCCGGAAGTCGGACCCATTACTCTAATGCGCTCACCAAGATTGTCCGTGGGTGTATCAATCGGGATATGGGGTAGTCCAGATGCCAGGATCCCCTCGTGCGTGGGTACCGCAGGCGTCAATTTCAATTCCGCCCCGCCAATCGATGAGTTCTCTAAGCGGGCCTCTCCGGGGCGTAACGTAGACCAAGCCAACAGCAAAGCCACTCCCCCACCGATGAGGAGACGTGCGCTTCTTGATTTCCACTTAAGACGGTGCACCAATCAGGGCCTTATTGATTCGGCAATCTGTCTCATCGAATTCTGCGCGCTGACATCAGTTCGCTGAATCAACATCTCGTACGACACCCCTGACTCGTCGACCCAAACCAGTCTGGACATAGACAGGCCGCTGGTCGGATCGCTGAGGACGGAAAGCGCCCCCGGCGCTCCCCGTACATTGACATTGACAGCTTCCCTGGGAATGAGGCGCGACGCGCTGTTGCCGGCATTTAAGTCGGTCTCGCTCAGTATCACTGCTCCTAGTACTGGATCTTGAAATACTCTCCCAATTCCCGTCCAACCATTATCCGTTCGCGTGCCGGTTACATGGGCACCGACAAAAGCTCCCTCCAGCGACGTCCCAGAAACGTCGGATGGCTTCCTTGTCAAGCCGGCATTGATGACTTCGTCGAGCTGCCTGAGGCGCGGCCTCAATGCCTCAATTCTTTTATCCAAGCCTGGCACTGAGCCCTCTTCGACTACTGGCTCACCTCGCCGGATCGCGGCGACGTTCTCTCTAATTTTATCCTTGAATTCTGCCGGAAGACCTGGGTTCTTCGCCAAGATATCCTCTAACGGAACGTCGATTCGTGCTCTATTCCCGGCTGCCGGTTCTGAAATTGCGGCAGTCGGTACCGGAGATTCAGGGTCGCGAGCTATTTCGGGCGCCACAACTTGCTGATCTGTCACCCGTGCGACCCCTGCCGCTTCCTTCTCGGCTTCATGTGAGCGCCACCAAACACTTCCGATTCCGGCAATCACAATAGTTGTGATGACGAAAGTCGCCAACCTCACATTCATGTCTGATCTCCCCCGGGGAAACGTGAGCAGAGCCGTGCTACTAGAACCAGCCGTCAGTCAGATTACAGTCGTTCGCGCCACTATATGCCTCCTCAAAATTTCCGGAGGAATCCAAGAAGGTGTGCATGCCGCTAACGGACGTCTGCGATTCGCCCCACGGCACCCACATCGTGTTTCCAAATACGACGAGAAAAAATCCGTCCGGCTGAAAGTCTCCCTCATCTCCGGCTCTTGCTCGATCATCGTTGTCATACACAGGCCCAACTTCGTGACCATCGCTATAGTAGAAATCGTAAGCGCTCGCAAATGTTGCGTGAGCACTGTGGGCCGACACGTACCCACCTTGATTGCCGAACCAGTTCATAAATCCGTTCCAAGTAATTGACTCGTTAATCGAGACACAAGCACGACTAAAAGCTGTTATATCCGCCATCGCGGCAACTGGAACGAAGGCGCCGATTGAGCACAGCAGAAATTTGAACGAGATCCGCGAGACATTTTTCATTGTGCACCTTATTGGTTATGTTTTTTGAGTCACTCCCCTGCTAAGCACTGATAGACCGTACTAACTGCCAAATCAGAGTTCTTGCAGGGTAATCGCTAGGAGTGGTAATCACATTTGCCCCAGAATCCTCGCGTTGCTTTAGCAACTGCGTTGGCAATAACCTGATTTCTCGATCTGCATGCGCCGGAGGCAGGCCGAGTGTCGGGAAATATCGGGTCCATCCCCGAATAGTGAGACCTGACCAAACTAGAGGAAGCTCTAGAATTGCCAAGCCGTCCCTCTTGAGAAATTCCATGCCTGACGCTCTCATCATCACCGGCGCGAGCCGCGGCATCGGCGCCGCGACGGCGCTGCTGGCCGCGCGGCGCGACTACGCCGTGTGTGTGAACTTCCGCAACGACGCGGCGGCGGCGCAATTCGTGGTCGATACCATCCGCAGTTGCGGCGGAAGGGCCATCGCTGTGCAGGGTGACGTGGCGGTGGAGAGCGATGTGCTGCGGCTGTTCGATGCCTGCGAGGCCGAGTTCGGCAAGCCCAGGGGCCTGGTGAACAATGCCGGCATGCTGGAATCACAGATGCGCTTCGAAGACATGTCGGTGGAGCGATGGCAGCGTGTGCTGGCCACCAATGTCATCGGTTCATTCCTCTGCGCCCGCGAGGCCGTGCGCCGCATGTCCACGCGGCATGGCGGCAGTGGGGGCGCCATCGTCAATCTCTCCTCGATGGCCGCGCGGCTGGGCGCGCCGTTCGAATATGTGGACTACGCGGCCTCGAAGGGCGCCATCGACAGCCTGACGATGGGCCTGGCGAAGGAAGTCGCGGCTGACGGCATCCGCGTCAATGGCGTGCGCCCGGGCCTGATCCACACGGACATGCATGCCAGCGGCGGCGAACCGGGACGCGTGGAGCGATTGAAGGATGCCGTGCCGCTGCGGCGTGGCGGTGCACCGGAGGAAGTCGCGGAGGCCATCCTCTGGCTGCTGTCCGATGCTTCGGCCTACACCACCGGCGGCTTCATCGATGTCTCCGGAGGGCGTTGAAAGCCGCTTGACCCTCACGTGGCGTGAGGCTGGATAACGTCCGCGTCATGAAGGAACTGACAGTCAGGCAGCTGGCGGCGATCTCGGGCGTGACGGTGCGCACGCTGCACCACTACGACGAGATCGGCCTCCTCAAGCCCGCGAGCGTGGGAGCCAATGGCTACCGCTACTACGGCCGCGGGGAGCTTCTGCGCCTGCAGCGCATCCTCTTCCATCGCGAGCTGGGCGTGCCCTTGAACGAGATCGCGGGCCTGCTCTCGCTCGAGGGTGAGGACCAGGTGGGCGTGCTGCTGCGGCACCGGGAGAAGCTCGAGGCCGAAGGCACGCGGCTGGCAGTCCTGATCGACACCATTGACCGGACCATCGCCAGCATCAAGGGGGAATCGAGCATGTCGAACGCGGAACTGTACAAGGGCTTCAGCGCCGAGAAGCAGGCGGAATACGAGGCCTGGCTGATCGAACAGTACGGGGAGCCGATGCGGGAGGACATTGCCCGCAGCCGCAAGCGGCATGACGCCAGCACGCCGGAGCAGCAGGCCGCGATGATGGCGCAGCTGCAGCAGGTGGAGGAGGCGCTCGCCGAGGCCTGCCGCCGCGGCATCGATCCTTCGTCAAAGGCAGTGGATGGCCTGATCCGCCGGCATCGTGCCTGGGTGGCCTCGATGTGGGACAAGCCCTGCCCGCCGGAGGCCTATGCGGGCCTGGCGGACCTCTACCTCTCGCATCCGGACTTCGTCGCGCGCTATGAGAAGATCACGCCGGGATTCACGGAATATCTGGTTCGTGCGATGAAAGCCCACGCGGCGGCTGCGCCGGCGGCGGCGGGCTGAATACGCCGCGCTGGTGGAAGTAGATGACGCTGGCGGCCATGCGCATCGACGATGAGGCCAGCAGCAGGTTGAAGGCCGTGTCGCTCTGGAAGTGGTCGAACAGCAGGCGCAGCAGGCGCTTGGTGCGATAGCGCGGATAGGTGTCGACGAACCAGCCTGCGGGATCGGCGGCACGGCCGGCGAGGAAATCGGCAACTGCATGGCCTGCGGCAAGGCCGTGCTTCAGCGCTGCGTGGATGCCGCCGGCGGTGAGCGGCGACACCATTCCCGCGGCGTCGCCCACCAGCAGCGCGCGGGTGCCTGCGCTGGGTGACACCACGCCGCCGCAGGGAATGAGCCCGGCACGGACCGAATCCGGCTTGCGGTCACGCAGGTCGATCACCGGGGCGATCTTGGCTAGGAAGGCCTGCATGGCCTCGCGAGGACGGAATGGCGTGGAGCCTTCGCGCTGGGCGAGGCCGGCTTGCACGCCTTCGACGCCGGCCACCACCCAGCCGATGTAGCCGCGGGCGAGTTCGCCATCGATGAAGCAGTGCAGGCGATCGGGCGCGGCCAGTTCGGCACCGGTGTATTCGTATTCGATGCCGGTGAGGAAGCGCGTGCTGCGGCCGAGGTTCAGTACCTGCGCGACGCGCGAGCGTGGTCCGTCCGCGCCGATGAGGAAACGGGTGTGGCCGATCCCTGCGACGTCGAAGCCACCCGGCATGCTATCTGCGGAGGTGAATGCGGATCCGCAGCGGATGGTTGCGCCGGCGCGTTCTGCTTCGGCCGCAAGCCAGCGCATCACCCCGGGGGTGTCGGTGGCGAGGAAGTAGTAGCCAGGTGCGTCGAGGTCCACATGGCGGAGGTTCGGGGCGTAGAGCCGGACGCCGGGCACGCGCCGGACCAGTGAGGCCGGCAATGCGTCGAGCAAGGCGATCTGGTCCACCGCGTCCTTCACGAGGATGCCGGTGGTGTGGAGCCGCGCGCCAGGGTCGGATTTCTTCTCCAGCACCGTGACCCGCAGCCCGCGTCGGGCCAGGGACCAGGCGCTGGCGAGGCCGGCGAAACTCGCGCCGACGACGATGCAGTCGGTGGCGGCTGTCGGGGTGGGCAGGCTTTCAGGGGCAGTCGGCATGGACGGGATTCTCCGGCGGGCCCGGCGGCGCCAATGTGTAGTGTCTGTGGAGATTCGGTGAGATCCAGCGGGCGGGGTGTCGCCGCTGGAGTTCTAGACAGAAAGCACTTTGTAACGCAAAGTACAAGCCAGAACGGAGAACAACCCGGGAGTGACCTGATGTCCATCACCCAACAGGACGCCAGCGCCGCGCTGGATGCCGTCGCCCACGCCGACCGGCGGGTGCGCGAGTTCAAGGGGTCCCGCGAGGCCTCGCCCTACCTGATCCTGTGGGGCGCGATCTGGCTGGTGTGCAACGCCGTGACTGGCCTGGCGCCCCGGTTTGCGGGACGTCCGTGGGAAGTGGCGCTGGTGATCGGTGCCCTGGTGACGGTGCTGCTGGTCGTGCTGCGGGTGAGGCGCAACCGGCAGGACAACATCTATGCCGCCAGCGAGCGAGCCTTGATCGGCAGGCGCGCGGCGACGATCGGTACCGCCATGATGATGTTCTTTCCGGCGATGTTCACGGTCCTGCCGCCGCTCACTGGCATGCAGAACAACGCGTTCATCTCGCTGTCCTGGGCCTTCGTGTACATGGTGGCCGGCGCCTGGGTTGGCCTGCGGCTGTTCTTTACCGGAGTGGCGACGGCCGCGGCAGTGCTGGTGGGCTACCTGCTGCTGCGCGAACACTACTTCCTGTGGATGGCGGTGGTCGGCGGCGGCTCGCTGATGCTGGGCGGGCTGTGGCTGAGGAAGCTGTGATGGATGGCCCTGATGAGGTGATCCACCAGTCCATGCGACTGCGCATTGCCGCGGCACTGAATGCGCTGGGCGCGCGCGAGAAGCTGGAGTTTGGGCAACTCAAGGCCATGCTCGAGGCCACGGACGGCAACCTCGCCACGCACCTGGGCGTGCTGGAGAAGGCCAGCTACGTGGAAATCGAGAAGGACTTCGTTGGAAAAAAGCCGCGCACGCGGGTGGCGCTGACGGCGAAAGGACGCAAGGCCTTGCGCGCCCATGTGGCGTACCTGCGCGAGGTGCTGGACGGCATGGCCGAATAGCCGGCGCTGCCGCCTGGACCCGTCAGGCGGTGACGGGCTCCGCCTTGCCCTTGGCTGCCTTGGGCTTCCCCTTGGCCTTGGCCTTGGCTTTCGACTTCGCCTTTGCCTTCGACTTTGCAGCCGGAGCTTTTGCTTTCGCCGCCTTGGCCTTGGGCGCTGCCTTTTCCGGTGCCGCGGCAGCCGGTGCTGCCGTCTTCGCCGCGCCCGCCTTGCCCTTCGCAGGCGCACCACGCCGACCGAACCTGCCCCGCGCCGGACGCGGCGGCGCCGCCGCCAGCAGCGCGCGGCATTCCTCCAGCGTCAGCGTCTTCGGATCCCGATCCTTCGGAATCCTCGCATTGCGCTGCTTGTCGGTGATGTACGGCCCATAGCGCCCGTTGAGCACCTGGATGTCATCCACCCCGAAATCGATGATGGTGCGGTTCGCATCCGCCAGCTTCTTGGCCTCGATCACCTCGATGGCGCGCTCGCGCGTCACCGTGTAGGGATCATCCGGCTCCTTCAGCGACACGTACTTGCTGCCGTACTTGATGTACGGACCGAAACGGCCAATGGCCACGGTCATCGGCTCGCCCTCGGGCGTGTCGCCGATCTTGCGTGGCAGCTGGAACAGCACGAGGGCGTCGTCCAGCGTGATGGTGTCCATCTTCTGGCCCGGACGCAGGCCGGCGAAGGCGGGCTTCTCGACATCGTCCTTGGTGCCGGCCTGCACGAAGGGCCCGAAGCGGCCCATGCGCACAGAGACCGGGCGGCCGGTGACCGGGTGCACGCCAAGGTCGCGCGCCATGGCCACTTCCTCGCGGCTGACGCCTTTCTCGATGTCCTCCACCTGGTCGATGAAGGGCTTCCAGAACTTTTGCAGCGGCGTGACCCAGGGCTCCTCGCCGCGGGAGACGGCGTCGAGCTCGTCTTCCATGTCGGCGGTGAAGCCGTATTCCACGTACTTGGTGAAATATTTGGTGAGGAAGCGGTTGACGATCTTGCCGATGTCCGTGGCCGTGAAGCGACGCGAATCGATCTCCACGTATTCGCGGTCGCGCAGCGTGGAGATGATGGAGGCATAGGTGGAGGGACGGCCGATGCCGTATTCCTCCAGCGCCTTCACCAGCGAGGCTTCGGAGAACCGCGGCGGCGGCTCGGTGAAATGCTGCTCGCCGTGCAGGCCGATGAGCTTTACCAGGTCGCCTTCCTGCATGGGCGGCAACACGTGGTCGTTGTCGTCCTCGGTCGGCGCACCGCCCTCGTCGCGGCCTTCCTGGTACACGGCGATGAAGCCGGGCTTCACCAGCGTGGAGCCGTTGGCGCGCAGCATGTGGCCGGAGCTGCGCTGGCCGGCGATGAGGTCCACGGCCACGGTATCGAACACGGCCGGTGCCATCTGGCAGGCCACCGCGCGCTTCCAGATCAGCGCATAGAGCTTCAGCTGGTCGGCGTCGATCTTGCCTTCGAGCTGCTGCGGCGTGACCGAAGCAGACGTCGGGCGCACGGCTTCGTGCGCTTCCTGTGCGTTCTTCGACTTGGTCTTGTAGACGCGGATGTCTTCGGCCAGGCCTTCCTTGCCGTAGAGCTTCTGGATGGTCTCGCGGATCTCGGTGACGGCCTCGGCGGCCAGCGACACCGAGTCGGTACGCATGTAGGTGATGAGGCCGACGGCGCCTTCGCCGAAGTCCACGCCCTCGTAGAGCTGCTGCGCCAGGCGCATCGTGCGCTGCGCGGAGAAGCCCAGCTTGCGCGCGGCCTCCTGCTGCAGCGTGGAAGTGGTGAACGGTGGCGCCGGATTGCGCTTGCGCTGCTTGCGGTCGATGGTGTCGACGGTGAGCTGTCCGCCGGCGGCCTGGTTGAGCGCGGTCTCGACCTCGCGCGCCGTGGTCTCGTTGGTGAAGCTGAACTGCTCCACCTTCTTGCCCGCGTATTCGATGAGCTTCAATGGAAAACTGACGGCGCTGTGCTCGCCCTGGGCGTCGATGGTCCAGTATTCCTGCGGCACGAAGGCATCGATGGCCTCGTCGCGCTCGCAGATCATGCGCAGCGCCGGGCTCTGCACGCGGCCGGCCGACAGCCCCTGGCGCACCTTCTTCCACAGCAGCGGCGAAAGGTTGAAACCGACGAGGTAGTCGAGCGCGCGGCGCGCCTGCTGCGCGTTCACCAGGTCCATCGAAAGCTCGCGCGGCTCCTGGATGGCAGCGCGGATGGAATTCTTGGTGATCTCGTAGAAGGCCACGCGGTGCACCTTCTTGTCCTTGAGGTCGCCGCGCTCCTTCAGGATCTCGAAGAGATGCCAGGAGATGGCCTCGCCCTCGCGGTCAGGGTCGGTTGCGAGGTAGAGCGAGCTGGCCTTGCGCAGCGACCTGGAGATGGCCTCGACGTGTTTCTCGTTGCGCTCGATCACCCGGTACTTCATCTCGAAGTTGCGCTCGGGATCGACCGCGCCTTCCTTCGGGACCAGGTCGCGCACGTGGCCATAGGAGGCCAGCACCTCGAAATCCTTCCCCAGGTATTTCTTGATGGTTTTCGCCTTGGCGGGCGATTCGACGATGACGAGGTTTTCAGCCATGGCGGGTGATGCTGGCGCGGCGGCCCTGCGAAGACGCAGCGGGCCGCGCAACGCTCAATGTGTGGTGCTCGATTCGGTGTCGAAGACCAGCGTTTCCATGCGGGCGCACGCGGTCTCCTGGCCCGGCTGGCTGGACAGCACCATCAGGACGACCCACCGCACCTGTTCGGGGGTGAGGTCTTCCACATCGAGCGCCAGCAGGCGGTCGATGACCAGCTCGCGCTGGGCGGGCTGGAGGATTTCGGCGGCTTCGAGCGTGAGCAGCATGCCGCGGCATTCGGCCGACAGGCGCAGCAGCTCCTGCGTGGAATAGAGGCGCAGGGATGGTGTGGGCCGCGGCGCGGCCTCTTCGCCCGGCACGGGCGGCGGGATGTGCTGGCGCAGCCCCGCGAGGTCGGCCAGCCAGTCCAGCGCGCGCTCCACGTTCGCCTCGCCAAAGCCGGCGCTGGCCAGGTGGCGCGCCAGGGCTTCGCGTTCGGGCACTTCGGGTGCCTCATCGAACATGTAGCGGTCGAATACGTAGAGAAGGATGTCTAGAACGGTGCCGTTCATTCTTTATTGGACGCGGTTGTACAGTGCCCCGGGCCTGGCCTCGACCCTGCCATCAAGTTCGAGGATCAACATCATGGAAGCAACGGAGCCTGCCGCAAGGCCGGTCCTGTCTACCAGATCATCGATGCTGGCTGGCTCGAAGCCGAGCGCATCTAACAGCATTTCGTATTCCTTGTCCAACCGGCCGACCCCTGCGGCAGTATGGTTTGCTCCCGCAACTGGTTGATCGGGCAGGGGAATCTGCTCCGGGAAAAATCCGGCTTCGGCGAGAATGTCGGCTGCGCTGCGGGCAAGCACCGCGCCATTGCGGATCAGATCGTTGCATCCGGCGGCAAGCGGGTTCAGCGGCGAGCCGGGCACGGCAAACACATCGCGGCCCTGGCCGGCCGCATGGTCGGCGGTGATCAGCGAGCCGCTGCCGGCGGCCGCCTCGACCACCACCACGCCGCGCGCCAGCCCCGAGATCACGCGGTTGCGGCGCGGGAAGTGGAAGGCGCGCGGCTGCGTGCCGGGAGGAAACTCGGAAACCAGCGCACCATGGCGCGCGATGCGGTCGAACAGGCCCTGGTTCTGCCGCGGATAGCAGGTGTCGAGGCCGGTGCCGCAAACGGCAATGGTAGTACCGCCGGCATCGAGCGCCGCCTCGTGCGCGGCGGCGTCGATGCCGCGGGCCAGGCCGCTGGTGATGACATAGCCCGCGGCAACCAGGTCGCGCGCCAGCGTGGCCGCGATGCGCCGGCCCGCGGCCGTGGGCGCGCGGCTGCCAACGATGGCGATCTGCGGCCGCGCGAGCAACGCGGCGTTGCCCAGCACGAACAGCTGCGCCGGTGCGCCGGGCACGGCCGCCAGCTGCAGGGGATAGTTCGCGTCGACGCGCGTGATGAGTCGTGCAGCGGGAACAACCGGCACGGCGGCGGTGGGGAGGGGCGCATCCATTCCCCCAGTATCAAAATGAAAAGGCCCGCACGGGGCGGGCCTTTCTGCCGCAGGCGCCGCGAAATGGCGCCCGCGCAACCTTGCGACCGTTATGGCGTGCGTACTACGTCGGCCACCGCCACGGGCATGGTGGTGTCGAGGATCAGGCCGTAGCTCATCTGGTCGTAGGTCTTGAATACCAGCACCGAGCCGGCGCGCTCGCTGGGCAGGTGCAGCTCGCCGCCGCGGCACTGCGAGAGGCCGGAGCGGCGGCAGGAACCATCGCGCGCCGTGCCCCCGTCGCGATCGATGGCCAGCACGTGGCCCACGTTGAGGCCATGCTCCGCGCCGCGGTTCAGCGCCACCACCTGGTACTGGCCGATCAGCGACACGCCATCGACCACCGCCATGATCTGGCCGCGGATATCCGCCGAAGGCGCATGCGGGATGATGTCGGAAGCCACCACCGAGGTGTCTTCGGCCAGCAGCACGTCGCCGGCCACAGTCTCGCGGGCGGAGTCGATCACCGTGGCCTTGCTGAGCTCATCCACGCGGGTGATTTCTACCGTGCCGGCATGCACGCCCATGAACCCGAGCACTTTGCCGTTCTCGGGATTCTTCAGCTCGTCGCCGACGCGCATCACCGCGTAGCGGCCCAGGCCCTGCTCGCGCGCGTTCTTCACGTAGAGGTCGCTGCCCACGCCGCCGATCAGGTGCTGGTCGCGCAGTGCGGCCACGCGCGGGGCCGCATTGAGCTCGTCGCGGGTGATGATGCCGGGTTTGCCCAGGAAGGCGGCGATGGCTTCATAAGGAATGGTGGGGATGGCGGCGCCGTCCATCGGGGTGCTGCGCACCAGCGGCTGCACGCGCAGGTCGCTGCCGGAAGCCAGCACGATGCGCGGGGTGCCGTCGGCGCCGTAGGCGAGGTTGAGCACGTCGCCGGGATAAATGAGGTGGGGATTCTGCACGCCGGGGTTCACGTGCCAGATCTCCGGCCACAGCCAGGGATCGCGCAGGAAGCGGGTGGCGATGTCCCATAGGGTGTCGCCGCGCTGCACCGTGTAGCTCAGCGGGGCATCGGGCTTCAGCTCCACCCGCGGGGCGGGCTGGGCGACCGGGGCCGGGGTGGCTCCCTGGGCGGCCTCGCGGGCCAGGGCGGCCTCGATGGCCGTCTGCTGCACCTGCGGGGCGGTGGCCGCGGGGGCGGAAGAACGCGATTCGGAAGCCGGGGCGGGGGCCTCGCGGGTGGTCTGGCAACCTGCGACGAGACCCAGCACTGCAAGCCCGGTCAGCAGGCCGCCACGGGCGCCCGCCGAACGCGTAAGTGCTTGATTAGAGACCATTTCTGCTCCTCTTCCCGCGTTATGTTACACCACAAGGGTGCAAAGCGCCCCTTAACGCCCACTGTTATAAACTCTTTGAACAATGTCGCGCCCGGTGCACGCGCAGGTTTGCGAAGCACATCACGCGCCCTGCTGGAATTCCCAGTTCGGGGCCGGACATAGGATCGACAGTAGCAGCATTTTCGAGCCGGAGAACCCCATGGCCCGCCTGACCATCCTTGAATACCCGGACCCGCGCCTGCGGACCGTGGCGGCGCCGGTGACGCAGTTCGATGCGGAGCTGAAGCAGCGCATCGCCGACATGTTCGAGACCATGTATGCGGCACCGGGCATTGGCCTCGCCGCCAGCCAGATCGACTGGCACCACCAGCTCATCGTCATCGACGTGAGCGAGGAGCACGACGCGCAGCGCGTGTTCATCAATCCCCAGATCCTGTCGAAGGAAGGCAAGGCCACCGGACAGGAGGGCTGCCTGTCGGTGCCCGGCATCTATGACGATGTGGTGCGCGCGGAGCGCGTGCGCGTGCGTTACCAGGATGCCGACGGCACCACGCATGAGGAAGATCTCGACGGACTGCTGGGCGTGTGCCTGCAGCACGAGATGGATCATCTGAGCGGCAAGCTGTTCGTCGACTACCTGTCGGAACTGAAGCGGCAGCGCATCCGCAAGAAGCTGGACAAGGAGCGGCGCGAGCGCGGAGCCGGCGGCGGGGACTCCGCGGCCCGGCAGGCGCGCCTGTAGCTGCAGCCCTCCATGAAACTGCGCGTGGCGTTCGCGGGCACGCCTGCCTTTGCCGTGCCGGCGCTGCGCGCCCTGCGCCCGGTGCACGATGTGGTGGGCGTGCTCACGCAGCCGGATCGTCCGGCCGGGCGCGGCCGCGCGCTCACGGCCAGTGCGGTGAAACAGGCGGCGCTCGAGATGGGTGTGCCGGTGTCGCAGCCGCTACGGCTGCGCGGCGCGGATTCACAACTGGAAGCAACGCTCACGCTGCTGCGCGAGTGGTGGCAGCCGGATGTGATGGTGGTGGTGGCCTATGGGCTCATCCTGCCGCGCGCGCTGCTGGAGCTGCCGCGGCTGGGATGCCTCAACATCCATGCCTCGCTGCTGCCGCGCTGGCGTGGCGCGGCGCCCATCCAGCGGGCGATTCTTGCGGGCGATGCCGAGACCGGGATTTCCATCATGCAGATGGATGAGGGACTCGATACAGGCGCGGTGCTGTGCGAGGCGCGCATGGACATTGGCGCGCAGATGACGTCTGCGACGCTGCATGATGCATTGGCAGGGCTGGGTGCGCAGCAGATCCTCGTGGCGCTCGAAGGGCTGTCGCAGGGCACGCTGGCGGCGCGGCCGCAGCCGGTGCAGGGCGTGACGTATGCGGAAAAGCTCAGCAAGGCCGAGGCGCGCATCGACTGGCGTGATAGCGCAGTGGACCTCGACCGGCGGGTGCGTGCCTTCAATCCCTGGCCGGTGGCCGAGACCCGCCTGGGCGAGGAACCGGTGAAGTTGTTGCGCAGCCGTGTGGATGCGGCGCGCGTGGCCCCTGCAGGCGTCGCGCCCGGTGGCGTGCTTGGACTGGCAGGTGATGCGCTGGAAGTGGTCTGCGGCACTGGCGTGCTGCAGGTATTGGAATTGCAGCGCGCGGGGCGCCGCGCCGTCGGCGCGCGCGACTTCGCCAATGCGCTGGGTGCGGAATCAAAGGTGGTGTTCCAGTGAGCGGTGCCCGAATGGCCGAAGTGCGCGAGTCAGGACCACATGGCGTGGCGCCCGGCGCCGCTGTGCTGGCGCTGGCTGCGCAAGCGCTGGATGCAGTGGTGCGTGATGGCGGCTGCACGGCCGAGACGGCATTGCAGGCACTCGACATTGCTCCCGCGGAGCGCGGCGCGGTGCGTGCCATCCACACCGGCACGCTGCGCTGGTTCCTGCGCCTGGCGCCGGTGGTGGAAGCCCTGCTGCAGCCCGGCCAGCGCATGCCGCCGCTGGTGCGCGCGGTGCTGGTCACAGCGCTGCACCAGATCGAATACTCGCGCGCGCCGGCGGCCAGCGTGGTGAACATCGCGGTGGACGCGGCGCGCGTGGTGGGGCGCGGCAATGCCGCCGGCTTCGTGAATGCGCTGCTCCGGCGCTACCTGCGCGAACGCGAGGCGCTGCTGGCGCGCGTCGATCGCAGCGAGCCGGCTGCGCTCGCCCATCCGCGCTGGCTGCTGAAGGCGCTGCGTGCCTCCTGGCCGCTGGAAGTGGCGTCGATCATTGCGGCCAACAACGAGGCGCCGCCGATGACGCTGCGCGTGAACCTCGCGCGCACCACGCGCGAGGAGTGTCTTGCGTCGTTGACGCAGCAGGGCCTTTCGGCCTCCGCCGGCATGGGCGAGACCAGCATCGTGCTCGCCGAGGCCATGGACGTGAAGCAGCTGCCGGGGTTTGCAGAAGGGCTGGTGAGCGTGCAGGACGCCGGCGCACAGCAGGCTGCCCTGCTGCTCGATGCACAGCCGCGCGAGCGGGTGCTCGATGCCTGCGCCGCGCCGGGCGGCAAGACCGGCCACATCCTCGAACGCTGCGCGGGCGAGCTCGACCTCACCGCCCTGGACAGCGATCCGCAGCGCCTTGCGCGGGTGGAAGAAAACCTCGCGCGGCTGGGTTACAAAGCGCAACTCGTCGCCGCTGACCTCTGCGCGGAGGATTGGTGGGACGGACGTCCCTACGACCGCATCCTGCTCGACGCGCCCTGCTCGGGCACCGGCGTGATCCGCCGCCATCCGGACATCAAGCTGTTGCGCCGGCCTGATGACATCCAGGGTTATGCCGCGACGCAGATGGCGCTGCTGGAGCGCTGCGCCCCGCTGCTGCGTGACGGCGGTCGCCTGGTGTACGCCACCTGTTCCGTGCTGCCAGCCGAGAACCATGAACTGGTGGACCGCTTCCTCGCCCGCCACCGCGACTTCGCGCGCGCCGTACCCGACGTGGCGCTGTCGCCTGTGCCTCGTGCGGCCGGCCCGGCCCGGGTGACGGACGGCTTCCACTATTCCTGCCTCGAGAAGCGGGGGCCTGCATGAGCCTGCGCGCCGCATGCATCGCGCTGCTGCTGCCGCTGTGCGCGGCCGCGTCGGTGCAGGGCGCCGACCGGCCATTTGTGGATGCGGCATGGGTGAACGTGGCCGACACAGGGCTCGAAGTGAACGCGCGCGTGGTCTATGCCGAGGATGAGCGCATGAGTGCGGCGCTGGCGGATGGCGCCACCGTGCACCTTGACCTCCAGGTGGGCGTGGCGCGCAAGAGCCGCTACTGGTTCGATGCCGACGTGGTCGAGGCCACGCTGCGCCGCGCGCTGTCGTGGAATCCCCTGACATTGCGCTTCGAGCTGAAGGATGACGCCGAGCTGCGCAGCTTCGACTCGCTGCAGGAGGCGCTGGATGCCGCCGGCATCGTGGACGCCTGGTCCGTTGCGCTGCGCGAGCCGCTGGACCCCGAGGCGCGCTACCGCGTGCGTGTGCGCGCCACCGCCCGGCGCGGCAACCTGGGCTCGTCGCTGAAGGCGCTGCTGCCCTGGTCCGATGATGGCATCCAGCACAGTGAATGGAGCACATGGACACTGCCCCGCTGAAGCGCTGGCGCGGCTATTTCTTCATGGCGCTGGGCACCGTGCTGGTGCTGGGCCTGCTGTTCGTGTTCTCGCGCACGGTGGAGAACTCGCGCAAGTACAGCGGCTGGGCGGAGGAAATCCGCGTGATCAGCGCGATAGGCATCGTGATCATCGCCGCGCTGCTGCTGCGGCGGCTGTACGTGCTGGTGCGCGACTACCGGGCGCATGTACCCGGCTCGCGCCTGGCCGCGCGCACCGCCATCCTCTTCGGCACGCTCACCGTGGTGCCGCTGCTGGTGGTGTACCTGTTCGCGCTGTCCTTCCTCAGCCGCGGCATCGAGAGCTGGTTCACCAAGGGGCTGGGGCGCGGGCTGCGTGCTGCAGTCGAAGAATCACGCGTGGCACTGGAGCAGCGGCAGCAGGACCAGATGCGCCACACGGCGGCACTGGCCAGCCTGCTGGCCGGATACTCGCCGGACAACCTCGCGCTTTCCATCGATGCCGAGCGCATGGCGGCCGGCGCCAGCGAGCTGCTGGTCGTGAACGCACAGGGACAGGTGCTGGCAGCGAGCAGCACGGAGCCGGCACGCGGCATCGATGCGAACCACATCGCGGTAGTGCTGGCACAGATGGGAGATGCCCCATCCTGGTCAGACAGGGTCGCCGATGGTGCCGACGGGTTCGTGATCAACGCAGCGGCGGTGCTGCCGCAGGAGCGACAGGAGGCCAGGCGCATCCTGGTCGCGCGCTACCAGCTGGAGTCGGCGCTGTCGGACATCGCCAATGCCGTGCGCGAGGCGAACACCGTCTACGCGAACACGACGGAAGACCAGAGCGAGCTGATGTCCAGCTTCATCTTCACGCTCACGCTGGTGCTGATGCTGGCCATGCTGTCGGCCATCTACCTTGGCATCCGCGCCGCGCGCCACCTCACCAAGCCCGTGCACGACCTCATCGAGGGCACGCGCGCCGTGGGCAAGGGCGACTTCGGCACGCGCCTCACGCTGCCCTCGCGCGATGAGATGGGCTACCTGGTGCAATCCTTCAACGAGATGACCCGCCGCCTGCGCCGCGCCAGCGACGAAACCGCCCGCAGCCGCGCGCTGGTGGAGGCCGAGCGCGAGCGGCTGGCGGTGATCCTCGCGGGCCTTTCCACCGGCGTGATGGTGATCGACACCGGCCGGCGCATCGTGCTGGCCAATGCGGCGGCCGATGCCATCCTCGGCACGCCCATCGAGCGCCGGCTGGGCATCGAGCTGGAGGCGCTCGATGACGATTCGCCGCGCCTGGCCGCCTTCGCCTCGGCGGTGACGCAGATGCTGGATGCCGGCGGTGCCGACTGGCAGGAAGAATTCACCCTGCCGCAGGAACGTGTGCTGCGCTGTGCCTGCGCGCCCCTCGTCCAGCCTTCCGGCGGCGAGTCGGGCCATGTGCTGGTATTCGATGACATCACCCACATGCAGAAGGCGCAGCGCGATGCGGCCTGGGGCGAGGTGGCGCGCCGCCTCGCGCACGAGATCAAGAATCCGCTCACGCCCATCCAGCTGGCCGCCGAGCGGCTGCGCCGGCGCCTTGCGGGCAAACTCGACGCCGAAGACTCCATCCTGCTCGAACGCGCCACGCATACCATCGTGCAGCAGGTGGAATCCCTGAAGGGCATGGTCAATGCGTTCAGCGAATACGCGCGCGCGCCGGAGCTGAAGTTCCTCCCCGTCGACCTGAACGAGCTGGTGGCCGAGGCGGCGGAGCTCTATCGCGCCCACGAAACCCGCGCCGGCATCGAGGTGCGGGTCGACAACTCCCTGCCCATGGTCCGGGCGGACCGGGGTCGCTTGCGGCAGGTGCTGAACAACCTCATAACCAATTCCCTAGAAGCCCTCGAAGGGCTGGAGGGAGGACGCATCGTGGTCTCCACGGAACACAGTGCTGGACCCGGGGGCGGTTCTGCCGTCATCATGGTGGCTGACAACGGCAATGGTTTCGACGAAGAAATGCTCGCACGGGTGTTTGAGCCTTACGTGACGGGCAAACCGAAGGGGACGGGTCTTGGACTCGCGATCGTGAAGAAAATCGCCGAGGAACACGGCGGCGGCATAGAGGCGGGCAACCGGCCCGCAGGCGGCGCGTTCGTGCGCGTCATACTACCGCTGGAGGCACGCAGTGAAGCGGGCCAGCCGGCACGAGGCATCGCATGAGCACCGGCAAGATCCTGGTCGTCGACGACGAAGCGGACATCCGTGTCCTGCTGAAGGAAATCCTCTCCGACGAAGGCTACGACGTCGACGTCGCCGCCGACGCCGGACAAGCCCGCGCCTCACGCGCGCGCGGCGTGCCAGACCTGGTGCTGCTCGATATCTGGATGCCCGACACCGACGGCATCACGCTGCTGCGCGAATGGTCCTCCTCCACATCCGAGGACTGCCCGGTAGTGATGATGTCGGGCCATGGCACCGTCGAAACCGCCGTCGAGGCCACGCGCCTGGGCGCATTCGATTTCGTGGAGAAGCCGCTGTCGCTGGCCAAGCTGCTGCGCACGGTGGAACGCGCGATGGACGCCGGCAAGCGGCGCCGCATCGCCGGCCGGCCGCAGCTCGCACCGCTGCTGGCCACCTTCGGCAAGAGCCGCGTCGCGCAGCAGCTGCGCGAGGAACTCACCCGCGTGGCCGCGCTCAACGCATCCCTGCTGCTGCTGGGTGAGCCGGGCAGCGGACGCGAGGCGCTGGCGCGCTTCACGCATGAATCCGGCCCGCGCTCTGCGCGCGGTTTTGTGAACCTGGTTGCCAGCGCCGTGCCGGATGACGCCGCCGAGCGTTTCCTCTTCGGAGCAGTGAGCCCTGGCGGAGAAGTCACCCAGGCCTGCTCGACCAGGCCCTCGGCGGCACGCTCTATGTGCAGGAAGTCGAAGACCTCGCCCCGCGCGTGCAGCGGCTGCTGCTGGGCGTGATCGAGACCGGCCGCTTCTACCGCGCGGGCATCGATGCCGGCCAGGGCGTGCCCTTCAATGCACGACTCATTGCCACCGCACAGCCCGGCGTCGAGGGCCGCGCGGGCGCAGAACACGGCCTGCGCCGCGACCTGCTGGCGCATCTGTCCGGCGTGCTGGTACGCGTGCCACCGCTGCGTGAATACGCCGAAGATGTGCCCGACCTGCTGCGCTTCTATGTGGAGCGCATCGCCGACTCGGAAAAGCTGCCGCTGCGCCGCTTCTCGGTGGCGGCGCAGAACCGCCTGC
>JALYWF010000135.1 GCA_030852845.1 Pseudomonadota bacterium
ACATCCGCGGCATTATCCCCGAAGTGCCGTCGGCCATCAGGGATCGGGCACGTAGCCCAGCCGCGATGAGTCGGGAAAGGCATCCGGCGAGCGCGGGCGTGGCTTGTGGATCACGCCCATTGCCAGCAGGTTCTCGCGGCTGTCGTAGCGGATGCGGATGATCTCCTCCGGCATGGCAGTGGCGCGTTCGAACGGCACCTGCGTGACCAGTGAATGCTCGCGCCGCCCGTGGCCGGTGCCCAGGGAGGGCGCCTGCTTCTGCTCGCGCGCGCTGCTCTCGTCACGTGCGGAGGGCGCCGGCGCCTGCAGGGTGATCTTCGGCCGCCGCGGTTTTTCCGCAAACAACGCCACGCCGATCACACCGACATTGTCTGGCCGCCCGGTGCGCGCCGCGTACGACTTCGGGATCGAAGTGAAAGTGAACGCAGCAATCTGGCTGTCGCTCTTGCGCCAGCCGGCCACGTCATAACCCTGCCAGGGATCGAACACGTAGCCACGCTGATCGTGCGCGGCCGTCTCGCCGGTGAGGATGTTCACGCCATCCACCGAGGTCACCGCCAGCAACCGGCGGTCATCACGGCTGGTGATGCGGATGGCGTAATGCGCCCCGGGGCGCCCGGCCACCCAGTATTCGCCCTGATGAAAATAGGTATCGAGCACGCGACCTGAATCGCGATCGACGACACTCACATCGGCCAGATGACCCGCCAGGGCGGGTGAGCAGACGAGCCCTGCCAGGGCCAGCCAGGTGATACGCGACATGTTCCGCTCCTTCGCAAGAGAACCCTCAGGTCTCTTACGAAGGAAGCGGCAAAACGGGGTTGGCTACTGCACCACGCCGCAGGCGATGCGGGCGCCGGCATCACCCGAGGGCTGGGTTTTGTAGTCATCGGCCTTGGCGTGCACGATGAAGGCCTTGCCCACCAGGTTGTTCGGGCCGCCATCGTTCAGCGTCGCCCCGGCGATCACGGCATTCACATCGGCCGTGCCCTTCTCGTTGGCGCGGATGTTGGGAATGTCGCCCAGGTGGCGCGTCGTTGCGTCCGGCCCGCCATGGGGCGCCGCGGCGGGATTGAAATGTCCCCCAGCGCTGGAGCCGTCAGGGGCGGAACAGTCACCATGCTCATGCACGTGGAAGCCATGTTCGCTGCCCGGCGGCAGGCCGGCGATCTCGCCCATCACGCGCACGCCGTCCCCGGCAGAGGTGAGTTGCAGCTCGCCGCGCACGGGACTGTCGACCGTGCCCGCCAGCACGGCAACCGCGGCGCCCTGGGCCGGGCCGGCCGGCGCATCCGGCAGGGAGGTGGGCGGCGGCGGAGCGGAATCCGCATCACCCGCGGGCGTGCTGCGTTCGGCGCAGCCGGCCAGCGCAATGCACATCGCCGTCAGTAGCAGGGTGGATTTCATGGGCCGCCTCTCCTTGATAAGAATGTGTATCCCCTTCGGGGTGCAATGCTGCATGGCGGCGAGGCATGCATGCAAATCCGCGTCACTTCGCAAAGCGTAGGATCATTCCTACGGTGCACAGCTGGCGAGTACGGATACGGCGCCTCGCGCCTGCGGCCGACACTGCCTGCAGTGCCCCAGAAAAGAAGACCCATGCACACTCCCATTCGTACTGCCTTCGCCGCCTGCCTGGCGGGCTTCATGCTGGCTGGATGCGCGAGCTCACCAGGAAGCAGCGGCAGTGCGCCCGAACTTGCCGGCACACGCTGGACGATCACCCGCGTCGATGGCCGCGCACCACTGGGCGCCGACAACCTCACCGCGCAGTTCGGCATCAGCGGACAGATTGAAGGCGACAGCGGCTGCAACCATTTCTCCGGCCCATGGATCCAGAGCGGCAACACACTGCGGGTGGGTGAGCTGCTGAGCACGCGGCGCGCCTGCGCGGAAGAAGACCGGCAGCAGCAGGAGTCACGCGTGCTGGGCATCCTCCAGGGCACCAGCACCCTGCGGCGCGCGAAGGATGGCCACCTGAGCCTCACCGGTTCTTCGGGTGCGCTGGAGCTCGCGCCGCTGAGTTCGATTGCGGGCGGCGTGACGACCAGCCCCCCGCGCACGCGTCGCGCGATGTACGACTGCGATGGCGTGGCGCTGACCGTGGTGTTCGAGGGCGAGAGTGCCGCCATCACCTGGAGCGGCGGCCATGACGTGCTCACGGGCAGCAACACCGGATCCGGCTACAGCTATGCCAGCGCACGCAATACGGTGCGCAGCGGCCGGTCCGCTGACACCCTCACCTGGACCCAGGAAGGACGACCGCCGAGATCCTGCGAAGGATTGCGTTAGCTGGCAGCCACCCGTGCGCTGGTGGGTGACGGTGCATCGGGGAAGATGCCCGCGGCGGTGATGTGCAGCACCCTGGCGCCTGACGCGTGGCCGGCTGCCCGCGCCACATAGGTCCGATGGCAGCGATTAAAGTCAGTTTCGAAACAAAGCACCGCCGTTTGCTGCTGATTGGCACTCTCAATGAGTAAGTCAAGCGATGCTGCCTGTTTTCCGAGGTGCGCCAGGAAGTCCTGCGTGTAGCGGTCCCAGTCCCTTTCCTGGCGATACCGATCGCGGATTCCCTTGGGGCAGCCCAGCGCGCGCAGGTGCACGTAGCTGATCCCGGCTTCCTTCAATGCTGTGGATAACGGGGTCTTGGCGAAGCCCGGCTTGCGCGAGATCGGCGTCTGGCGCACATCGGCCACCTGCTGCACGCCTGCCGCCTGCAACTGGCCGATGAAGGAGTCGAGGCTCTGCCCCTCGTAGCCGATGGTGTACAGCGGCGGGACCAGAGGAGGAACCCGAGTCCGGCGACTCGCTGATCCCTCCTCCTTTGGTCGGCTTGCCACCCGCAAGGCGGGGCTTACTGGTTGCGGCGGGCGTCGTCCGCGCTGCCGCCGTCGGGACGCGTGGTGTTCGTGCCCTCGATGTCGCTGCGGGTGCTGTTGGCGTCATCAGTGCCGGCGCCAGGATTGCCCATGCCATTGGTGGTGCCGCCGGTGCCCGGCGTGCTGAGGTCGCTGTTCGGGGTCACCACAATGTTGCCGTTCTGGTCGATGTTGCGTGACTCGATGCCGCGCGACTCGTCGCGGAATTCACCGGGGGCCGCGCCGGGCGACTGGGAGGACATCGGCGCCTCGCGCATGTCCGAGCGCTCGGGGGTATCGGCACGATTGCAGCCGACCAGGATGGCGGCCGGAACCAGCAGGAGCAGAAGCGAAGATTTCATGATGGCATCCTCAATGAAGATCAGGGGATGCCGAGCTTGCGCGCCCAGGACAGGGCGCGCCGTCACTGAGGACAAGCTACTGCGGTAGGTCCACTCCTACCGCGTAGCTCCAATGGTCGCCATGCGGCGACATCGGGTGCATCAAGGCTGCTGCAGCTTCGCGGCGGTGTCCCAGTCGGGGTTGGTGCACAGTCCGCAGCGCTCGCCGACAAACAGCTTGGCCGCTTCCTGGTCGCCCTTGAACTGCCACCGCAGCCAGGATGAAGCCACGTTGGCGAATTCGCCGCCGCCTTTGTGGCGCACCGTGGCCGTGTGACCCGCCCCGTGCCGCGCACCATAGAAGGTGGGCACCTGCCGGATGGCGTCGAAGGTGGCGCGTGAGGCGCTCATCTGGAAGTCACGCTCGTGGCCGTTCACCAGCAGCACCGGCCCGTGCAGGTTCTTCAGCGAATCGATGGTGGGACGGCCGGGTTGCGTGCTGGCCGCATCCACACCGGCGTTGAACACCAGGATGGTGTCGACGCGTGGATCCAGGCCCAGCGTTACTGCCATGATGCCGCCGCAGGACTGGCCCATCGCCGCCATGCGCTGCGTGTCGATGCGGCCGCGCAGCGGCGATCCCTCGCGCACGTTCTCTTTCTCTGCCCAGTCGAGGCCGGCCTTCAGGTCATCGGCCGTGGCCTGCCGCGGTCGGCCGCCCGCCGGCGCAGCCTCTGCTGATCCCGCAGTGGTGATGACGAGGAAGCCATGCGAGGCCACGGTCTCGAGCAGGCCATGGTTGGCGGGTGCATTCATCGCGCAGCCGCCGTGGCCCCACACCACCACGGGCAGGGCGTACTGGCGGGGCAGACGATCGAGCGCGCCGGGGCGGAAGGTAACGAGGCCGGCATTGCCGAAGGCCGGTTCGGTGGTCACCGCGTAGGCGCCTGGCACGGCCTTGGGCGCACCCTCCTCCGGCAGCGTGGTGTTGATCATCTCGGGCGTGATGCCCACGGGCTGGGCGAGGGCCGCGCCGAAGGGCGCGAGGAGCATCAGCGAAATGAGCAATCTGCGCATGGCAGGCAACCTCTTGCGATC
>JALYWF010000175.1 GCA_030852845.1 Pseudomonadota bacterium
GCTCAAGGATGAGAAGACCGCCAGCAAGTTCGGCCCCATCGTGCATGCCTATTCCATGCAGCGGGCCGTGGAGGACGAAACCGTCGCGCCCTTGCTCTACGAGGAGCGCGTGCCGGCACTGGAGATCAACGAGGACGCGGTAAACCGCTGGTTCGACCGCATCACGGCGGGCCTGACAGCGTCCCAAAGCGCGGACCTGAAGAAGAAGTTCGCCGGCAAACGCGCCATCTACGGCGCTGCCAACCGCATCGAGCTCATTGCCTGGGACATCGCCACCCACTTCGACCGGCACATCAAGCAACTGGATCTGGGCCTGAAGGGACAGGTGGCCACCGACAGCAAACGCGATGCCATCCGCTACAAGCGGGCGCTGGATGAAACCGGCCTGGTCACCAGCGCAGTGGTGATTTCCCCGCCCGACACGCGGGAAGGCAACAGCGCCGTGGACGAAGACACCCTGCCGGATGTGCAGAAGTGGTGGAAGCAGAACATCATCGATGCGAAGCGCGATCCGGAGAAATACGAGGAAGAAATCATCGCCGACTTCGCCACGGAAGGTCCGCCGGACCTGCTGATCGTGGTGGACAAGCTGCTGACCGGATTCGACGAGCCGCGCAATGGTGTGCTCTATATCGACAAGCCCCTGGAAGGCCACAACCTGATCCAGGCCATTGCCCGCGTGAACCGGCTGCACGACGCCAAGCGCTACGGTGTGCTCGTGGACTATCGCGGCATCCTGCCGAAGCTCGATACCGCCATCCGCGCCTACCAGGACCTGGAGGCGCGCATGCAGGGCGGCTTCGACGTGGCGGACCTGGAGGGGCTGTATCGCGCGTTCGACACCGAGTACAAGCGCCTGCCCGCGCTGAACGACCGGCTATGGTCGTTTTTCAGGACGGTGGCCAACCGCAAGGATACCGAGCAATACCGGCAGGTTCTCAGCCCGCGCTTCGTGACCGACGCCGACGGCAACGAGCACGATGAAAGGCTGAAGCTGCGCGAAGACTTCTATGCCGCCCTGACCGAATTCGGGCTGTGCCTGCAGCTGGCGCTGTCCTCGCGCAGCTTCTTCGAGGACCGCAGCTTCTCCGAGGAATTGATCCGGCGCTACAAGGACGATCTGCGATTCTTCACGGATCTGCGCAAGATCGCGCGCCGTGATGCGATGGAAACCGTGGACTACAGCCTCTACGAGGCGCAGATCGAAAAGCTGGTGGACCGGCAGGTGATCGGCACCGAGGTGCGGGAGCCGGACGGCGTCTACGTGGTACACCGGCTCGGCCAGCCGGAGGACACCAGCGGCTGGTCGGAAGAGAAGGCGCGCAACGAGGCCGACATCATCCGCACCCGCGTGCGCAAGACCATCGAGCAGGACCTGGCCGCTGATCCCTATGCACAGAAGGTCTTCGGCGAGCTGCTGAAGGAGGCGATCGCCGAGGCGGAGGCGATGTTTGATCATCCACTGAAGCAATACGTGTTGTTCAGGAAGTTCGAGGACTGCCTCAACGCCCTCGAAACGCCGGGCATCCCGGATGCCTTCGGCACGAACCGCCAGAGCAGGGCTTACTACGGCATCCTGAAATTGGCGGTGGGCGAGCAGCAGGTGGATGCGATGCCTGAGGCAGAGCGGGCGCAACTGATACGGCTGGCCGGGGAAATCGATACCGCGGTGCGGGACTCCGTGGCCGAGAATTCACTGAATCCTCAGAGCATCGAGGCGCAGATCCGCAAGCGGCTGCTGCCGGCGCTGTTTCCCGTGCTGGGGCTGGATAAGGCCCGCGACGCTGTCGAGCAGGTTGTCCAGGTCACCCGTGTGGGCATGAGTCGTCAATGAGCCGCAGCGCGGGCGCGGGAAACATGATGGTCATTCCGTACGGTGACCAGCGCATCAGATGCGAGGTGCGCACTAGGGTGGAGCGCAGGCGCCGAAGCATTGCGATTCACGTCGAGCCGGACGGCCGGGTGCTGGTCGACGCGCCGGAGCATGCTGTGCCCGCGCAGGTGAGGCAGGCATTGATGCGGCGGGCGCGTTGGATCCATCGCCATCTGCATTGGATCGCCCACCGCAGGCGCCATGTCCTGTCGCGCGAGTACGTCAGCGGTGAGGCGGTGTACTACTTGGGCCGCAGGTATCGCCTCAAACTTATGTGTGGCAGCGGCGGTGTCGCGAGCGCCGCAGTGCGTCTGCGCGGTGGCCAACTGCAGATTGCATCGCACATCAGCGGTCCTTCTTCCATTCGGGCAGCGATACACAATTGGTACCGGGAGCGGGCGCGGGAAGTTTTCCGCGAACGCCTTGAGGAGGTGTGCCAGCGGCTGAGATGGGTCAGGCAACCCCCCCAGCTTGCGCTGCGGACCATGCGTGGACGATGGGGAAGCTGCTCCTCCGCCGGCAGGCTGACCCTCAATCCGGCGCTTGTGCGCGCTCCTCGGGACTGCATTGACTACGTCATAATCCATGAGCTTTGCCACCTCAGGCGGCACAATCACGGCAAGGCTTTTTATCGGCTGCTGGAGTCGAGCCTGCCGGGCTGGCAACGGGTCAAGGCGCGACTGGATGAGATGGCGGAGCGCATTCTGGCTTCCTGAGCCCCCAAAGCCGGCACGCAACTGGTGCCCGTAGGCCGGGTCCCACAGCTCGCCTGCCTTCCCTGCGATCCTCCGGGATTTGACAGCGGCCTATCCTGAACCACGATCCGAGGTTAGGAGCAGCAACATGGCCACTAAACCCAAGGCCAGCAGCAAGCGCGCAATCTGGAAAGGCGCCATCAGTTTCGGGCTGGTCCATATTCCCGTGAGTTTGCATCCGGCCACGGGCGAGACGGGCATCGACTTCGACTGGCTGGACAAGCGCAGCATGGATCCGGTGGGTTACAAGCGCATCAACAAGCGCACCGGTGAGGAGATCGCCAAGGAGAACATCGTCAAGGGCGTCGAGCACAGCGACGGCAACTATGTGGTGCTCACCGACAAGGAGATCGCCGATGTGTATCCGCGCTCCACACAGATGGTCGAAATCGAGAGCTTCGTGCCTGTCGCGGACATCCCGTTCCTCTATTTCGACCGTCCCTATTATCTTGCTCCCACGGGCAAGGGCCAGAAGGTGTACGCGCTGCTGCGCGAGGCGCTGAAGAAGAGCGGACGCGCGGGCCTGGCGCGCGTGGTGATCCACACCAAGCAGCACTTTGCAGCGCTGATGCCATCCGGGCCGGTGCTGGTGCTGAACCTGCTGCGTTGGCATTCGGATATCCGCGAATACGACGAGCTGGGCATTCCGAAGGAAGGCGTGAAGGCCGCGGGCGTGGAGTCGCGCGAGCTGCAGATGGCCGAGCAGCTCATCGAGAGCATGAGCGGCGAGTTCAACCCCGAGGAGTTCTCCGACCGCTTCAGCGAACAGGTGATGGAGCTGGTGGCGCGCCGCGCGAAGGCCGGCAAGACCCATGCGGTGAGCGAGCCGGAAGAGAAGCTGCCGGAGGGTGGGGCGGACATCATCGACCTCACCGAGCTGCTCAAGCGCAGCCTGAAGGACGGCAAGCCGTCCCGGGGCACGCGCGGTGAAGGCGCTCGCGGAGAAGGCACGCGCGGTGAGTCCAAGCCGCGCCGGCGCGGCAGCCGCGCTGCCTGAGCCATGGTCGTCGGGAACATCGCCACCTACAACCGCAAGCGCAATTTCCGCGTCACACCGGAGCCGGCGGGAAAGTCCACGGGCACGCGCGGGGCCGGGCGCTTCGTGGTGCAGAAGCATGCGGCGCGGCGACTGCACTATGACTTCCGGCTGGAGTGGGAGGGCGTGCTGCGCAGCTGGGCAGTGCCCAAGGGACCGAGCCTGGATCCGGCGGTGAAGCGCATGGCGGTGCAGGTGGAAGACCACCCGGTTTCCTACGGCGACTTCGAAGGGGTGATCCCGCCAGGCGAATACGGTGCCGGCACGGTGATCGTGTGGGACCGCGGGCAATGGCAGCCAGTGGGCGATGCGGCCAAAGGCTTCCGCGAGGGCAAGATCAAGTTCACGCTGGAGGGTGAGAAGCTGCGTGGCGGCTTCACGCTGGTACGCATGCGTGGGCGCGATGATGAGCGGCAGCCGTCCTGGCTGCTCATCAAGGAGAAGGATGAGTTTGCCCGTCCCGCTGCCGAGTTCGATGTGGTGGAAGCCCTCGGCGACAGCGTGATCACGGGAAAGAAGAAGCCCGCGCGCAAGCCCGCTGCGAAACGCGCAGGTGCCGCGCTGCCGCCGCTGCTGGCGCCGCAACTGGCCACGCTGGTGACCGCACCGCCGGCCGGCGGTGAGTGGCAGTACGAGCTGAAGCTCGACGGCTATCGCATGCTCACGCGCGTGGATGGCAGCGACGTGCGCTGCTACACCCGCAACGGCAACGACTGGTCTTCACGGCTGCCGCGCATCGTGCAGGCAGTTCGTGAACTGAAACTGCCGTCCTGCTGGCTGGATGGCGAAGTGGTGGCGCTGGACGAGGAGGGCGTGCCGCATTTCCAGATGCTGCAGAACGCCTTCGACCGCGGCAGCACCGCCGAGCTGCGCTACATCGTCTTCGACCTGCTGTTCGCCGACGGCGAGGACCTGCGCGAGCTGCCGCAGACGGATCGACGCGAGCGGCTGCGCCGCATGCTGCCCGAACGGCGCGGCGCACTGGTACGTTTCAGCGCCACGCTGGAAGGCGCGCCGGCCAGGCTGCTCGCGGCCTCGCGCGCCGCCGGGTTCGAGGGCCTGATCGGCAAGCGGGCCGATGCGCCCTATCGTTCCGGCCGCAGCCGTGACTGGATCAAGCTGAAGAACGGCCAGCGCCAGGAATTCGTGATCGGCGGCTTCACGGATCCCCAGGGATCGCGCACCGGCCTGGGTTCGCTGCTGCTGGGGGTGCACGATGCATCCGGCGCGCTGCGTTATGCCGGCAACGTCGGCACCGGCTTTGATGAAAAGACCCTGGCAGCGCTGCACCAGAAGCTGGTGCGCCTGGAAACCGCGGCCAGCCCTTTCGAAAACGGGCCGCAGAAGGTCGGCACCACGCGTCGCGCCGTGCCCCACTGGGTGAAGCCGCGGCTGGTGGCGGAGATTTCCTTTGCCGGCTGGACTGCCGGCAAACATGTGCGGCAGGGCGTGTTCCAGGGACTGCGCGAGGACAAGCCACCGGAGCAGATCACCGTGGAGCAGGCCAAGGCGCCCAGCGCGGTGAAGGGCACGCAGAAACGCAAGGCGGTGAGTCGCGCAGTGAAACTCCCCGACATGCGCATCACGCATCCGGAGCGGGTGATCGATTCGCAAAGTGGCGTGACCAAGGGCGAGCTGGTCGCCTACTACGCCCAGGTTGCCTCCCTGATGCTGCCGCACCTGGCTGATCGTCCCGTTGCCATGCTGCGGGCGCCGTCGGGTGTTACCGGCGCCATGTTCTTCCAGAAGCATGCGGAGGCGCGCACGCTGCCGCATGTGGACCGCCTGCCGCCATCCCTGGATCCTGATCACGGCGCGCTGCTGGCCATCTCCTCGGAGCAGGGGCTCCTTTCAGCGGCCCAGATGAATGTGATCGAGCTGCACACCTGGAACGCGACGCGGCATGCGATCGAGAAGCCGGATCGCATCGTGTTCGACCTGGATCCCGGCAGCGGCGTGTCGTGGCAGCAGGTGAAGGAGGCCGCCGTACTGCTGCGTGCGCTGCTGGATGAGCTGGAACTGAAGAGCTGCCTCAAGACAAGTGGCGGCAAGGGCCTGCATGTGGTGCTGCCGCTGAAGCCCGCACTGGGATGGGATGAGGTGAAGCAGTTCACCGGCGACGTGGTGCGGCACCTCGCCAGGGTCATCCCGCAACGGTTCGTGGCCAAGAGCGGCCCAACCAACCGCGTGGGCCGCATCTTCGTGGACTACCTGCGCAATGGACGCGGGGCCACCACGGCCGCGGCGTGGTCCGCGCGCGCGCGGCCCGGCATGGGGGTCTCGGTGCCGATCGGCTGGGATGAACTGGCCGGGCTCGCAGGGCCGACAGAGTGGAGCGTCTCGTCCTTTGAGGAGCGGCTGGCCATCGGCAACAAGCCCTGGAAGGCCTATGAACGTTCACGGCAGGGCCTGACGAAAGCCGTCAAAGCCCTGCAGTCGATTGGCAAGGTGCCGCGAAAGTGACGCAGCTGGCTACTGGCGGTTGACCGGAATCGCGAAGTCCTGCGAGGCCGTGGGATCACTGGCAGGAAAGGTCTCCTGCAGCGCATCGTCCAGCACTTCATCCGTATGCTGCCGCCGGCACTTCGCGTTGCCCCGGCAGGCCAATGCCATCAGCCCCATGCCCACGGCTGCAACCAGAAGTATTCGTCCCACCACAGCGTTCATAAGAAGATCTCCCGTAGCGCTCCTGCGCCATGGGTGCAGGCTGGCAGGTGACGCATTGCCGCTCCATCGGCTGGTCACGATCGGTGGGGGTCGGAACCATCCTACGGCCGTGTTGTAGCGACGTTTTCCTGCATACAGGCCAGAGGGCGCGTGCTATACGAAATGCGGGACTCATCGTTTGGGGGCGGGGATTTGGCGGATAACGCAGCGGATATCGAACGGGCACTGCTTGCCGCCATCATCGCCGGGTCCGAAGACGCCATCGTCAGCAAGTCGCTGCAGGGGGTGGTCACGTCCTGGAACGCGGCCGCCGAACGCCTGTTCGGCTGGACTGCCGAGGAGATGGTTGGCGCCTCCATCCTGCGCGTGATTCCCGAGGCGCTGCGCCACGAAGAAGCGGCGATCCTGGCCAAGGTGCGTGGCGGGGAGCGCATCGAGCGCTACGAGACCACCCGCGTGCGCAAGGATGGCACGCAGTTCGACGTCTCCCTAACGATTTCCCCGATCCGCGACGCCTCGGGAGACATTGTCGGCGCATCCAAGATCGCGCATGACATCACCGAGCGGCGCCGTGCCGATGCCGCCCTGGTGGCGCTGGCCGAAGAAGGCCATGCGCTGGAGACCCTGCGCAAGGTCGGTCGCAGCGTGGCCTCGGAGTTCGACCTCAATACCATCGTGCAGCGCGTGACCGATGCGGCCACGGAAATCTCCGGCGCCACCTGCGGCGCGTTCTTCGAACACCTGCACGGGCAGACGGAACATCCCTGGCGGCTGTACGCGACCTCTGGCGCGGGGCACGCAGAATGCGAGGGCTTCCCCACTCCGGCGGATTTTCCGGAGGGTTTCCGCGGCGATGCCAGCGTGCGCAGCGATGACATCCGCGTTGATCCCCGCTTTGCCGGCGCCGCTGCAGCGACGACGTCCGGAGGGCTGTCCGTCTGCAGCTACCTGGCCATGCCGGTGACGTCGAAGACCGGCCAGCTGATCGGCGGCCTGTTCCTCGGGCATGGCGAGCGCGGCAGGTTCAACGACCGCGCCGAGCGCCTGGTAGCCGGCATCGCCAGCCAGGCGGCCATCGCCATCGACAACTCACGGCTGGTGCAGGCACTGAAGGAGCGCGAGTCCACGCTCAGCCAGCTGCTGTCCGAGCGCGAGCGCATCCTGCAGTCCGAGCGCACGGCCCGCGCCGAAGCGGAACGCCTCGGCCACCTGAAGGATGAGTTCCTGGCCACGCTCTCGCACGAGCTGCGCACGCCGCTGAACGCCGTGCAGGGCTGGACGCACCTGCTGCTGCGCGGGCCAAGCACCGAGCAGCAGAAGGAAGCGCTGGTGGTCATCGACCGCAACGTGCGCGCGCAGTCGCGCATCATCGGCGACCTGCTGGACATGAGCCGCATCATTTCCGGCAAGATCGCCCTGGAGGTGCAGGCGCTGCAGCTGCACCAGGTGATCCAGGCCGCGGTCGACACGGTACGCCAGACGGCCGAGGCCAGGAGCATCCGCATCAACACGCTGCTCGATACCTCCATCGGCTTCGTGCGCGGCGATCCGAACCGGCTGCAGCAGGCGCTGTGGAACCTGCTCACCAATGCCATCAAGTTCACTCCCGCCGGCGGCCGCATACAGGTGGTGCTGGAGCGCGTGAACTCGCATGTCGAGATCTCGGTCGAAGACACGGGCATCGGCATCCGCCAGGATTTCCTGCCCTACATCTTCGACCGCTTCCGCCAGGCCGATTCCAGCACCACGCGCAGGTTCGGTGGCCTGGGCCTCGGACTGTCGATCGTGAAGAACCTGGTCGAGCTGCATGGTGGCAACGTGCGGGTCAAGAGTCGCGGGGAGAACCAGGGCAGCACCTTCATCGTCGCTTTGCCGCTGCCGCATGTGCGGCCCGCGCCGGACCGCGTGGCGCTGCCGGAGCACGACATCGATACCGCACTCGACACCATGGAGCTGCCGCGGCTGGATGGTGCCCGCATCCTCGTGGTGGATGACGAGGCGGACGGACGCACGCTGCTGGTGCGCATCCTTGCCGACCGCGGGGCCGAATGTATGGCCGCGGATGGCGCCGAGCAGGCGCTGGATCTGCTGAAGGCAAACCACTTCGACATCCTGCTGAGCGACATCGGCATGCCCCGCACCGATGGCTATGAGCTCATCCGCGCCGTGCGGCAGGTAGACCAGCAGCGCCAGAAGGCGTTGCCGGCGGTGGCCATCACCGCGTATGCGCGCCCGGAGGATCGCCAGCGCTCACTGGTGGCCGGCTACCACGCGCATCTTTCCAAGCCCATCGAGGCCCGCGAACTGGTGGCCACCGTGGCCGGCCTGCTGCAGCTCACGCGCTGAGCGGCGCGGCTACTCGATG
>JALYWF010000072.1 GCA_030852845.1 Pseudomonadota bacterium
GTCGGTTTCTCGGGCATTTGTGCCTCCACAATTACGTTTGTGCCTACATACATTGCAAGAAGTGCGAGGCCGAGCAAGAGTGCTCCGCCTTGCAACACATTGAAGCGATGTCCCCATGAGTCAAAATGCTCGGCAGTCATGCGGATGTCCTTTGACACCAATTCTCTCGACCCGATTCCTCTCATCGACTTTTCGGCGAGCAGACGCCCCGTTCGATCACCTTGCAGAAGATATAGAAAGCCGATGACGTTGATGCAAATCGCCGCCAGTAAGAGCAATCCGGCAGCAATGAGCGCCCACACTGCAACTGCGCTGCGAAGTGGAGCTATGTCCTTGCTGAATACGATTGTGAGGCCGAGCGCTGCGCTCGCGACCGTGAGCACAGCCTTGTCGTAGGCGCCTACGTTTCGGTTGTAGGTGTTGAGGCAGTTGGCTCGCCAGGTCGAAATATCTTCCTCGGTCATCGGCGGATTAAGGCCACCTTGAGTCATGCCGCCAATACCTCGTGTTCGTAGTATCGAGTCTCGCAGTCGCTAATCCCAGCCTGGAGCTCACCGTTGCTGCCCGCTTTTGGTTCTAGCCACGTAGCCAGGTCCTCGGGCTTCAGACTTACGATCATGCGGTCGTGACCCGCCGCTGCGACTTCTGGCGGCGGTTCATCAGTGACTGCGGCGAAGCTTAGCAGTTGGGGGGCGCCAGCGGGCGGCTTCCACGCTGAGTACAGGCACCCTACGCGCATGATCTACGCAGGTCGCGGCACGGAGTGCAGCACCAAATTGTGGCCTTCGCGTTCCATGTTCTCGTAGAAGTTCTGCACAGCATGACGGCGTGCGTGGCACCGAACTGCGTTCGATAGAATCGATCGATGTTGTCGCGTCGCGCGTTGTAGGGGCCGCTTCCTTGCCGTCATAACTAAAGTTGCTTCGACGTCTGTTGATTGAGCAACAGGTTATCTCCACGACCTGCCGCACTGAAGTGGTTGTCGTGCTTAGCTGAAATTGGAAGCGCACACTGCAAGTCGGAGTTGCGAAGACAACAAAATCAGATCGTCTCGCGATCCACAACAAAGAAATAAAAAGTAGATACGCTACTGGCCCGATTCTGAGACTCAAGAAGAACAAGAGTACTGCGCAGCACGCGCTTAAGGAGAAATCATGGCTAAAGCAAAGAAGAAGGCAAAGGGTAAGGCGTTGGCGGCGGACGCCCCGCAGTTTGAGTGGTCAAGTACCAACTTGGCATGTGTCGCCACTTACCACGTGCTGGAAGGTGATCAGTTCTTAGACCAGTTTGAGGACGTGCGCCTCCCGTTTGAAGATGCCGCAGACGCGCTGCTTTGTGACCTCCGGTACTTCCCACACACTCTCAACGCCGAAGACCTCTTGCCTCTGATTGCGTTCGAGATGGGCAAGGAATTTCTGGCTCTTGTGGCGGACACCTACGTAGTCTTCGCGGAAGATCCAGGCCAGGAGTTGCAGGACATGGTGCAAGAGATTAGCGACCTCTTTGCGAGCAGCGAGGCGACCTTTAGCGATCTAGCGAAAGTCACCGACAAGATTTTGAAGTTTGAACAGGAGTGAAGCGCGTGAACTATAAGAACACGGCCGTGATTCTGGCTGCGGGCGCCTTACTTTTCCTGTCACCAGGAGCGTCACGGGCAGGCGAGCAGGGGTCTACTGAGTCCGCCGCGGAGCAAGAGCAGGGAGGCGACAAGGAGAACGCCACACTAAACGAGGATGGCTTCTCGATTAACCCGGTTCTGCTGGACTCAGAGGACTCATCAGGCGCAGCACTCGGTCTTGAGTACAACCTTGGCCAAAGTTGGAACTACAAACTCGGTGGGCCGACAGCTGGGGATGGCCAGTTGAGTGGCGACAGCTTTCGAAATCTTAAGGTGTTTGGCGCAACGGCGTCCCTGCAATCAAATGGAACAGTGGCGTCATCGGCAAATCGAAATCCTGAGAATTTCCTGGAGGCGTCTGCAAAGGCCGGTGCATTCCACAGTTCGCGCGTGGGTACGTTTCAGCTTAAATTCGGCGGTACCTACGAGACCGATCAAGAGTTCGACAACAAGGAAGCCGTATACAGCCTTTCATTTGGTTACGCGAAGCTGATTAGCAAGAAGCACGTATTTGCCCTGCGAGTCGCGCGAGGGCGAGTCGATCCGAAGGAAGACGAAGCCCGCGAGGCTGCTCTTGGCACAGATTCTCTGGACAAGTTCTATCGGAATGAGGCTGAGGCTCTGGCTATTGTGAATATCGGCGATGGTCCCATACAAACGCTTGAGTTGAACTACCAGTATTACCGTGAGTCGAAGGCCCCTGCAGCAGTTCGAGCTGTGGGGCTATCGAAATTTGAGATGACGACGCTGCGCTTAGGGTTGCGCGATGGCCTGTATGTTGCCTACAGCGTTGGCAAGCTCCCCTTCGATCAGGAAAAAGACCGAATCTACAAGATTGGGTGGAGCTATGATCTGACCAAAGACTAGGAACTTGCTGAGCGTCTAGCATTTTGACGTCGAAGGGGCCGCATGGCGACGCGTCGTCATTGCGGCCACCTCGGCGCGCAGTTTGGCGGCATGCTCTGCGGTGTCTGACCAGTATTGCGTGCCGAACATCTGGGGTTTGCGGTCCTCGCCTCGCCAAGTCTTCGCAATGGCACCCAGATGCCAGGCGCGGCACGACGTATTGAGGTGCGTGCACACATCCAGGTTGGCGCACGTCCAGCAGGGACAAGGCTGGTGGCGCGCGCGCTCCAGTTCGGCATGCAGCGTGCTCATCGCGGCCGGTAGGGGCGCGCCACGCCGTCACCGCCGTGAACGATTGCTACCGCCTCTTTACCGGGAGCAGGCGGGCACTTCTCGCCCGTGGGGCCGGCCCTGAAGTTGGTAGCCGTAGCAGTGTTGCGCGGCGGCCGCAGGCGAACCTTCATGACGTGCCCGCCTGAGCGGCACCGGGCACTGCTGCTCATCGAGCGCGGCGAGCGGCACGAGATCCGCAACACCGGCCGCCAGCTCCTGAAGACGCTCAACTTCTACAGCCCGCCGGCGTATACGGCTGCGGGCGATGAACTGCCCGCGGCAAAGCCATCCGGCAGATAATCAGCCGGCATGAGCCGACCAACCGAAATCGACCTGCTTTACGGCCTGGAACCGGTGTTCGAGCCCGGCGAGCAAGCCGGCAGTGACGCGCTGGAACAGTTCATTGACATCGCCTGTCCCTACTGCGGGGAGCAGATCCCGGTTCGCCTCGACCTGTCGGCAGGCGATCAATCCTATGTGGAGGACTGCCAGGTGTGCTGCCAGCCCATCCAGATCGGAGTGCAGGTGGATGCCGGGGGCGGGCTCAACGCCGTAACTGCAGAGCGCGTCGACCGCTGAGCCGCGCGTTTCAGCCCCGTTGCGCCTTCACCATCTCGCCCACGCTCTGTTGCCAGGTCGTGGTCGGTCGACCGATCAACCGGCTCAGCTGCCGGCTGTCATCGAACAGGGCGCCTTGCGCGATCGCCGCCTGTGATGCCCAGCTGCTGGCGATGGCCGCCTCGGGCATGCCACGTGCCGCCATCGAGGCGCGAAACTCCGTCTCGGAAAGATTGCGATACGCCACATTGCGCCCCGACTGGCGCGCAATCTCGGCGGCCAGCTCGGCCATGGTGAACGAGGTATCTCCGCCCAGCTCATGCAGCTGCCCGGAGGGCCGGCTCGTATCCACCAGCACTGCCGCGGCCGCCGCGCCATAGTCAGCGCGGGTGGCGGGCGAGATCCGCCCGGCGCCGCTGGCGGAGGTGATCTCGCCGGTGCGTAGCGCCGTGGCTACATCGCCCTCGTAGTTCTCCATGTACCAGCCATTGCGCAGCGCCGCCCAGGCGAAGCCGGAGCTGGCAAGGATCTGCTCGGTCGCATGGTGATCGGCGCGCACCGACATGGGCGAAGTGGCCGCGCGCAGGAAGCTGGTGTAGGCCACAAACTTCACGCCGCGTTCTTTCGCCGCAGTCACCACCGCGCCGTGCTGCGCCACGCGCTTGCCGCCAGAGGAGGAGATCAGCAGCAGGCGGTCCACGCCGCGGAAAGCCTCCAGCAACTGCGCGGGGTAGTCGTAATCGGCAAAGCGCACGGTGACGCCCCTGGTCGCAAGACCCGCAGTCTGCTCCTCGCGATTGCGCGCGATGGCAACGATGCGCTGGGCTGGCACACTGCGCAGCAGTGCCTCGACCACCTGTGTGCCAAGGCGTCCGGCAGCGCCGGTAAGCCCGATCACCGGAGCGGAAGCCTGGGCTGCAGAAGCCGGCCCCATCGGCAGGCTGCCAGCCGCCAGCGCCATGCCGGCGCCAGCGGTGAAGTGGCGTCGCGTGAGTCGCGCCATCGTCAGTCCCTGAACAGCAGCTGCGTGAAGCCGTGCAGGCTCTTGCGCCAGGTTTGGAACTCGTGCCCCGTGCCCGGAGTTTCCAGGTACGTGTGCTTGACGCCGGCCTTCTCCAGTTCCTCGTGGATGGCGCGTCCTGTGCTGGCGGCTTCCTTCGACCCCATGCTCACGTAGAACACCTTCACCTGCCTGGCGAACTCCGCCGGCTTCTTCAGCAGCCCGTTGTATCCGGTCTCCACGCCGGGGAAGCCGAAGGGCGCGCTGAAGATGCCGATGTGCGAGAACTTGTCGAGGTTGGCCTGCGTGATCTGGTAGGTCTGTGTGCCGCCCAGCGACAGGCCGGCCATGGCGCGGTGCTCGCGGTCGGCAATGGTGCGGTAGTTGGCATCGACCATGGGAATCACGTCGCTGATGATCTGTTTTGTGAAGGGCATGTCGAGCGCGGGACCTGCGCCTCCCATGCCGCCACCGCGCGGCGGGCCACCTGCAGGAGGTCCACCAGCCCGTGGTGCGCCGCCCGGAGGTGCACCCGGCGGCGGACCACCGGCAGGCGGTCCACCAGCACGCGCGCCGCCGGGAGGACCGCCGGCACCAGGAGGACCACCCGCGCCCGGCGGACCACCACGCCCAGGTCCCGGACCACCACCGCCGCCACCAATGCCCGGCGTGATGCCACCATCTTCCATCACCACGATCATCGGCACAGCGCGCCCTTCGGCGATCAGGTTGTCGAGGATGAAGTTGGTGCGACCCTGGTGCGGCCAGGCGCGACGATCCTCACCCATGCCATGCTGCAGATACAGCACCGGATAGCGTTTCGCCGGGTTCGCATCGTAGCCGGGCGGCGTATACACATAGGCCTGCCGCGCCTCGCCGCTGGCGGTGTGGTACCAGTGCGAGCGGATCTGCCCATGCGGCACGTTGCGGATCTCGTAGAAATCCACACCGGCCTCGGGAATCTCGATGCCGCTGCGCACATTGCCCGCGCCATAGAAAGACTCGCTGTTCGGATCGGCGACCGCCAGTCCGTCCACGGTGAGCTGGTAATAGTGGAAGCCCGGATCCTGCGGCGCCGTCACGCCAGTGAAGAAACCGTCCTCACCCTTGGTGAGATTGGTGCCCAGCACGCGGATGTTCTGTGCCTCCGGCGCGCGGATGCGGAAGTGCACCCGCCGCTCGGCGTCCACGCGTGGCCAGTCCTGGCCGATCACGTTTGTCGACGCCGGCTTGGTGCCGGGAGGAAAACCCTGTGCAGGTGCCTGGGCCAGCACGGTAGCGGCAACCAGGGGCGAAAGGGCTATCAGCAGGACGCGGGACAGGCGGTTCATGCCAGGGATCTCCGATCTTGTTGAGGGGTCGCTTGTGCGGGACCTTCCATGGCGGCCCCGGCTGCGATGTTAGCCTCAGGCCGGTGGCCTGTGGGAGATCAATCGCGGCCGCGCCGCGCCTTCTTCTTTTTTGCCCCGCGCGACGCCCACTGCCTGAATCGCGCTGAAGGGCGGATGTCCGCGCCCAGCACCGTGTCGAAGTACTGCAGGGCCAGCCGCGTCTGGGGCGGCGAGGGCGCGGCGATGCAATCCCGCGGAATCTTCAGTTCATATTCCCGCACATAGGCGTCGTTGGCGGTGAACAGCACGCACTGGTGGCTGGAAATGCCGGTGAGGATCAGCCGGTGTGCCCCCATGTTCTCCAGCAGGGTCTCGAGCGAGGAGGCATAGAAGCCGGAATGCCGGGGCTTGAGGATGAAATAGTCGTCCTTTTCCGGTGCGAGCTGGCGCACCAGTTCCGCGCCGGGCTGGTCGGGGGTCGTGCAGTATTTCACCAGGCCGGCAAAGTCGGACTGCCAGCGGCCGAAGTTGTCATTCACGTAGATGGCGGGAATGCCGTTCGTGCGGGCCTTGCCCTTGAGCGCGGCGATCCGCCGTATCACTGGCCCCAGGCGGGGCAGCATCTGCGGGGCTTCCTCGAAGCGGTAGTCGCTGATCATGTCGATGATCAGCAGCGCCACCCTGGACTTGTCGGGGGCAATGCCGCCTGCCTTGCGTTTAACCTGCGCAGGCAAGGCGACTCGCGGCTCAGTGCACGCTGCGCGGGGCCTTGCGGGGACCCGCGGGCCGCGTGTCAGCGCTGCGCTCGCCGTCCTTGCCGTCGCGCGTCTTGCTCACGTTGCCGGCTTCGGCGCGTCGTTCGGCTTCTTCCACGGCGGGCGTGCCCTGGGCATTTTCCGGGGTGCGGGGACTGAAGGGCGCCTCCCGGCCACCTTCATATTGCCGTGCCACGGGATCCGCGCCGTCCACGGTACGGGCAGGTCGCTTGCGATTGCGCCGGTAGATCGACCTTGTATTCGGCATGTTGTCTCCTGAATCTGGTCCACACCCCTCTTGCAACCGCCATCCACGAGGACCTGAACGGGGAACCTCGCCAGATGCTGCATTGCATTTGGAGGGGGTGGGAGGCGCAGTGTCGCCGCTTGGCGCCATGCGACTTAATCGTCCCGGCACGCGAGGGGGCGTAGGAATGCACCGGCTTGCAGGCGCCCCGGGGACTTGATCCAGTTCACACACCTGGTTCGAAAAGCGTTCCGCAGCGCGAACAACCGCAACCAGGTCACATACATAACGCCCCCTGGCCGGTACACATACGCCGCTGATCACGGGTCGCGCGCCCAACCTGCGCGGATTGTCAGGGAACAAAGGGCATGCCGGCCAGACGCAGCACAGCCAGGGAGACGAAGAACGCAGCATTCGACCCGGATAGCACCGGTTCGCTGAATGCGTCCGATACCCTGAAGTTGCTGGCGCTGCCGGACACCGAGCTGCCGCAGACACCCGAAGAGCTGGGCCTGGATGCCCTGCACCGTGCCACATTCGTGCAGCTGCCACTGGGCGTGGGCTACGCCACGCGCGAGGGCCGCTTCATCTGGTGCAACGAGGCCTTCGAACTGATGCTGGGCCTGGTGCCCGGTGAGTACCGCGAGAAGACCATCGCGGATCTCACCCATTCCACCGATTCCGGCCCCAATGAGGAATTGCTGCGGGACCTCTGGGCCGGGCGCATCAAGTCCTATTCCATCGAGAAGCGCTACATCAAGCGCGATGCGACCGAGCTCTGGGTGCGTGTTTCCGCGGCCATCGTGCGCACGGCCGAGGGCAACCCGGTGTGCTCGGTGGGTTTCCTCGAAGACATCTCCGCCCGCAAGAAGATGGAAGTGGAGATCGAGCGCGTACAGAAGGCGCTGGTGGATGCCTCCCGCCATGCGGGCATGGCCGAAGTGGCCACCAATGTGCTGCACAACGTGGGCAATGTGCTCAACAGCGTCAACGTCTCCGCCAGCGTGCTGGGCGACCGTCTCAAGAGCAGCAAGGGTGCGCGCCTCGGGGAAGTGGCGGCCCTGCTCACGCGCCACAAGGACGACCTGGCGGGCTTCGTGGCCAGCGATCCGCGCGCCCGCAAGATCCCCGACTACCTGGCGGCACTCGCGGTGCAGCTGGCCGGCGAGCGCGATGCCATGCAGAAGGAACTGGAGGAGCTGCGCGCAAACCTCGACCACATCAAGGAAACCGTCTCGATGCAGCAGACCTATGCGCGTCGCTGCGGCGTGGTGGAGGAGGTGGGGGTGGTGGACATGGTGGAGGATGCCATCCGCATGAATTCCAGCGCCATGACGCGCCACCGGGTGGAACTGCGGCGGGATTTCGCCGACCGCCCGCAGATCGTCACCGACAAGCACAAGGTGCTGCAGATCCTGGTGAACCTGCTGCGCAATGCCAAGTACGCCTGCGATGAGTCCGGGCGCAGTGACAAGCAGGTCACCGTGCGCATCGAGTCCATCCTCGATGAGGTGCACATCTCGGTCAGCGACAATGGCGTGGGTATTCCCGGCGAGGTGATGCCGCGGCTGTTCAGCCATGGCTTCACCACCCGCAAGTCCGGCCATGGTTTCGGCCTGCACGGTGCCGCGCTGGCCGCATCCGATCTCGGTGGCAACCTGAGCGCGGACAGCGCCGGTGCCGGCCGGGGCGCAACCTTCATCCTCACGCTGCCGTTCAAGGCGCGGGAGAGCGCGTGAACGAGAACACCGGGCGCTTCTCCTCGGGCATCCGCGAGGCGCTTTCCATCTCCAACCGCCGCATCCTGGTCATCGACGACAACGAGGCCATCCACCGCGATTTCCGCAAGGTTCTCGGCGAGGAAGATTCGGTTGCAGGCCAGGAAGCCCTGGATGTGCTGGAGTCCGAACTGCTGGGCAGCACGGTGCGCCAGCAGATGCCGGTGTTCGAGGTCGACTCGGCCTTCCAGGGCGAGGAGGGCGTCCGCATGGCGGAGGCCGCGCTGCGCGATGGCCGGCCCTACGCCGTGGCCTTTGTGGACATGCGCATGCCCCCGGGCTGGGATGGCCTGAAGACCATCGAGCACCTGTGGAGCGCCGACCCCGGCGTGCAGGTGGTGATCTGCTCCGCGCACACCGACTATGAGTGGAACGAGGTGATGGAACGCCTCAACCACTCCGACAAGCTGCTGGTGCTGCGCAAGCCCTTCGAGCCCATCGAGGTGCAGCAGTGCGCCAGCGCCCTGTGCCAGAAGTGGCACAACGAACGACTGATCCGCAACCAGATCAACCAGCTGGAACGCGTGGTGGCGGCCCGCACGCGGGGCCTGGAGATCGCCAACAAGCAGTTGCGGCACATGGCCACGCACGACGCGCTCACCGGCCTGCCAAACCGCACCTTGCTCGAAGACCGGCTGCAGCAGGCCATGGCACAGGCGCAGCGCACCTCGCAGAGCTTCGCGGTGCTGGTCTGCGACCTGGACCGCTTCAAGCTGGTGAACGATTCCATGGGCCACCATGCCGGCGACCAGTTCCTGCAGGAAGTGGCGCGTCGCCTGGATGGTGTACGCCGCGAGGGCGATACCCTGGCTCGCCAGGGCGGCGACGAATTCGTGTTCGTGATGAGCCCGCCGTCGGCCGAGGCAGACGCGGAGGCCCTGACCCGCCGCGCCCTGTCGGCCCTGGGCGTGCCGCTGCATATCGCCGGCATGGACATCTACGTGGCAGCCAGTTTCGGCCTGGCGGTGTATCCCCGCGATGGCGCACGTGTGGAAGCGCTGCTGGCCAATGCCGACGCCGCCATGTACAGCGCCAAGCAGCGCGGCAACTGCATGCAGCGTTTCTCGGCCGCACTGGGCGGCACGGCGCATCGCCGGCTGCAACTGGAAAATGACCTGCACACGGCAATGAAGGAAGGGCAGTTCGAGCTGCACTACCAGCCCAAGGTCGAGACCGAATCCGGCGCCATCCGCAGTGCCGAGGCGCTGCTGCGCTGGAAGCACCCCGAACGTGGCTACATTCCGCCTGTGGAGTTCATTCCGATCGCCGAGGAGACCGGACAGATCGGCGCCATCGGCACCTGGGTACTGCAAGAGGCCTGCCGGCAGGTACGCCGCTGGATCGACGCCGGCTATGCGCCGCTGCGCGTGGGAGTGAACATCTCCGCGGCGCAGTTCCACGAGGCCGGGCTGGTGGAGACGGTGCGCGCGGCTCTGGAGGAAGTGCGGCTGGATCCGCAGTGGCTGGAGATCGAGCTCACCGAGAGCTGCGTGATGAGCAATCCTGAGGAGTCCATCCGCCTGCTGGAAGAGCTGAGCCGCATGGGCATCGTGGTGTCGGTGGATGACTTCGGCACCGGCTATTCCAGCATGAGCTACCTGCGCCGGTTCCCGATCGACATGCTGAAGATCGACCGCACCTTCGTGGCCGAGATGGATACGCGCGAGGAAGACACCAACATCGTGCAGGCCATCGTGTCACTGGCCCATGGGCTGCGCCTGAAGGTCGTGGCCGAGGGCGTGGAAACCCGTGCCCAGCTTGAAACCCTGCGCAACCTGGGCTGCGACCAGTACCAGGGCTTCCATTTCAGCCCCGCGCTACCTGCCGACCAGTTCGAGCAGTTGCTGCGCAGCGAGGGGACGGACGCCGCCGGGGAGCGGCATCCGCACCAGCCCGTGATGCGCAAGATCGACGGCGGGCGGCGTTAGCCCCTGCCGCCGGCGAACGCCGCGAACTTCGCGACAAATTCCCCCAGCTTCTTCTGCACGCCCTCGTCGGTGAGCCTGCCTTCGGCATCGAAGGCATTGCCGGCGTGCGAGACCATCAACCGGGCGCCTGCCCATTGCTGGGCACCCAGGTGACGCAGCACGCTCAGCCAGGCGTCCTGCGAGAGAATGGTGCCGAATCCACTGGCGCTGGCACCCATCAGCGCAAACGGCCGGCCGCCGAAAGTTCTGCCGATGTCGCCCGGTGGGCGTGACAGCCAGTCGATGGCGTTCTTCAACACGCCGGGCACGCTGCTGTTGTACTCGGGGGTGGCGAGGATCACCCCCTGGCTGGCCACGATCTTCTCCTTGAGCGCGCTCACGGCTGCAGGAATCCCCTCGCGTTGTTCCAGGTCACCGTCGTAGAGCGGAATGCCGTGCAGCGTGGCGATTTGCAGCTCCACGCCTTCTACCTGCAGGCCCTGGGCGGCGCGCAGCAGCGCGGTGTTGAGCGAACCGGCGCGCAGGCTGCCGGAGATGCCGAGGATGCGGGTCATGTACCTTCCTTGCCCGTCAGGGCGTCAGGGGAATCTCGAGTTTGAAACGCGAACCATGGCCGGGAGCGGTATCTACCCGGAAAGTGCCGCCCACGTCTGCCACACGGTCGAAGATGCTCCACAGCCCGAAGGTGCCCGGCGGCGGGCCGAACATTTCCATCTGCCATTCGAAGCCGCGGCCGGTGTCCTCCACCTCAATGTGGATGACGTTGCGGTCGCCGCGCACCAGTGCGCTGGCCGAATCCACTCCGGAATGTTTCACCACGTTGCGCAGCAGCTCGCGCACCAGCTTGAACACCAGCACGCGCAGTTCCATGCTGAGCGCGTCCTCGTCCACCTTGCAGTCCAGGTGCACGCGCAGCTTCTCCTGGCTGCGGAAGTGCACTACCAGCCACTGCAGTGCCGGTTGCAGCCCCAGTTCGTAGAGGCCGGGCGGGCTGAGTTCCGCGATCATGTTGCGTGTGCGGTCCTGCACCTTGCGCAGGTTGGCGCGCACGTCATCGAGCAGGGTGGCCACCTGCGGGGCCTGCATGCGCGCCACTTCCAGCGACATGGCCATGCCGGTCAGCGTCTGGCCGATGCCGTCGTGCAGGTCCTTGGCGGTGGAGCGGCGCGCACGCTCCTCGGCATTGAGCACCTGGTGGGCATAGGCCTTCAGCCGCTCGCGCTCGCGCATCAGGCGCGTGTTCAGGTCGACGATCTCGGACACATCGCGGGCCACGCACCAGATGCGCACCAGCTGGCCCGAGCTGACCACGCCGTTGAAGCTGGTCGCGAAAGTGCGCGGCTTGCCGGCAACCTGTGCCACCAGTCGCAGCCCATCCACCCGGAAGTCCTGGCGGGCGGCCTGTTCGAGGTGCTTCTCGAACAGCGCGCACCAGGAGCGGGCCGGCACCCACTGCGGTCCATGATCCACGCCGGGTTCCGTACAGGCCGCCGACAGGCGTTCGAACAGCGCATTGCCCTCGGCGACGCGGGCGTGCTGCTCCAGCCACAGCCGCTGTTCTTCCAGCGGCAGTGCCACCGGCATGGGCGGGTCGATCTCCACGCGCCACACGGCCTCGGAGCTCATCGCGATGAAGTTGCGATAGCGCGCCTCGCTGCCGGAGACTTCCTGCAGGCTGATCTTCATCGCCGCCACGAGGATGGCCACGATCAGGGTAATGGCGACCATCAGTGCCAGGTAGGACTGCAGTGTCAGCAGCTGGGCATAACTGTCGACTCCCGGGAACGGATTGTTGCCGGTGACGCCCAGGCGGGCGGCGAGCAGCACCGAGCCCAGGGCAAGCAGGCCGGCCCAACGCGGCGGCAGCCGGAACGCGATGGCAAGCAGCAGTGCCAGCGGAATGGCCGGCGTCTGCAGCAGCGAGCGGCTTTCGGTTATTGGCGTGGAGAAAAGCCAGATGGTGCTGGCGCACAGCGCAAGGGCAAAGGCGGTGATTTCCCAAGGGCGTGCGACCCGCAGTGCAGGAGCCGGCGTGCGAGCGGCCAGCGCCCAATAGATGACGGAGGGCGCCACCGCAATCGAGCCCAGCCAGTTGCCCACCCACCACAGCTGCCATTGCAATGCGTAGCTGCCGGCGTCATAGACCTGCACCGCCACCGCGGCTCCCAGCGTGGCGCTGACGGACGCGCCGGCCGCGGTGGCCAGCAGCAGCTGCACCGCCTGGGTAATGCGCACCTGCCTGACACGCCAGAACCGCGATCGGCCGATCAGTGCGCCGGCCACTGCATCGCTGGTGTTGGCCAGCATGAACAGCACGATGCCGCCAGGCAGGGATGGCTCGCGCACCATCAGGCCGACGGCGTATTCGCAGGCCAGCTGCAGGGCGATGAATACCGGCCAGCGGCGCAGGGGGGCCAGGTACAGTGCCGCCATCAGCAGGCCGGCGGAGGGCCAGATCACCGTCAGGTGCTGCTCGTCGAGCTTCAGCTGGTAGCCCAGCCAGACCAGCAGCAGGTAGGCTGCCACAAAAACAGCGATGGTGACGCGCTCGCCCCCAAGGCGCTGCGTGATGCCAGGCCACACCTCTTCGGTGTCCTGCAGGCTTCGCTCCATCTGGTCGGCCACCGCCCCTCCCGAAGGCGCACGGATGGCCTTCAGTATAGGGCCGAACACGCTCCGTTATCTGTGATAGCCGCCTGCGCCCGCACCTGGTTCGAAGTGTCGGCAACCGCTGCGCGCATGGGCGCATCAAGCGCGCTGGAGTCAATCTGGTCCAGGTGGCGCCTGGCCGCAGCGGGGCAGCCAAGCTTCAGCAGGGCCATCGCCAGGTTGTTGCGCGGCGCCGGCAATTCAGGCGCCAGGCTGAGTGCATGTGCATAGTCATCGGCCGCTGCACGCCAGTCGCCGGCACGATAGCGTGCCGTGCCGCGGCCCACCCAGCCCACTGGATCATCAGGCCACAGGTGCGCGGCGGCGCCGAAGGCCCGCTCTGCATCCGTCGGGGCAGCAGCACGTTCGAACGCGGTAGCCGCCTCAAGATATCGGGGCAGTTCCGGCTGGGCAGGAAGTTCGCCTGGACGCAGTATCACCATGGCCCAGCGGTCCGCGTTGTCCCAGGCGCGCATGAAATTCGCCGCCGACAGCGACTGCCGCTCAGTGGTGCCGGAGCGCAGCAGCATGCGCTGGCGCGAGGCGTCATAGCCGATGACCACGGCGTAGTGCCAGCGGGGCCAGAAGGGCAGGCCATAGTTGTGCAGCACCAGCACCGGCCGTCCGGCTTCCAGCTCTGCCACGATGGCATCCAGGGTGGGCGCCAGCGGGTAACTCAGCACGCCGTGCCGCCGGGGCGCTGCCTGCATCTCGATGGTCAGGCTGCCCTTGCGCGACGGCAGGTAGACCTGCGGCACCAGCTCCTCGGGGGTCACCTGCACACCGGCCACCGCGAGTACGGTGGCCAGCGCCGCGGGACCGCACTGGTATTTTTCCTGCGGGTAGAAGGGAGTGTCGACGAGCTCGACCCCGCGGGCATCCGGCGCCAGCAGTGGCGTACGCGCGGCGCAACCTGCCAGCAGGCAACAGGCGGCGGCAAGTATTGCCGTCGCCTGTCGCAGGGGCGTCATGCGCGGTTGAAGATGTTGATCACGCCCATCAGCTCGAGAATGAGCAGCACGACAAACGTGAGGCCGATCACGGCCAGCAGGCCGTCACCGCCGGCCGGCGTTTCCTGCATGCGTTTGGCAAGCGAGGCCAGCTCGCTGTCGCTCATCACGGCCAGGCGCGACTCGATGTCTCCGGCATCCACGCCGAGTCTGGACAGCTGCGAGCGCACATCGTCGCGGGTCAGCTGGGCCTGGATCGATGCCATGTCCGCGCCTCGGGCAGTCTGCACCATGGTGGCAGTGTCGATGACATCCGCATGCGCGGATGAAATGAATCCTGCATTGAGCAGCGCCAGGGAGAGCAGGGCCGCCAGGGTGGAACGCCAGTTGCTGTTCTTCATGATCCGCTCCGTGTGGTTCGCCGTGATAGGCGTCAGCGCATGTTGCCTGATGTTGAGTGTCAGAGGAGGGTTCAATGAAGTCGGCCGGCGCCTACAAGCTGGCTGCGGTACCAGGGCTCGTCCAGCGACCGTACCTCCACTGGCCGGTCGCTCTGCGGTGCGTGCACGAAACGCCCATCCCCGGCGTAAATCGCCACATGAGAGACCTTGGGACCGTCAAAGCGGAAGAACAGCAGATCGCCTGCGGCAATGCGGTCGACGGGCACCGGGCGGGCGGCGCGGAACTGCTCCTCCGTGGTGCGAGGCACGATGACCCCCTGGGAGCCGTGCGCGAAGCGCACCAGGCCGCTGCAATCGTAGGCGTCGGGACCGTTGCCGCCATACCGGTAGGGCTTGCCCACCTCTGCCATTGCGCTGGCCACGATGCGTTGTCCGAGCGATGGCAGGGCGGCGGCGCCCGGCTCTGCCGGGGCGCGCGGCGCGCTGGCGCAGGCAGCCAGCAGCAGGGCGAACAGCGCGCCGGCTGCGGGGCGGAGTGCGCGGAGGCAGG
>JALYWF010000177.1 GCA_030852845.1 Pseudomonadota bacterium
CGACTGCAGTGCAGCCAACCTTCGTCGCGCCGAATGTGACCAGTGCGATCACGCTGCGCTTCTCGCTCGTGGTGACTGACGACCTCGGAGCGAAGAGTTCGGCCGCGACGGTAGCGATCACTGTGAGCTCGAGCACCGCTGGGACGGTCTCGCTCACGGGTCAGGTGAGGTTCGAGCGGGTCAATTTCGTACCCGGCCCGCCCTATGGGCTAAATTACGCCGCTCCCATGCTGCAGCCTGCGCGCGGCGTGACGGTGCGAGTGCTGAATGCCGGTTCGCTGGCCCTCTATCAAGAGGGCGCAACGGATGCGAGCGGAAACTTCAGCATTGCGGTGCCAGGGGACACCGATGTGGTCTTGCAGGTAGTGGCCAGCATGCAGCGCACAAGTGGCCCCGGCCCGCGCTGGAACGTACGCGTGCAGAATGGGACTGGCAACCTCGCGCCCTACAGCTACAGCAGCGCGGCATTCAACACCAGCGTGGGCTCCCAGAACATCAACATACCGACTGGATTGCTGCCCACGGGAGTGCCTATTTCAGGGCAGCACAGCATCTCTGGGCCGTTCGCCATCCTGGACAGCATTTATACCGCCATGCAGGCGGTGAGCTCGGCAGAGCCAGACATTGAATTTCCGGCCTTGTACGTGGACTGGGGGACGCAGAATCGGGGTGTCGGATCAGGCACTTTTTTTACCGGCACGAATGGTCAGCATATCGCCCTTCTGTCTGACCCCACCGAAGACACCGACGAGTTCGACCAGCACGTAGTGGCGCATGAGTTTGGGCACTACATCGAGAACAACTTCTCGCGATCTGACAGCATTGGTGGGCCGCATGGGCTCGGTGACCGGCTCGACATGCGAGTGGCATTCGGCGAGGGCTTCGGCTATGCATTCGCCGCAATCGTGCTGAACGATCCGGATGCGCGCGACAGCTTCGTCAGCGGTGGAACGCAAGCGGCAGGTCGGTTCGTAGTCGAGACGGACCCTCCGGCTGGTGGTTCAGGTGCCGGTTGCTGGTGCAGCGAGACCTCGGTTTGGTCGATCCTGTGGGACCTCTACGATCCCGTTGGCGAAGTGAATGACAGCGTGGCGATGGGCTTTGCCCCAATCTGGGAGGTGATGACTGGAGCCCAGCGCACGACCCCCGCGATGACGAGCATTTTCTCGTTTGCGGCGGCACTGAAGGTCGTGCGGCCGGAGGATGTTGCTGGCATCGATGCGCTGCTGACCGCGCAGAACATCACCGCTGCTGGCATCGAGCCTTTTGCCGGGACCCAGGCAAACACGCCTTTCACGGACATGCTGCCGCTGTATCGAACGATCACGCCCGCGCTGGCGGTCAATGTAACCAATACAGGGACCCGGACTCCGGAGCGCCTGTACAACAAGGCGGGCAACAGGACATTCCTGCGTTTTGTTCCCACCACGTCAGGTTCCGTGAATATTTCGGTGGTCACATCGAACACCAACGTGTCGCCAGCCGCAGCTGATCCGGACTTCTGGGTATTCCGGAATGGAGTTCCAGTTGCCGCAGCACAGGATTCGCCGCTCGACGAACCGGCGCGGACCGAAAATGGCACGCTCAGCGTGACGGCGGGCCAGACCTACATCATCGATGCATACGACTGCGCGAATGGCTGCGCCGCGGATCCCGTGCAGGGCATTGCAGGTAACTACATCCTCACCGTAACTGTTACCCCACAGTAACCATCATCTCAGGCATCGAACCATGCAAATCAATTCATTCCGCGGCAGGTTAAACACAGCAGTGGGTGTTATTTCGCTGGCACTTGCACTCGGCGCGTGCCGTCCCAAACCGCCGGAATCTCCGCCTGCTCCTGTTCCGCCTGCGCCGGAGGTTTCCGTGCCGGCAACGCGAGACCCTGGTACCTCGTCTCTGTCCGGCGCTGCGCCGGCGGACTCAGCTCTCGTGGCATCGACGCCCGCACCTGCAGCCCAGTCGAATCAGAGTGCGCCCCGGAACCTGTCACGCGAGCCGGAACTCGCGGCGATGAAACTGGCGCTCCCGACCTCTTCCAAGCTCGGCGTTCCGGTCGACCTCCACTATCAGTTCGACGGCACCGCCGAACCCGGCCGCCCCGTCACGTTGCATCTCGCCGCCGTTCCCCGCATAGCTGGCAATCTCTCGGTGAGCATCAAGGAAACTGAAGGCCTCCAATCCACCGCCGCGCCGTTCGCGCAGCAGAAGGCCACCGCAGGCACCGCCTACCGCCAGCAGATGGCAGTGACGCGCACCGCGAACGGCCCGCAGGAAGTGCGCGTGCTCGTGACGATGGAAACGCCCGAAGGCTCAGCCTTCAGCTGGTTCGGAATCCCGCTGACGCCCTGATCACTCGAACAGATCGAGGTCCGACAGCGCATCGGCGCGCAACCCGCGCGCCTCCTCGACGGTCTGCTGCGGCGTCATGCCGAACTGGTCGTGATAGATGTCTTCATCACGATCCACTGCCAGCCGTGCATCTTCCGGCGCGTCGGCCGCTGCCAGTGATCCGGCGCGGCAGCGCGTGGCCCAGTCGTCGAGATCGATTTCTTCGAGGGCGCCGTCCGCATGCTGCAGTTCCACCACGCGTTCGTACTCGTCGATGGCGACGACCTCGAACAGCTGCCCGTGGCTGGTATACCAGTCTCCCACGATGGGATCGATGCACTGCATGTTGCGCATTCGGTGCTCCCGGCGGTTGATGCCGCGGAATCTGACGGCACTGTTATCCTGCTCCCGATGAAGCGGGGCCACAAGCGCTGAATTTTGCGCAAAGCATCATGATTGATCAGTTGCTGAAGTTCTTTGTCACCTTTCTCGTGGTGGTCGAGCCGATTGGTGTGATTCCCATCTTCATTGCCATGACAGAAGGTGTGGCGGAGAAAGAGCGGCGACGCATGGCACGCAAGGCCGTGCTGATTGCGGGTGCGATCTTCCTGCTGTTTGCAATCGGGGGCGGGCAGTTCCTGCGCTTGCTGGGCATCAGCCTCGACGCCTTCCGCATCTTTGGCGGCCTGCTGCTGCTGCTGATCGCGCTGGAGATGGTGTTCGCGCGCGAATCCGGTTCACGCAGTTCGACCTCTGAAGTGGAGGAGGGCAAGGCACGCAGCGACATCTCCGTGTTCCCGCTGGCTTTCCCCTTCATCGCCGGCCCTGGTTCGCTCACTACCATCCTGCTTTATTTCGGTCCCGCGTCGCACGATCCGCTGCTGTTCGGGGGGCTGCTGGCCTGCGTGGCGCTGGCGCTGCTCTGTGCACTGGGCACGCTCTACCTCGTGACACCGATCAACCGCGCGATGGGTGTCACCGGCGCGAATGTGCTGAACCGCCTGTTCGGCGTGGTGCTGGGCGCGCTGGCAGCGCAGTACGTGCTGGATGGACTGCGCGGCAGCCTGCTGGCGCCGGCCGGCTCAGGCTGAGGACTTCGGCACCACGCCCAGCGTCGCGCACAACGAAGCCAGGCGGGGACCTGGCGGGCCGGCACCCGCCGGTGAACTGAGAAAGTCCTCCAGCATTCCCTGCGCGGCCCGACGCCGTCCTGTCTGCAATGCGTAGTCGGCCAGCGTGACGGCCGTGGTTTCTTCGGCGGGCACAAAACGACCACCGGTAGCCCGCAATGTCTCCGCGGCCGCGAGGGCCAGCGAGGGCTGCCCGCGCGCCAGCAGCAGTGGCAACAGGCCCAGCAGCAGCCGCGCGAACTGCTGCGGTTCATTCCACTGCCGTCCTGCCGCGAGCAGCGCCTGCGTATCGATGGCGAACTGGTAGCCGTCCGCTTCGCGCAGCCATCGCGTGGCGGCGTCGATGGCGCGCGGCGCATCCCTGGCCCGCAGGCTTTCGTAGAGGTGGTCGAACAGCTGCTGGCGACGCCTTTCGCGCTCGTGCGCTGCAGTTTCCGCGCGCCTCTCCGGGCTGATGCGCGCGGCGAAACCCAGCTCGATGCGGCGCTGGTACACCACGCCGCCGATGGAGGCATAGGCCAGCAGCAGCAAGAACTGCAGCACGGCGTAATACAGCCAGCCGGGACCGAGCAGCTGCACGGCCAGCGCCCCCAGCCCGGCCCAGAACACGGTGCTGAGCACGGCCAGGGGGTACCAGGGTCCCATGCCCCGGATCACCTCGAAGATCGCGCGGGGATTGAGGGCATCCGCCGCCCGTCCCGACATGGCGCACGCGGCAATCGACGGCGGGAACAGCAGCACCGCGGCCACCACGGTGGGCACCACGGACAGGCCGGGCTGCGTGGCATGGAGGGCCACCAGCGCCACGGCGACCAGCGGGTGCACCCAGCTGCGGGAGTCCGCCACCGGATTCATCATCTCCACCTCCGCCGTGGGAGCCTCGCGCACGCCATTGGCGATGTCGCTGATCATCCGGAATGCGTAATTGGTGAGGGCGATCAGGATGATCCACAGGGCCGCGAGGCCCATGATCATCCGGAAGTACCCGCCGCCCAGGATCACCCCGAGCAGCAGCGAGGACGCCGCCACGAACAGCAGGCTGCCCAGCTGGAACGGCATCCGCAGGATCTTGAGAGCTTCCATCCCGCCCGCATTAAAGCAGCAAGCCCGGCCGGTTTGGCTGCCAGTGGCAGTTGTCGCGTCGGGAAAACCCTTATTCAGCGCGCCAGGGGCGTATTGCGATGCAGTCGGCGGAGATTTTTGGCCGGATGGCGGAACATTTTGACCTTAGTGATTGTCCATGCAATAGTAGCTGAGGCAATTGCAGTCCAGGCAATATCCTTGGTTGGACAAACTTACTTGAGGAGGCCCTATGTCCGAGATTCTGATGACCGTTACGGTTTTCCACACTGTCGCCGCCGTGGCCGTGTTCTGCTTCATGGTGTACAGCGCCGTGCGTCTGGTTCAGGACCAGCGCTCGAAGGACTGATCCGTGCGTAGCACAGGTCGCGAACCTCATGACCCAGCCGCTCCCCACGCGCCTCGAAACGCGTGCGGACGCGGCCAGGGTTGCGGGGGACGTACCCTGAGCCACCGGCGCGGTTGCTGAGCAGCGGCGAGGCGTCCAGCACCTCGCGCATCCACTCGGCGTACGGCACCCAGTCCGTCGCCAGCTGCAGGGTTCCCTCCTGCACCAGTCTTGAAGCGGCCAGCGCCGCGAACTCCCCATTGATCAGGCGTCGTTTGTGGTGCCGCTTCTTGTGCCAGGGATCCGGGAACAGCACCAGGATCGACTGCAGGGCTGCCGGCGCAATGCGCTCGCGCAGCACTTCCACCGCGTCATGCTGGATCACCCGCAGGTTGGTGAGGCCTGCAGCGGCTGCGGCATGCAGCAGGCGTCCCACGCCAGGCGGGTGCACCTCCACGCCGATGAAATCCCATTCCGGATGGGCGATGGCCAGGGCCAGCAGGTTGTCGCCATTGCCAAAGCCGATCTCCAGCGTCACCGGCGCAGAGCGCCCGAAGAGCATCGGCAGGTCGATGGGCCCGCCGACAGGCTCGATGCCATAGCGCGGCCACAGCTCCTCGAGGGCGCGCGCCTGACCGTCGGTCATGCGGCCACTGCGCAGTACGAAACTGCGGATGGCGCGGCGCTTGCCGGGTTCCTCCTTAGCCTCGCTCATGCTTTCTCCAGCTCGGCCCAGCGGGAGAAGGCGGTCTCGATGGCCGCGTCCAGTTCCGCCAGCTTTTCCAGGCTGGCCGTCACCTCGGCACGCGGGCGCGAGTAGAAGCCCGGATCATTGATGGCAGCCGAAAGTTCGGCCTTCTGCTTTTCCAGCGCCTCGAGCCGGGCGGGCAGCTCCGCCAGCTCGCGCTGGTCCTTGTATGACAGCTTGCGCCGTGCAGGGGCGGGCGAGGATGCCGATGGACCGCCGCTGCGCCGCCCAGTCTCGGCCGGTCGCGCCGCATCGCGCGCCTTGCGCCAGCGCTCCCAGTCCGCGTAGCCGCCCACGAAATCCTGCACGCGGCCATTGCCCTCCAGCACCAGCAGGCTGGTGACCACATTGTCGAGGAAGGCGCGGTCGTGGCTCACCAGCAGCAGCGTGCCCTGGAACTCTGCCACCAGTTCCTGCAGCAGCTCCAGCGTGTCGATGTCCAGGTCATTGGTGGGCTCGTCCAGCACCAGCAGGTTGGCCGGCTGCGCGAACAGCCGCGCCAGCAGCAGCCGGTTGCGCTCGCCGCCGGAGAGCGCGCGTGCCGGCGTGAGCAGCTGCTCGGGGCGGAACAGGAAGTCGCGCAGGTAGCTGGAGATATGGCGGTTCTCGCCATTCACCAGCACGAAATCGCTGCGTGCATTGATGTTGTGCGCCACGGGGGCATCCAGGTCCAGCTGCGCGCGCTGCTGGTCGTAGTAGGCCACCTGCTGGCGACCGCCGCGGCGCACGCGTCCGTTGGTGGGCTCGATTTCGCCCAGCAGCAGCTTCAGCAGCGTGCTCTTGCCGGCGCCGTTGGGGCCGACGATGCCGATGCGCTCGCCGCGCACGATGCGGGTGGTGAGGCCGGCGAATACCACGCGGTTGTCGAAGCTCACGCCGGCGTCCTCGGCCTCGAATACCAGCTGGCTGGATTCGGCCGCCTCCTGCACCGCCATGCTGGCCTGGCCGGTGCGGTCGCGTCGCGCGCGGTGCCTCTCGCGCATGTCCAGCAGCGCACGCACCCGGCCCTCGTTGCGCGTGCGGCGGGCTTCAACGCCCTTGCGGATCCACACTTCTTCCTGCGCGAGGCGCTTGTCGAACAGCGCGTTGGCGCGGGCTTCATCGGCCAGCTGGGCGGCCTTCTTTGCGGAGTAGGCGCTGAAGTTGCCGGGCCAGCTGGAAAGCCGGCCGCGGTCCAGGTCCACGATGCGCGTGGCCACGCGGTCGACGAAACGCCGGTCATGGCTCACGAACAGCAGCGCGCCGCGGAAAGCGTTGAGCAATTCCTCCAGCCATTCAATGGCAGGGATGTCCAGGTGATTGGTGGGCTCGTCGAGCAGCAGCAGTTCCGGCTCGACCACCAGCGCGCGCGCCAGCAGTGCGCGCCGGCGCCAGCCGCCGGAGAGCTGTTCGTAGCGGGCCTCACCATCCAGTTGCAGCCGCGAGAGCACCGTTGCGACCCGGGTGGGGATTTCCCAGCTTTCCACGCCCTCCACCCCGTCGAGGCCGGCGCTCACCACGGCCTCCACTGTGGCATCGGGCACGGCGACGATGTCCTGTTCGAGCACCGCCAGACGTGTGCCTGGGCGCACCCAGATCTCGCCGGCATCCGGCAGCAGTGCGCGGGTGGCGAGTTTCATCAGCGAGCTCTTGCCCTCGCCATTGCGGCCGACGATGCACACGCGCTCGCCGGGCTCCACCTGCAGCGAGGCATGCTCCAGCAAGGGGCGCGAGCCAAAGGCCAGCGAGACATCGTCGAGGCGCAGGATGGGCGCCATATTGCAGTCCTGGGGAAACGGGGGCGAGAGATTACCTCAACACCCGGCGACTCCCACTCCTGACTGGCCACCGGGCTCGCGCCGCTCCGCCGGCAACCCCCGATGAAAGTGCGGCAAGCCCGGTTTTTCCCCTTACCGGCGGCGCCTCTGCCGCCTACACTTGTCCCCATCATGCTGCAGAACATCGGTCCGGCGTCGCTGCTCATCCTCGCCGTGAATCTCGTCATCGGCATCGCCGGCCTGTGGGGCAACCCGCGGATCATCGAGCGCTGCGTGTTCCGCCCCTACGAGTTCGCGCGCGGCCGGCGCCGCGGCACGCTGATCGCCAGTGGCTTTGCGCATGCCGACGGCACGCACCTGCTGTTCAACATGATCACCTTCTTCTTCTTCGGCATTCCGATGGAGCGGGTGCTGGGAACAGGTCACTTCGTGCTGCTCTATGCGCTGGGCCTGGCGCTGAGCCCGGTGATCTCGCTGATCAGGCACCGTGACAATCCGCAATACGCCACGCTGGGCGCTTCGGGCGCCATTTCGGCGGTGCTGTTCGCCTTCGTGGCCTATTTCCCCACGCAGAAGCTCTATCTGTACTTCGCTTTGCCCGTTCCAGCCTGGCTGTTCGCGGCGGGCTACCTGGGCTACTGCATCTGGGCCTCGCGGCAGAACACCGGCCGCATCAATCACGATGCGCACCTGGCCGGCGCGCTGACGGGCCTCGCCTTCGTCGCCGTGACCGAGCCGCGTGTCATCGGCCAGCTGCTGCAGCAGTTCGGGCTCTGACCGCCACGCGACAGTCGATCCGATGAACGCCTCACGCCAGTGCCAGGTACGCAGCCGCTTCGCGCAGCTGGCGATCCTGCTGCTGGCGCTGACGGCCTTTTGCGCGCAGCAATGGGCCGCACAGACCCACTGGCATGCCGCTCCCGGGGCCACTGCCGGCCTGCACGCCGGCGTCCAGCCGGCGGCGGAGGAAGCACCCACAGGCGGGTCGGGCCTGCCGCACCCGGACTGCCTGTGGTGCCATGCCGCCGCACATGCCGCTGCCGCGGCACCGCCGCCGCAATGGCCGGCGCTGCCTATCTCAATTGCACACTCCGCTTTCCGGCCCAGCGCCGGAACCACTGCGGCATTCCCGTCGCCTCTTGCCTGGGCGTGGTACAGCCGCGGCCCGCCTCGCCTGATCGAACCGGCCGTCTGAGATTTTCCGCGTGGTCGCTGCGGCGCCCACCGGTTCAGCCATTCGATTTTTCGAGGTTCATCCCATGCAGCACATGCGTTCTGCCCGCGCCGTCGTGGCGCTGGCACTGGTTGTGGTCACTTCTTCCCCGGCGCAGGAAACGGAACACGCCGTAGAGCTGGAGGAGGTCGTGGTCACGGCCTCGCCCATTGGCGATCCGGACCGCCTGGCCACCATTGCCGGCAGCATCACCCGCGAGGAGCTGCTGCGTGGAGCCGGCAATACGCTGGCCGATGCACTGTCCCGCTTGCCCGGTGTCACCAGCAGCGGCTTCGCTGCCGGCGCCGGCCGTCCCGTGATCCGCGGCATGGACGCCAACCGCGTACGCACGCTGGAGGATGGCATCGGCAGTTTCGATGTCTCGGATGTCGGCCCCGACCATGGCGTGCCGCTCGAGCCCTTCGCGGCCGAGCGTGTGGAAGTGGTCCGCGGCGCCGCCACGCTGCGCTATGGCAGCCAGGCCATCGGCGGCGTGGTCAATGCCATCACCCGCCGCGTGCCGCTGCACCTGGCCGATGGCGCGCTGGAAGCCGACGCAGTAGCCGCCTTAGGCAGTGTGGCGGACAGCCGCGACTTCGGCGGACAGCTGAACCTGCGTCGCGGCGCCGTCGCGATGCACGCTGATGCCTTCAGCCGGCACTCCGACGACTACGAAACGCCCGAAGGCGCGATGGGCAATTCCTGGCTGCGCGGCGAGGGCGGCGCGCTCGGAGGAGCGTGGATCGGGGAGGCAAACCGGCTAGGGCTGGGCGTAGCGCAATACCAGTCGCGCTACGGCATCCCCGGCGAAGAGGCCTTCATCGACATGGAGCAGACCAGGCTGCTGCTGCGCTCGGAATGGGATCTCGCGCTCGGAGCATTCCGGCGGCTCAATGTGAACGCCGGTTGGGCCGACTACGCGCACAGCGAGCGCGATGCGCTGGAAACCCATGCGACGTTCACGGATGAGGAATGGGACGTGCGCGCGGAGGCCGTCGCTGGCGCGGCCGGCTTCCTCAGCGAATCCGCGCTGGGCGCACAGATGCAGCGCAAGGACTTCGCGGCGCTGGGCGAGGGGGCCGGATATCTCGCGCCCACACGCACCGACAGCCGGGCCGTGTTCGGCTTCACCGAAATGCGCCCGTTCCCGCGGCTGCGGATCCAGGCTGGTGCCCGGGTAGAAGGCGTGCAGGTCGATGGCACACCCGCCGACGATGTACCCACCGCGCGCCGCTTCACACCGCTCAGCGCCGCGGCCGGCGTGGTATTCGACCCGGCGCCCACCTGGCGCGCGGGATTGTCGCTGTCTTCCGCAGCCCGCGCGCCGGCGCAGACCGAGCTGTATGCGCGCGGCGTGCACGAGGCAAGCGGCACCTGGGAGATCGGCGCGCCGCAGCTGCGCATCGAGCGCGCGCACGCGGCCGAGCTTTCGCTGCGCTGGCGCGGCACCGGGCGGCTGCATGCGGACGGTTCTCTCTGGGCGAGTGATTTCCGCAACTACATCTTCGGCGAGCTCACCGGCCGCACCTGCAGCGAGGCAGGAATCTGTGTGCCCGGCGAAGGTGAAGAGCTGGCCGAACTGCTCTACACCCAGCGCAATGCACGCTTCCACGGCGCCGAGGGCCATGCCGAAATCGAGCTGCTGGAAACGGCAGCTGGCGACCTGCACCTGGAAATCACCGCTGATGTGGTGCGTGCGAAGTTCAATGACGGAGGCCATGTGCCACGCATACCGCCTTATCGCATCGGAGGCAGCCTCTCCTGGCAGCACGCGCGCGTCGACGCGCGCCTGTCCGTTCGCTATTCGGGCCGACAGTCCCGCACCGGCGCCGGTGAAACATCCACTGCGGCGTTCACCAATGTCGATGCCGAGTTCGCATTCCGGCCATGGGGCGCGAGTCGAAATGTGGAGTTCGCCCTCGTGGGCCGCAACCTCACCAACAGCCTCCAGCGCAATGCGGTGGCGCTGAACAAGGATGAAATCCTGCTGCTCGGTCGCGAACTGCGCCTGGTGCTGCGCGCCGGGCTGAACTGATAACCAACGTCGCGCTGGCTCCGCCGGCAGCGCTTTGCTGTCGGCGGATTTTCTGTACCCTCGCCCCGCGAGGGGTAAGAACCGGTCATGAATATCTGGAAACTGTATGCCGTGCTTGGCGCGGCACTGGTGCTGGCAGCCTGTGCGCGCCAGTCTGAAGATCCACAGGCGGGGGCGGGCGCGGCAGCGAAACGTCCCAACATCATTTACATCCTTGCCGACGACCTGGGCTACGCCGACGTCGGCGTGTTCGGCAGCGAGATTCCCACGCCGAATCTCGACCAGCTGGCCCGCAACGGCATGATGCTCACCGGCTTCCACACCAGCATGACCTGCTCGCCCACGCGCGCCATGCTGATGTCGGGCACCGACAACCATCTCACTGGTCTGGGCGTGATGGGTGTGCCCACCCGCGAAGACCAGAAGGGCCAGCCCGGCTACGAAGGACACCTGAACTTCCGCATCGCCCCCATGCCTGCCCTGCTGGCCGAGGCCGGCTACAACACCTACATGGTGGGCAAGTGGCATCTGGGCAATACGAAGGAGACCGGGCCGCATGCACGTGGCTTCCGCCGCGTGTTCGCTTCGGTCGATGGCGCCGCGCACCTGGGCGGCTGGGACTGGCGCGGCCCCCAGCCTGCGCAGTACTTCGATGGTGACGAGCTGGTGACCGTGGGCGACGACTGGTACACCACGCGTGACTACACGAAGAAGATGATCGAGTACATCGGCCAGGACCGGGCCGAGGGCAAGCCCTTCTTCGCCTACATGGCCTACACCGCGCCGCACTGGCCGCTGCAGGCGCCGAAGGAATCCATCGCGAAGTTCAAGGGCTGGTACGACGAAGGCTACGAGGCCCTGTACGCAAAGCGCCTCGCGCGGCAGAAGGAGCTGGGCCTGGCACCGAAGGACGCGGAGCCAATCGACAACGCCCGTTTCAAGCCGCGCTGGAACACGCTCAGCGCCGAGGAAAAACGCTTCGAGTCGCGCCGCATGGAAATCTACGCGGCGATGGTGAGCGACCTCGACACCTATGTGGGCGAGCTCATCGCCTATCTGAAAGAGATCGGGGAGTACGACAACACCTTCATCATCTTCAGCTCCGACAACGGCGCGGAGCCTGACCGGCGTGACCTGAGGGCCCCCATCGCCGCCCACGTCGGCAAGGAATACGACCACAGCCTCGAGAACATCGGCAGTGCCACCAGCTATGTGATGTACGGCGAGAACTGGGCCAGTGCCGGTGCCACGCCGCACAACCGCCACAAGTTCACCGCCTTCCAGGGCGGCACCAACGTGCCGGCCTTCGTGCATTTCCCGGGCAGGGTGCCCGCGGGCACGCGCAGCGATGCGGTGGGCACGGTGATGGACCTGCTGCCCACCTTCCTCGAACTGGCCGGCACGCAGCATCCGGGCACCACCTGGCAAGGCCAGCCCGTGCTGCCGCCGCAGGGCATTTCTCTGCTGCCGGTGTTCGAAGGCAGGGCCAAGGCCGCTCATGCGCAGGACGCCACCTTTGGCTGGGAGCTCTTCGGCCACCGCGCCGTGCGCCAGGGCAACTGGAAGCTGGTGTGGGACCACGCCTTGCCCGAGAAGGAACGCCACTGGCAGCTGTTCGACCTGGGCACCGATCCCTTTGAACAGCACGACGTGGCGGCTGCGAATCCGGACCGCTACCGGCAGATGCTTGCAACATGGGACCAATACGATGAAAAGAACGGCGTCATCTATTGAGGTCGCGCGCGCTGGCCTGAAACTGGCGCTGGCGGTCACCGCCTGTGCCCTGGTGGCCTGCACGGGGCAGAAGGACGCGGACAAGGCGGCCACCGCAAAGCGTCCCAACGTCGTCTACATCCTGGCTGACGACATGGGCTATTCGGACATCGGCGCGTTCGGCGGCGAGATCCCCACGCCCAATCTCGACGCGCTGGCGAAGAACGGCATGTTGCTGACCAACTTCTACGCCGCGATGAGCTGCGCGCCCACGCGCGCGATGGTGATGTCGGGCATGGACAACCACCAGGCCGGCATGGGCGTGCAGGGCGCGCCGCGGCGGGAGGAACAGAAGGGACAACCTGGCTACGAGGGTCACCTGAACCTCCGCGTCGCTGCACTCCCCGAACTGCTCACCGACGCCGGCTACAACACCTACATGGTGGGCAAGTGGCACCTGGGCGCAACGCCGGAAACCGGCCCGCATGCCCGCGGCTTCAAGCGCGTGTTCGCCTCGCTCGACGGCGCCGCGCACCTGGGTTCCTGGGACTGGCGCGGTCCGCAGGACGCGCGTTTCTTCGACCAGGACGAGATCGTCAACGTGGGCGCGGACTGGTATTCGGTGCGCGACTACACGAGGAAGATGACCGGCTTCATCGAACAGGATCGCGCTGAAGGCAAACCCTTCTTCGCGTGGCTGGCCTACACCACGCCGCATTGGCCGCTGCAGGCACCAAAGGAAACCATCGCGAAGTTCAAGGGCAAGTATGACGCCGGCTACGAGGCCCTCTATGCCCAGCGTTTCGCGCGCCAGAAGGAGCTGGGGCTGCTGCCCGGTGATGCGAAGCCCATCGACAATGCCCGCTTCCGTCCCCGCTGGAATGAACTTCCCGAGCAGGAGAAGCGCGAGAACGCCCGCCGCATGGAGATCTACGCGGCCATGGTCAGCGACCTGGACACCTACGTGGGCGAGTTCGTGGCCTACCTGAAGCAGATCGGGGAGTTCGACAACACCCTCATCGTGTTCTCTTCCGACAATGGCGCCGAGTCCAGCCGGCTGGATCTCAACGCTCCCTACAAGGACCACATCGGCAAGGAGTACGACCACAGCTTCGACAACCTGGGCGCCGGCAATACCTACGTGATGTATGGCGCCAACTGGGCCAGCGCCAGCATGACGCCCTTCAATCGCCACAAGGGCACTGGCTGGGAGGGCGGCATCCATGTGCCGGCCTTCGCGCACTTCCCCGGTCGGGTGAAGGCGGGCTCGCAATCCGATGCGGTGGGTACCGTGATGGACATCCTGCCCACCTTCCTCGACGCCGCCGGCACAACGCATCCCGGCACGCAGTTCCGCGGCCACGAAGTGCTGCCGCCGCGTGGCAGGTCGCTGTTGCCCGTGCTGCTCGGCAAGGCCCAGGCCGTCTACACCGATGCCGACATCCTTGGCTGGGAGCAGGGCGGACCACGCAGCGTGCGGCAGGGTGACTGGAAGCTGGTGTGGGACCAGCGCCTGCCACCCGCGCAGCGCCGCTGGCAGCTGTTCAACCTCGCCACCGACCGCGAGGAGCAGCATGACCTCTCGGCCACGGAGCCGCAGAAGCTGGCCGAGATGCAGGCCGCCTGGGATCGCTACGACGCGGAGGTCGGCGTCGTCTATTGAGAGGACAGTCCGGCCGCGTCGTGGGGTTATGGCCCGGCCCGTCTCATATCCGCTGGCGCGGTGACCATCGCTTGGCCCAAACTAGGCGGTCATGTGGGAGCAAAATTACCAGCCTTTGCTGGACAGCCTGGGCTGGTCCGCCGCCGCTGCGGCGTTGCCAATCATCGTACCGTTGCTGCTGATCGGCGTTCTGCGCAAACCGGCCTGGATCGCCGGCCTTGCCGGATTGGCCACGGCACTGGTCATCGCGATCACCGTGTACGACATGCCGGTGCAGCTGGCGGCCAGTTCCGCCGGCATGGGCGCCGCCTTCGCGCTGTTGCCCATCGGCTGGATCGTGTACTGGGCGGTGGTGCTCTATCGCATCACTGAAGAGACCGGCAAGTTCGCCATCATCAAGGACTCGATCGGCGGCCTCACCACCGACCGGCGCCTGCAGGCCATCCTGATCGCCTTTGCCTTCGGCGCTTTCATTGAAGGTGCGGCCGGCTTCGGTACGCCTGTGGCGGTGGCGGCGGCCATGCTGGCGGGCCTGGGCTTCTCACCCTACTTCGCTGCGGGCATCTGCCTGCTGGCCAACACCGCACCCGTGGCGTTCGGATCCATCGGCGTGCCCGTGGTTACGCTCGCCGGTACCACGGGACTGTCGGAGCTGGAGCTCAGCTCCTGGGTAGGCCGCCTGTGCGCGCCGGTCTCGCTGCTGATTCCCGGCTACCTGGTGTACGTGATGGGCGGCATGAAGGCCCTGCGCGGCGTGTGGCCCGCAGCCCTGGTCTGCGGCATCTGCTTCGCCGGCGTACAGTTCCTGGTGTCGAATTTCGTCGGTCCGCAGCTGGTGGACATCCTGGCGGCGCTCACGGCCATCGTGGGCCTGGTGGTGCTGTTCAAGGTGTGGCAGCCGGCAGATACCTTCGTGCTGCCCGGTGAGCACGGAGCGGCGGTCCTGCCAGAGAAACATGGCTTCGGCCCCACGATCCTGGCCTGGTCTCCCTACCTGTTCCTGGTGCTGTTCGTGCTGGTGTGGGGCAACCCCTTCACCAAGGCGATGCTGGAGACCACCAACCTGGTGTTCGAGTGGCCCGGCCTGCATGACCAGATCGTTCGTTCCGCGCCGATGGTGGCGGAGCCCACGCCCTACGCCGCCCGCTTCACCTTCAACTGGCTGGCCGCGGCGGGCACGGCCTGCGCGCTCGCGACCGTGGCCGCCGCCATCGTGCTGCGCGTTTCCGTGGGCAGGTATTTCGGCATCCTCGCGCGCGTGGGCCGGCAGCTGACGTTCTCGCTGCTCACCATGATGTGCGTGCTGGCCCTGGCCTACGTGATGAACTACAGCGGCGCCACGGTCACCCTGGGCAAGGCGTTTGCCCTCACCGGCGCGCTGTTCCCCTTCTTCAGCGCCCTGCTTGGATGGCTCGGCGTGTTCCTCACCGGCAGCGACACCTCTGCCAATGCCCTGTTCGGCAACCTGCAGGTGGTCACCGCGAACAGCCTGGGTCTCGATCCGGCCCTGATGGCCGCGTCGAATTCGGCCGGCGGCGTGATGGGCAAGATGATCAGCCTCACCAGCATCGCCGTGGCGGTGGCAGCCACCGGCATGAAGCGCTCGGAAGAGGCCAGGCTGTTCCGTTTCACCATCAAGCACAGCGTGCTGCTGGCCAGCGTGCTCGGCGTGCTGGCCACCGTGTACGCGTACGCGTCCTGAGCGGTTTGCATCGTGCGCCTGTCCGACTGCCACAATTTCCAGGATTTCCGTCGCCTCGCGCGCCAGCGCCTGCCGGGGCCGCTGTTCAACTACATCGACGGTGCAGCCGATGACGAGCTGACCTACCGGCGCAATACCTCGGCCTTCGACCGCTGCGACCTGGTGCCCAATGTGCTGCGCGGCGTGCAGCAGATCGACCTGTCGGTAACGGTGATGGGCCAGAAGCTCGAGCTGCCGGTCTACTGCTCTCCCACGGCGCTGCAGCGACTGTTCCACCATACGGGTGAGCGGGCCGTCGCCGCGGCCGCCTCGCGTTTCGGCACCATGTTCGGCGTGTCCTCACTGGGCACAACGAGCATCACCGAACTGCGCAAGGCCTACTCGACGCCGCAGTGCTACCAGTTCTATGTGCACAAGGACCATGGCCTCAACCGCGCCATGCTCCAGCGCGCCAAAGAAGCCGGCATCGACGTGATGATGCTCACCGTCGACACCATCACCGGCGGCAACCGCGAGCGCGACCTGCGCACCGGCTTCGCAATCCCCATGAAGCTGGGCCTTGGCAGCCTGCTGCAGTTCGCGATGAAACCCTCCTGGGGCATCAACTACTACTGCCGGGAACGTTTCCGGCTGCCGCAGCTGGAGGAACACATCGACATGAAGGGCACGCCGATCTCCATCGGCCGCTACTTCAGCGAGATGCTCGACCAGTCGATGGACTGGAACTACGTGGAAGGCATGGTGAAGGAGTGGGGCGGCCAGTTCTGCCTGAAGGGCGTGATGTCGGTGGAGGATGCGCGGCGCGCGGTGGACATCGGCTGCACCGGCATCATCCTGTCGAACCACGGTGGCCGGCAGCTCGACGGCTCGCGCAGTCCCTTCGACCAGCTCGCCGAGATTGTCGATGCCGTGGGCGACAGGATCGACGTGATGATGGACAGCGGTGTGCAGCGTGGCACGCATGTGCTCAAGGCGCTGTCGCTGGGCGCCAGGGCCGTGGGACTGGGTCGCTACTACCTGTTCCCGCTGGCCGCGGCGGGCGAACAAGGCGTGGAACGGGCGCTGCGCCTGATGCGCAATGAACTGGAGCGCGGCATGAAGCTGATGGGCTGCAGCTCCGTCGGGCAGCTGACGCGCGGGAACCTTCGCTTCAGGGATTGATGGAGCGGGTGATGGGAATCGAACCCACGTTAGTAGCTTGGGAAGCTACAGTTCTACCATTGAACTACACCCGCGACCTGCGCCGATTCTAGAACGGCCGGCGCGCCGATTCCATTGCGCCGCCAGTCGGCGCCATCAACCCGAGAACGCCACCACCAGGTTATACACGCTGATCCCGCTGATCAGCGTGCCCACCAGCACCAGCAGGTAGCGCGTCTTCACATGCCGCGTCACATAAGCGGCGAACGGTGCGGCGAACATCCCGCCCAGCACCAGTCCCGTCACCGTGAGCCAGATGCTGGCCTCCAGGATCGAGAAGAACGCCGCCGACACCGCCACGGTGAGGAAGAACTCGGCGAAGTTCACCGACCCGATGGTGGTGCGCGGGTCATGCCCGGCGCCCACCAGCGATGTGGTCACGATGGGGCCCCAGCCACCGCCACCGGTGGTATCCATGAAGCTGCCAAACAGGGCCAGCGGCACCACGCGCGACGGCCGCACGTCGGTCTTCACCAGGATGATGCGCCGGAAGGCGCGCACCAGCACGTAGAGCCCCATCAGCAGCAGGTACAGGCTGATCCAGGGCTTGAGCAGCTTGCCGTCGATGTTGCCCAGCACATAGGTGCCGATCAGTCCGCCGATCACGCCGGGGATCACCAGGCTGAGGAACAGCTTCCGGTTCACATTGCCCATGCGCAGGTGCGACACGCCAGAGATGCCGGTGGTGAACACCTCGGCCAGATGCGCCGCGCCGCTGGCAGAGAGCGGCGAGGCCCCGGTGGCCAGCAAGAAGCTGCTGGCCGTGAGGCCATAGGCCATGCCCAGTGCACCATCCACCATCTGCGCCAGCAGGCCCACGCCCACGGCCCACCAGAACTGCTCGTCATGCAACGCATCCCTGACGATCTGGGTGGCGGAGCGTTCGTGCTCCACGCCGAACAGCAGGAACAGCAGGTAACCCGCCAGCGCCACCAGCACGGCCATGATCAGGTAGGTGGTCACCTGCATCAGCGGTGACTTGCCCGGGCGGGCGACTTCTTCCTCCATGGGCGGCAGGCCGAGTTCGGCGTGCTCGCGGTCGATCTCGTCGACGGGGATTTCCGTGGAGGGGGGGGCTGGCATAAGGATCGCGCAGGATCGGCTATCCGACGCGGCTCGCCAACCTATTTATTCTTGTCAGTGACGCATAAGCCGAGGCGGGATCAATAACCAGTCTGGGCCCTGTGGGCCCGCTCAGCTTTCATGGAGCTGGCGCTTCAGATCCATCAATACTCTGAGGCGCGAGCGCTGGCGGCGTGCATTCCAGAACATGCCTGCCGCGTACAGCGGGGCGCCAATCCAGCCGGCAATGATCATCGAGGGCGTACCCAGCACGCCGGGCCAGTCCACGCCGAACAGCCGGTCCTTCCAGGCCAGAGAACCCACCAGCCCCACGACATAAAGCGCGATGCCCACGGGCGCGGCCAGGATCATCGAACGGCAGCGGCGGATCGACAGGTCGAGCGCGGCCGCGATGGTGTCGTCGCGCGGCCGCCAGGTGCCGCGCGACAGCCACAATGCCACCGACCATACCAGCGTGGCGAACAGCACCGAGAAGCCGAAGCTCAGCCACGCCGGCGGCTCGCCACTGCGCACGGCAAAGCCCAGCGAGCTGGCGAGGATGGCGACGGTCATCACCATCACCAGTGCCAGCGCGCGCCAGTGCGAGCGGGTGTCGGCGGTAACGCGCTCGCGCAGCGCGGCGATGTCGGGCAGCGGCTGCGAGCCGGACTGCCACTGCTGTTTCAGCGCGCCGAAATCGGATTGGGGATTCATGGGGACTCTCCCATCAGTTTACGCAAGGTGGCGCGGGCCCGGTTCAGGCGCACGCCCACGTTGTTCTCGGTGATGCCGAGGACTGCGCCGATTTCCGCGTAGTCCATGTCTTCCAGCGCCAGCACCACCACCTGGCGCTGGATCAGCGGCAGCTGCCGCACTGCGGCCATCAGTCGCGCGGACTCCTGCTGCTGGCTCAGCGAGGATTCGATGGAGCGGGCGCCATCGGCCGGGTCGAGTTCCAGGTCCTGCAGCGAGGCCATGGGCCGGCGCCGCGTGATGTGGTCGATGCAGTGGTTGTGGGCAATGCGGAACAGGAAGGTGCGCTCGGAACTCTCGCCGCGGAAGCGGGGCAGCGCCTGCCAGAGGGCAAGGGCAATATCCTGCACCAGGTCCTCGCGCTCGGCGGTGCGACTGGCATAGCTGCCCGCCAGGCGACCCAGCGCGGGCAGGTTGGCGTTCAGCAGGGCCAGAAAGCGCCGTTCGCGGTCCGGGTCATCCATCGGCAAAGGATAGTCGGGCGGGCTGGCTGGTCCTTACAATGGTGTAAGGACTGATCCACCCACCGGACTGTACGGCGGGAACCAGAAAATCCACCGCAACGGACAGGCCCGGGGAACATGAACAATCTTGGCATTCTGCAGGGGCTCATATTCGAGCCGCGCCGGGCATTCGCGGAGCTGGATGCGCGACCCCGTTTCTGGTGGCCGCTGCTGGTGATGATGTTGCTGCAGGCCGGCCTTGCGCTCTGGTACGTGATGTTCGTCGACATGGAATGGCTGGTCGACCAGCAGGTGAGGGCCACTTCGCTGGGGGCCAACCTCACCGATGCGGAAATCACCCGCATGGCGCGCACCGCCGCCGACCAGGCCGGATTCCGTGCAGGCCTTGCCGCGGTTGTCGGCGCAATTGCTCTGGCGCTGATGACCCTGATCAGCGCCCTCTACCTGCTGCTGGCCACCAAGATCACTGGCCTGGAGCGCAGCTTCCGTCACTGGTTCGCGCTGGCGGCGTGGTGCACGGTGCCCGTGATGCTGGCGAGCACGTTGCTCGCCGGCCTGGCGCTGCTCACCGCCAGCAACAACCAGGTGGCGCAGGCGGCCCTGCAGCCGCTGTCGCTCAACGAGCTGGCGTTCCACCTCGAGCCCGGCGCCAAGGGCTATTCGTTGTTCAGCAACGTGAACCTGCTGCAGCTCGTCTCCGTGTACCTGACTGCCATGGGCCTGAAGGTCTGGGCCGGGCGCAGCTGGACTTATTGCATCGTCGTTGCCGCCCTGCCGTTCGTGCTGGTCTACGGCATCTGGGCTTTCTTTGCGTTGAGGTAAGCATGACCCGAGGCGGCAAGATCCTGCTGGCGGCAGGCGTGGTGGCATTGCTGGCGGTGCCGGTGGTGCTGAAGAACATGGGCGGCGCAGATGCCAAGGAAGTGGAGATGGTCGTCGTGGAGTCACGCGTGATCACGCCCACCATCCTGGCTTCCGGCAGCCTCACCTACCAGACCGAGATCCGGCTGGGCTCCGAGGTGATGGGGCGGGTCAAGGCGCTCTACGTGAAAGAGGGCGACCCGGTGAAGGCCGGACAGCCCGTGCTGCGGCTCGACCCGGCCACGCTGCAGACCCAGGTCGATGCGCTGGAGGCTGCGCTGCGCCAGTCGCGGCTGTCGATCCAGCGCTCGCAGGTCGCCATGGACACCATCGAGACCAAGTGGAAGCGCTACGAGCAGCTGCGCACCAGCGGCGTGGTCGATGCCAACACCTACGACGAGGTGCGCTCACAGCGCGACCAGGCGCGCGTGGAGCTCAATGTCTCCACCGAGAACGCGGTGCAGACCGAGGCGCGCCTCAACGAGGCGCGCGAGCAGCTGGCCAAGACCGAGCTGCGGGCGCCTATCGATGGGCGCGTCACGCAGCTCATCATCAAGGTTGGCGAGACTGCCGTGCCCAGCGCCACCAGCATCGCCGGCTCCGACCTGATGACCATCTCCGACATCTCGAACATGTACGCCGAGGTGAACGTGAACGAGACCGACGTGGCGCGCGTGGTGCCGGGCCAGACGGCCCGCATCGTGCCTGCAGCCTTCCCCGACCAGTCATGGGAGGGTGTGGTCGAGACAGTGGCCGTGTCGCCGCGCACGGTGCAGGGGCAGGGCAAGAGTTACCCGGTGAAGATCCGGCTCAGCACCTCCGACGGCACGAAGTTCCACACCGGCATGAGCTGCCGGGCCGAGATCGCAACACGCGCTGCCGACACCCCGCCGGTGCCTGCCGTGCCGGTGCAGGCCGTGCAATACGAAGACTCCGAGGACCGCAACGAGCCGGCGAAGGCCAGTGTGTTCGTGGTCGACAACGGCATCGCACGCAAGGTGCCCGTCGAGGTGGACATCGCCGACGACACCTGGATCGCCGTGCAGAAGGGGCTTACCCCCGGCGCCCGCATCGCCGCAGGTCCTCCCCGGGTGCTGCGATTCCTGCGCGATGGTGACCGGGTGAAGGAGCGGGCGGCTGCCACGGAGGTGGCTGGCGCTTCCGCTGCCGGCGACGCTGCTGCGGCACCGGCGAGCCCGTGATCGAGCTCACCGGCATCACCAAGATCTACCAGCTGGGTGGAGAGGCCTACCCGGCGCTCTCCGACGTCGACCTGACGATCGGCAACAACGAGTTCCTCGCCCTCACCGGTGCATCCGGATCGGGCAAGTCCACGATGATGAACATCCTCGGTTGCCTCGATACGCCCACCCGCGGCCACTACCGCCTCGACGACGAGGAGGTGGCCGGCCTCGACGAGGAGCAGCTGGCTTCGGTGCGCAACCGCAAGATCGGTTTTGTGTTCCAGAATTTCTACCTGATGCCGCGCATGACCGCGCTCGACAACGTGGCGCAGCCGCTGATCTACCGCGGCATCGCGCCAAAGGCGCGGCGCGAGCATGCCAGGCACGCACTGGAGCGCGTGGGCCTGGCCGACCGCACCGGCCATCGTCCCAACGAGCTTTCAGGTGGCCAGCGGCAGCGCGTGGCCGTGGCACGCGCGCTGGTGGGTCACCCGGAGCTGCTGCTGGCCGACGAGCCCACCGGCAACCTCGACAGCCGCACGGCGCGCGAGATCATGGACCTGTTCGCCCAGCTGCATGCCGATGGCCAGACCGTGGTGATCGTCACGCATGATCCGGGCATTGCGTCCATCTGCCGCCGCCAGGTGCGCCTGCATGACGGCCGCATTGCCGAGGACCGCCTCAATGGCTGAGCCGCTGCTGCTCGACGACGCCGGCGCCTCGCGACGCCTGATCTACGCGCTGCAGGAGTGCCTGCGTTCCGCGCTGGGCGCCATCCAGGCGCACCGACTGCGCAGCTTCCTCACCATGCTGGGCGTGATCATCGGCGTGGCCTCGGTGATCTGCGTGATCGCGCTGGTGCAGGGCATGTCGGCTTCTATCTCGCAGCAGTTCGAGGGACTGGGCTCCACCGCGCTGCAGCTGCGCGCCGACACGCCGCCGGAGCACCAGATGCGCGGCCAGATCAACCGGCTGCGTCTCACCGATCTCGATGAGCTGCGCTACCGCATCGATGGCATCTCCAGCATCACGCCGGTGCTGCAGGTGCCAGTGGGACAGATCACCTATGGCGCGCGCTCGGCGGCCGGGCAGATCTTCGGCACCAGCGAGAGCATGCAGGACGTGCGGCGCATGTTCCCGCGTCTCGGCCGTTTCGTCACCCGCAGCGATGACGACAGCCGCCGCCGCGTGGTGGTGCTGGGCGCCGACATGGTGCGCGAACTCGATCTGCCTGATAATCCTGTAGGCGAGTTCGTGCAGATCGGCCGGGAGTGGTTCAAGGTAATCGGCGTGGCCGAATCCCTGGGCGAGGTGTTCGGTTTCAGCCAGGACGCCTTTGCGGTGATGCCCTTCCAGACCGCCCTGACATTCAATGCCTCGGCGGCGCGGCCCGACATCTCCATCACCTTCACCGTCGACGACCCCGACATGGTGGAGAACGTGAAACAGCAGGTGAGCGCGCTGATGCGCCGCGCGCATGGCATCGGCGCCGACGACCTCGACGATTTCCGCGTCGAGTCCTCGCAGTCATTCATCGACACCTTCAACAGCATCACCGGCACCATCACTGCCGTGGTGGCGGGCGTGGTGGGCATCTCGCTGCTCGTGGGCGGCATCGGGATCATGAACATCATGCTGGTGTCAGTCACTGAACGCACCCGCGAAATCGGCATCGCCAAGGCGCTGGGGGCGCCGCGCCGGTTCATCATGCTGCAGTTCCTGATCGAGGCAATGGTCCTCGCACTGATCGGCGGTCTGATCGGCATGGCGATCGGCTTTGCGCTGGCCTATGGCGTGGCAGGGCTCATCCCGAACTTTCCCGCACCCGCGGTGCCCTGGTGGGCTGTGAGCGGCGCATGCCTGTTTTCCATGCTGATCGGCATGGTTTTCGGCATCCTGCCGGCCAGCAAGGCCGCGAACCTGACGCCCATCGACGCCCTGCGGTACGAGTAGCGGCGGCCCCGCGCGGCGGGCCGCGCGCAGGCCGCGTTACGATTCCGCCACCCTGCTTCCCGGCGCGGCGAGGGCTGTGCTGTAATGCCCCGCTACCCGGGGTGTGGAAATCCATGCAGTTGATCCGTCATTCGCGGCGTCTCGCCGCGCTAATTCCGCTTGCGCTGGCTGGCCTGATGGCGCAACCCGGCCTGACGGCCGAGCGAACGGAGCATGCCAACCTCCTGCCCACGGCGGTGCTGTCATCGCCGGGAACGGAGTACAAGAACGCCCCGCGCCAGGTGCGCGGCGGGCTGCTGCTCGGCCGCGATGGCAATATCTATTTCGGTTCCTCCGCGGGCGGTGAGGGCACGGGCGCCATCGCGCGGCTCACGCCTTCCCACCAGCTGAGCACGGTCTATGCGCTGAAGGGCGACGGTACCGAGGGCGTCAGCCTCTTCGGCGCGCTGGTCCAGGGGCCGGGTTCCGATGACAGCCTCTACGGCACGGCGTATTTCGGCGGCGGGGAAGGCCTCGGCACGTTGTTCCGCGTCACCCTCGATGGCACGTTCACCATCCTGCACAACTTCGGCGGTGGCGACAACAATGCGGCGCTGCCCTACACGGGCGTCGTCTTCGGCCCCGACGGTTACCTCTACGGCACCACCCTCAACGGCGGCGCGCGCAACAAGGGCACGGTGTGGCGCATCGCTGCCGACGGTACCGAATATTCGGTGATCCACGAGTTCAACGGGTCCGATGGAGAGAATCCCGAGGGCGCCCTCATCGTCGGTCCCGACGACCTGCTCTACGGCACCACGCTGGTCGGCGGTTCCAGCAATCGCGGCACCATCTATCGCATTGCCACCACCGGCAACCATGAGGTGCTGTACTCGTTCCCCAGGCTCGGGTCATTCAACGACGAGGGCCTGGCGGTGAACGCCACCGGCGCCAATCCGCGCGCCGCGCTCATGCTGTCTGCTGACGGCAATTTCTACGGCACCACGCCGCAGGGCGGCCAGCATGGCCACGGCACCCTGTTCCGCATGACTCCGGGCGCAGAGGTGTCCGTGGTGCATGCTTTCCGGGGTCCGTACTTCGGTGGCAGCGGATCGCTGGCGCCGGTGGTGCAGGATGACCTCGGCAATTTCTATGGCACCACGCGTGCCGGCGGCGCTTACCACGCCGGCACCGCCTGGAAAATCGCACCGGACGGCGCGTTTACCCTGCTCCATGGCTTCATGGGCACCACCGTCGATGGCCATTCCCCGCACGCGGGCCTGCTGCTGGCCAATGGCACCATCTATGCCGTCAGCTATTCAGAAGGCAATGGCGACTCCGGCTATGGCGCCATCGTCCGCCTGGAAGAAAGCACCGGCGGCCCGCTGCCCGTGGAGTTCACGGTCTCGGCGAACGAGGTCACGGCCGGAACGCCGGTCACGCTGACCTGGAACGCCCCAGCCGGTTCCACCTGCAAGAAGGGTGGCGGCAATGCCGACTGGAAGGATCCCACCGATCCGTCCGGCAGCCAGACCTTCACCCTCATTCCCGGTGCAATGATGTTTTCGCTGAGTTGCACCGATGCCGATGATGGCGACGAGAACACGCCGGCAATCGTGCGCAATGCCTACGCCGCCGTGATCGTCAATGCGCCGCTGCTGCAGCCTGTCGATGGCGGTGGTGGTGCAGGTTCGCTGTCATTGGGGTGGCTGCTGCTCGCCGCGGCGCTGCTCTGCTTCAAGGTGAAAAAGGAGATCCGTCCCTCATGTCCGTAACGACTGCAACCAGTGCGCAGATCCGCGCGCTGCTCGCCAATGCCTCGATCGAGATGACCTGCAAGGACACCGAGTTCCTTGCCGAGGCTGCAACGCTGGTGCCAAAGAATACGGACATCTTCATCGCCCTGTTCCCCAACCAGACCTGGGATGATCTCACCGCCGCGGCCAAGGCCGTGGGCGAGGCCGGCTTCAACGCCGTGCCGCACGTGCCTTGCCGCCGCATCAAGGACGCCGCCGAAGTGGCCGAGATCGCGCGCAAGCTCACCGAGGTGGCAGGCGCGAAGAAGATGCTGCTGATCGCCGGTGACATGCCCAAGCCCGAGGGCGCCTTCGATTCCACCATCGGCGTGCTGGAGACCGGCCATTTCGCCCGGGCCGGCATCAAGACCAAGTACATGGCCGGACATCCGGAAGGCCACGCCCACATGACCGTGGAGCAGCAGCGCCAGTTCGAGGCCCGCAAGGTCGCCCTCTCGAAGGAACAGGGTTTCGAGCTGAAATTCACCACGCAGGTGTGCTTCGAAGCCGAGCCCATCATCGAGTGGGAAAAGATCATGCGCGCCAATGGCATCACCAACACCATCCGCCCCGGCCTCGGCGGTCCTGCCAGCATCAAGACGCTGCTGCGCTATGCCAAGATCTGCGGCGCGGGCGCCTCGATCCGCGCGCTCACCAGCGGCAAGGCCAGCCTGATCGCCGGCCTGCTGAAAGACAGCGGTCCCGAAGAGGTGGTCACCACGCTGGCGGCGGCCAATGCCTCCGGTTCCAGCTTCGAGAGCGTGCACCTGTTCGCCTTCGGCGGTTTCCTGAAGACCACCAAGTGGGTGTCGGCCGTGCAGCAGGGCCGCTTCGAGATCAACCCGAAGGACGGGGACTTCAGCGTCCAGCTCTAGCGCGGGGAATCCTCCCGCGGCATCCGGGAATCCGCTGTCCATGCAGCGGACCCCGCATGACGCAGTCCGTTATCGGGATTCTGTGAACTGGCCAACACCGTGCACGCGGTATATGGTCAGTGTTCCGATAGAATCACTGCGGGAGACGGCACGCGGCCTGCGTGGCCGTTGCCCCGCCAGAACGGACAGGGCCAATGACACAGAACGTGACGCAGAAGGATGTGCGGCGTGTGCTGGTGGTTGATGACCACCCGGTGGTACGCCAGGGCATCAAGCTGATGATCAACGCCCAGCCTGACCTCACCGTGTGCGGCGAAGCACACAGCGAGCAGGAGGCCCGCAAGCTGGTGCGCGAGCTCAAGCCCGACGCGCTGGTGGTCGACCTCTCGCTCGACCAGGGCGATGGCTTCAATGTGGTGCGCGACGTGCACGCGCATTTCCCCGACATCCGCGTGCTGGTGCTGTCCATGCACGATGAGGCCGTGTATGCAGAGCGGCTGATTTCCCAGGGCGCGTCCGGCTACATCATGAAGCAGGCGGCCACCGAGCAGCTGATCACCGCGCTGCGCGCCGTGCTGCGCGGCGAGCGCTTCATCAGCGAGACGCTGAAGCAGACCCTAGCCTCGCGCGACGCCGACGAGGGCGATTCGGCCTCCAGGCTCTCGGCCCGCGAACTGCAGGTGATCAGCCTCATCGGCCAGGGGCTGGGCACGCGCGAGATCGCCGATAACCTCTCGCTGTCAGTGAAGACGGTGGAGACCCACCGGCTCACCATCAAGCGCAAGCTCGCGCTCGACACCAACGCCCAGCTGGTGCAATACGCCATCAAGTGGCATGGCGCACGCGGCTGAGACTGCCCGCGGGTGAATGATCCCGCGCCCATCGCGCCGGCGCTGCTCGACTGGCACGACCACCACGGCCGCCACGACCTGCCATGGCAGGCGGACCGCTCTTCCTACCGGGTGTGGGTTTCCGAGGTGATGCTGCAGCAGACGCAGGTCGCCGCCGTGATTCCCTATTTCGAACGCTTCATGGCGCGCTTTCCCGGCGTTCGGGCACTGGCGGATGCACCGCTGGATGAAGTGC